>NZ_VFTM01000014.1:0-145610 GCF_006439555.1 Mesorhizobium sp. B3-1-6 | reverse complement strand
CCTTGCGGGGGAGATGTCCGGCAGGACAGAGGGGGGTGCGAAGGATCGCTGCGCTTAAGAATAATCTCTTTCTCATCACACCGCAGACCCTCGCAACTGTCACCATCTGTCACCAATTATACGTGTACGTCGATTTCGCGTTGACTCCCCGTCGCCTTCGCTTTACGATTGACGAAAATTGAAATTCGTCACTCGTAAAACGAAAGCGCCATGTCAGAAGCCGCCAACATCGTGGCAGACCCCGCCAGACAGGAGAATGTGACGCGCATTCTCGACTGCGCCGAGCGCCTGTTCCGCCACTACGGCTACGGCAAGACCAACGTCGCCGACATCGCCCGCGAACTCGGCATGTCGCCGGCCAACATCTACCGCTTCTTTGCCTCCAAGGTCGAAATCCACCAGGCCGTCTGCGGCCGCATGCTCGGCGCCAGCTACAAGATGGCCTACGAGATCATGCACCTGCCGATCAGCGCCGAGGAGCGCCTGCGCCGCTACATCCATGCCCAGTACAAGATGACGCTGGAGGTCATGCTCGACCAGGAGAAGGTGCATGAGATGGTGATCGTCGCGCTGGAGCGCGATTGGGGCGTCATCGACAAGCATGTCAACAGCATCCACGACCTCTACGCCGAGGTGATCCGCGAGGGCATCGAGGCCGGCGAGTTCAGGGAGCAGGATCCCGAGACGGCTTCGCGCTGTTTCGGCGCCGCCACAGTCATTCTCTGCCATCCGCAGATGGTGGCGCAGTGCCTTGCCAAGACCAATCGGGCGATGCCCGACGAACTTATCGACTACGCCATCAGGGCCTTGAAATAGAAGCTGTCCGCCGGGTGCCGGCAGACGATCATCTCCAGTTCGGGAGTGCTAAGGTGTCATTGTCCAGTTCCATCCTCCGCAGGCTGCCGGCCGCCGGCCTCCCAAGCGCCGCCATCGTCGCAGCAGTGCTCAGCCTCGCCGGCTGCAGCCAGGAGAAGGCCGAGGTCGTCCAGGAAGTCGTCCGGCCGGTGAAGGTGGTCGAGATCGGCGAGGCGCAGACCACCCGTCAGCTTGATTATTCCGGTTCGGTACGCGCCCGCACCGAGATGAATCTCGGCTTCCGCATCGCCGGCAAGGTCACCGAGCGTCTGGTCGATATCGGCCAGCATGTGAATGAGGGCGACGTGCTCGCCCGCGTCGATCCTGCCGACTACGAATTGTCGGTGAAGAGCGCCGCGGCCAGCCTCGACGCCGCCGAGCGCCAGGTCGAGACCGTCGACCTCGCCAAGAAGCGCGCCGAGCAGCTCTACGCCAAGAATTTCGCGCCGAAGTCGCAGCTCGACCAGGCGCGGCTGACCTACGACCAGGCGGTGGCGACCCGCGATGCCGCCCGTTCGACGCTGGCTCAGGCGCAGAACCAGGTTCAATACGCCGATCTGAAGGCCAGCAAGAACGGCATCGTCACCGCCATCTCCGCTGATGTCGGCCAGGTGGTCGCCGCCGGCACGCCGGTGATGACCGTCGCGGTCGACGGCGAGAAGGAAGTGTCGATCGCGGTGCCGGAGATGGATATCGCAGGCTTCAAGCCCGGCAAGGAGGTCAAGGCGAACTTCTGGTCGGACGAAGGGCTCACCCTTGACGGCAAGGTCCGTGAAGTCGCCGGCAGCGCCGATCCGCAGTCGCGCACCTTCGCCGTCCGGGTTTCGCTCCCCAACGATCCGCGCGTGCTGCTCGGCATGACTGCCAATGTCCAGGCGACCGTCGGCAGCAAGGCGCAACTGGTATCGATCCCGCTGACCGCGATGACCGAGAAGGACGGCAAGCAGATCGTCTGGACGGTCGATCGCGCCTCCGACACGGTGCATCCCCGTCCGATCAAGGTCGCCAACTTCACCGCCGACGGCGTCGCCGTGGCCGACGGCCTGAAACAGGGCGACGTGGTGGTCGCGGCCGGCACCCAGTTCATGACCGAAAACCTGAAGGTCAAGCTTTCCGGCGACGCCCAGCAATCCGCCTCGGCGGATGACGTCGCGACCACCAGCAGCCTGCACTGATGCTTGTCGCCCAAAAGTGCGAAGCGGTTTTGGGACAACGACATGCATCGAACTAAGACCTGAAGTCAGGCGCAACAGACGCCTTTCCCGCTCTCGCTGCGTCAAGCCGCGAGCCGGGGAGGGCATGGGTTCCGGGCGGCGAACGCCCGATCGTGAGATGCCGGCATGTTGGCTCCCCCGCAGCAGTGCCGCGTCCAGCGCGATTTGCGAGTCTCTCTCCGCTTGAGGGGTCCCGCCGCCCGGAAGCCCACCGAACTTAGAAGCGGCATGCCAAGCGAGCGTGCCTTGCCGATCAATTGGACTGGACGTGTGCCATGACCACCACCGACAGCAGCACTGAAAAGCGGCCCTTCAACCTTTCGCGCTGGGCGATCGGACATCCGAGCATCGCCCGCTTCCTGTTCGGGCTGATCATCCTGGCCGGCGCGCTCGGCCTGATGCGCATGGGCCAGAAGGAAGACCCGGATTTCACCTTCCGCGTCATGGTGGTGCAGGCGGTCTGGCCCGGAGCCTCGATCCAGGACATGGAGGACCAGGTCGTCAACAAGATCGAGCGCAAGCTGCAGGAAACGCCGCATCTCGATTTCGTCCGCTCCTACACCCGCGCCGGCAGCGCCATCATCACCTTGCAGGTCAAGGGCGACACCAATGCCGAGGAAGTGAAAGATGCCTTCTACCAGGTGCGCAAGAAGGTCGGCGACATCGCCAATGAATTGCCGCAGGGCCTGCTCGGCCCCTATTTCAACGACGAGTTCGGCGACACTTTCATCACGCTGCATTCGATCAGCGGCGACGGCTTCACCTATCCGGAGCTGAAGAAATTCGCCATCCAGGCGCGCGACATGCTGTTGACGACGCCTGGCGTCGAAAAGGCCGTCATCATCGGCGACCAGCCGGAGAAGATCTATATCGACGTCTCGTCCAAGGCGCTGGCCGAGCGCGGCCTGACCATTGTCGACCTGCAGAACGCCGTGAAGGGGCAGAATGCCGTCGATCCGGCGGGCTCCGTCGACACCGGCCTGCGTTCGGTGCGCATCTCGGTCGAGGGCGACGTCACCAAGGCCGCCGACATCCGCGAGCTCAGGCTGCGCTCCGGCAGTCAGGTGACGCGCCTCGGCGACATCGCCACGGTCTCTTCCGGCCTTCAGGATCCTTACGACAACAAATACCTCTTCAACGGCCATGAGAGCGTCCAGCTCGGCGTCGTCATGGCCAAGGGTTTTAACGTCAGGGACGTCGGCAAGGATGTCGAGGCGACCTATCAGCGCTTCGAGGCGGGGCTGCCTTACGGCGTGTCGGTCGACCAGATCTCTGACCAGCCCCAGGTCGTCAAGGACGCGGTGAGCGAGTTCATGGAGGCGCTCGGCGAGGCACTGCTCATCGTGCTTGCAGTCTCGCTGCTGTCGATCGGTTGGCGCTCGGGCCTGGTGATCGCCATCGCCATCCCGCTGGTCCTGGCCGCCACCTTCGCCATCATGTACGAGATCGGTATCGATCTGCAGCGCATCTCGCTCGGCGCGCTCATCATCGCGCTCGGTCTTTTGGTCGACGACGCCATGATCGTCGTCGAGATGATGGAGCGAAAGCTCGAGGAAGGGCTGGTAAAGGTCGAGGCGGCAAGCTTCGCCTACACCTCGACCGCTTTCCCGATGCTGACCGGCACGCTGATCACCACGGCTGGCTTCATCCCGGTCGGCTTCGCCGCCTCGACCGCCGGCGAATATGTGCGCACGCTGTTCTATGTCGTCGGCATCGCGCTCGTCGTGTCGTGGTTCGTCGCGGTCTATTTCACGCCGTGGCTGGGCTACATGATCCTTAAGCAGCGCAAGCATGCCGGCACCCATCATGATGTCTTCGATACCGGCTTCTACCGCCGCCTGCGCGCGACCGTCGCCTGGGCCGTGCGCCACCGCATCATCGTTCTGGTGATGACGCTGGTCACCTTCGCCACCAGCCTCTGGGCCTTCCAATTCATCCCGCAGAACTTCTTCCCGCAATCCTCGCGCCCGGAAATCCTGGTCGACCTGTGGCTGCCGGAAGGCACCTCGATCAAGGAAGTCGAAAACCAGGCCAAGTCGTTTGAAGGCAAGATGGCGGACGATCCGGACAAGCGCTTCATCGCCACCTATATCGGCGAAGGGGCGCCCCGCTTCTTCCTGCCGCTCGACCAGCAGCTCCGCAACCCGAACTTCGCCCAGCTCCTGGTGATGGCCAAGGACGAGCCAGCGCGCGAGCGGCTGATCGTCAAGATGCGCAAGATCCTGGCGCAGGACTTCCCCTCGATCCGCGGCAAGGTCGACCGTCTCTTCCTCGGTCCGCCGACGGGCTGGCCGGTGCAGATGCGCGTCATGGGCCCGGACCGCAAGGAAGTGCGCCGCATCGCCGACGAGGTGAAGGCGAAGTTCCAGGCCAACCCGCTGCTCGGCGCCATCCATGACGACTGGCTGGAACCGGTGCCGGCGATGAAGCTGGTGATCGACCAGGATCGCGCTCGCGCCCTTGGCGTCACCTCGCAGCGCATCCGCCAGATGCTGCAGGCCACCATGTCCGGCGCGCCGCTCGACGACTTCCGCGACGGCGAGGAGACGGTCTCGATCGTCGCCCGCGAGCCGGACGCGACCCGCAAGCTGCTGTCCTCGGTCGACTCCGTCTACATCCCGACCGACTTCGGCGGCTCGGTGCCATTGTCGCAGGTGGCCAAGGTCGTGCCCGTCATGGAGCAAGGCACCGAATGGCGGCGCGACCGCCTGCCGACGATCAGCGTGCGCGCCACGCTGCCAGACGGCGTGCAGTCGAACGACGTCGTCACCAAGATGTACAACGACATGAAGGACCTGCGCGCCGGCCTGGCGCCCGGCTACAAGGTCGAAATCCAGGGCGGCGCCGAGGATTCGGCCGAGAGCCAGGCCTCGATCGCCGCCAAGGCGCCGATCATGCTCGCCATCATCGTCGTGCTCCTGATGGTCCAGCTGCAGCATTTCGGCAAATCGATGCTGGTGCTGGCCACTGGCCCGCTGGGCATCATCGGCGCCGCCGCTGCGCTGCTGATCAGCGGCGCGCCGTTCGGCTTCGTCGCCATCCTCGGCGTCATCGCGCTGCTCGGCATCATCATGCGCAACTCGATCATCCTGGTCGACCAGATCGACCAGGATATCGCGGCCGGCATGGAGCGATCGGAAGCGATCGTGGGTGCTGCCGTGCGCCGCTTCCGGCCGATCATGCTGACGGCGCTGACCGCCGTGCTGGCGCTGATCCCGATCTCGCGCGCCGTCTTCTGGGGGCCGCTCGCCTACGCCATGATGGGCGGCATCCTGGTCGCCACCGTGCTCACCATCCTGGTGCTGCCTGCCGGCTACGCCCTGTTCTTCGGCCGCGCGCCGAAAAAGGCCAAGACCGACGAGCAGGCGCCTGAGCCGGAGAAGATCGAAGGCATCGAACGGCCGCAGCTGGCCCTGGCCGCGGAATAAGGTGGCAACCTGGAATCATCTGCCATCGTCATCGGACGGTGGCGGATGATCTGCATGTACGGGCAACCACGTCTTGACGACGCCATGCGCCGGTCAGTCTTCGCTTACTGGCGCCAAATGAAATGAAACGGGCGCGCCGAGGCGCGCCCGTCTCTTTCAATTGCCATATTAGATGACGAACACCCAGTTGGCGATCAGCATCACCGCCACGCCGGCGATCAGCGTCAGGTAAGGCAGCATGCCCGCTTTCTTGACCGAGAGGTCGGCGCCCGCCATGCCGAGGTCGGCCAGCATGTGATCGGGGAACTTGCCCTTGTCCTGGATGTAGTGACGGAAGCAGAACACCGGGATGATCAGCGCCGCCGTGATCAGGCCGGCCCACAGCGCCATCGGGTTCCACACCTTGGCGCCGGCGCCCATGAAGATCGCGTTGACATAGGCGAAGATCGCGCCGATGCCGAGCAGCCAGGTCGGCGCCTTCCACGGCCGATTGATATGGCCATTGTCGATGCGGTGGATCCAGCCGGCATTGAGGTTGAGGAAGTTGAAGATGATGTAGCCGCAATTCGACACGGCGAGAATGAAGAAGAAGCTCGTCGCGTCGGCCGAGGCGATGGCCAGCACGATCAGGTTGAAGCAGAGGTCGGTCCACATGGCCCGCGTCGGCGCGCCATGCTCGTTGACATGGCTGAGATAGCGCGGCAGCCAGCCGTCGACCGAGCCCTGGTAGAGCGTGCGCGAAGAGCCGGCCATCGCCGTCATGATGCACAGCACCAGCGCCAGGATCATCAGCATCACCAGCAGGCTGTGGATCAGCTTGCCGCCGCCGACCATGCCGGCCAGCGCGTCGGCGACGCCCGAGCCGTCGACGATCGGTGTCGCCAGCATGCCGTTCAAGCCCAGCACGCCCTGGAAGGTAAAGGGTACCAGGATGAACAAGAGCATGCAGAGCAGGCCGGAGTAGAAGATCGCCTTGAAGGTATCGGTGCCGGGGTTCTTGAATTCCGACGTGTAGCAGACCGCGGTTTCGAAGCCGTAGGTCGACCATGCGGCGATGAACATGCCGCCGAGGGCAAGCGTCCAGCCGGCAATGTTCCACGAGCCGGGATCGGGCGCATAAGCGGCGGCCAGCGGCACCAGCGGCGAGAAATTCGCCCAGTCGATCTGGCCGGTGAAGATTGGCACGACGCCGACGATCAGCATCGGGATGATGACGAGCAGGCCGATATATTTCTGCACACTGGCCGTGCCGAGGATGCCGCGATGCTGGATCGAGAAGATGATCAGCATCAGTACCGCGCCGATGAAGAAGGTGGCGTTGAAGGTGAACGACACCGGGCCGAGCGTGTGGCCCCACAGCGACCATGTGCGGATCGCCGGTGTCGCGGCGGCCGTGGCCGCGGCGATCGCGTCGGCGGGTGCGGTTCCGGCATGCGCGGCGATATAGGCGATCACTTCCGGCGAGGTGTCGGTGAAGATCGGCACCGGCGCCAGCGCGTTGAGGATATAGGCGGCCGCGATCGAACAGCCGAGCGACAGCACCGGCGTCCAGGCGAACCAGTTGCACCACACCGACAGTGGCGCGATGAATTTCGAGTAGCGCAACCAGGCGGTAGCGCCGTAGATCGAGGCTCCGCCCGACTTGTTCGGAAACAGGCCGGCGATCTCGGCATAGGTGAAGGATTGCAGGAAACCCATGATCATGGACACTGTCCAGATCAGGAAGGCGAGCTTTCCGGTCGTCCCGGCAATGCCGCCGATCGAGAACAGGACCAGCGCTGGAACGCCGCTTGCCACCCAGAAGGCGCCACGCCAGTCGATATGCCTGAGCAGCTTGCTTTCGGCAGGCTGCTCGAGGGCCGTGCTTATCGTGCTCATATCTTGTGTCTTCCCCTTTTTGTTGTTCCCCGCCAGCGACGCTTCGGCTCTCGCGAAGCTTGCTCCCCGGCAAATCAGCGTCGACCCGTCGTGTTTCCACTCAGTCGTATTTTTTTCTTAAGAGTGAAGATTGATCCGGCGCGCTTTCGCGTCAAGCGTTTTGTGAATGTCATGCACATCACGCTTGCGAAACATTGACCCGACCGCCGCTGGTGGCGGCCGGCGAGGGCCGGATCCGCCTTGGGAGTCTTTCAGAAACCGGCTTTTTAGGAACGCGGTTTGGTCTTCTGCGGATCGTAATGGGCGAAGGCGACGACACGCGCCGGCAGCCGCTTGGCATGGCCGTCGAGCTTGCCGATCTCGACCTCCGTGCCGATCTCCGCGTGGGTGACGTCGAGCCGCGCCAGCGCGATGGTCTTGCCGAGCACCGGCGAACGCATGCCGGAGGTGACGACGCCGATCTGGGCGCGGCCGACATGGACGCAGTCGCCATGGCCGACCGCGACATTGGCGTCGATATCGAGCCCGACGAGCTTGTGCTGCGGGTGCTCCTTGCGCCGGATCAGCGCGTCGCGGCCGATGAAGTCGTCGGCCTTGGTCTTGAGCGGCACGGTGAAGCCGATGCCTGCCTCGAACGGATCGGTCTGGTCGGAAAATTCGTAACCGGCGAAGATCAGCCCGGCCTCGATGCGCACCATGTCGAGCGCCTGCAGGCCCATCGGCTTCAGCCCGTGCGGCTGCCCGGCTTCCCAGACGGCGTCGAACACCTTTTCGGCGTCGCGCGGATGGCACCAGATCTCGTAGCCGAGCTCGCCCGTATAGCCGGTGCGCGAGACCACGACCGGAATGCCGTTGCCGCCGCCGATGCGCGCGACCGCGAAACGGAACCATTCGAGCTCGCCGATCGAGGGCTGCACCGGCGAGGTCCAGACGACCTCCTTCAATATGTCGCGGCTCTTCGGTCCCTGCACGGCGATGTTGTGCATCTGGTCGGTGGAGGAGCGCACCAGCACGTTGAGGTCGAGTTTTTTTGCCGTCTCGCGCAGCCATTCGCCGGAAAGATCGTCGCCGCCGACCCAGCGGAAATTGTCCTTGCCGAGCCTGAGCAGCGTGCCGTCGTCGATCATGCCGCCATGCTCGTAACACATCGCCGTATAGACGACCTGGCCGACGCCGAGCTTCTTGACGTCGCGCGTCAGCGTGTATTGCAGCAGCGCTTCGGCATCCGGCCCGGTGACCTCGAACTTGCGCAGCGGCGACAGGTCCATGATCACGGCCGCCTGCCGGCAGGCCCAGTATTCGGCGATCGGACCTTCCTTGGCGAAGGAATTGGCGAGCCAATAGCCCCGGTATTCGACGAAGTCGCGCGTGTGTTTGGCAAAGCTCGAATGAAAGGCTGTCTCGCGGGTCATTTTCGGTTCCGAGTAGGGCTTCATGCGTCTGGCGATCGCTCGCGAGAATTTGTGCTGGCCGGAATAGCTGCGCACATGGATGTCGGTGAGGTCCCAGCCATTGGCGGGCGTCGTGTCGTCCGGGCAGGCCGAGGACACGCAGACGATGTCGGTGAGCGCCCTGAGCAGCACGTAGTCGCCCGGCCGCGACCACGGCTCGTCCGACGCCATCACGCCATGCGCGTCGATCGCCGTGTTGAAGAAGAAGTTGATCGCCATCCAGCCCGCGCGGGGCGTCACGCCTTTGTCCGACAGCGCCTTGTTGAAATTCTCAGAGCAGTTGGTGTGGCCGGGATAGCCGATATCGTCGTAATATTTGGCGGCGCAGGCGAGTGCGAAAGCGTCGTGCCGCCCGCATGTGTCCTGCACCACCTCGACCAGCGGCTCCATGTCCTGGTCGTAATATTTCGAATGCAGGCCGGGCATCGGATAGGCCGAGCCCATCAGCGTGCGGGTCGTCGTCACGTCGAGCGGCAGGTCGCGGTCCTTGTCCAGCTTGCGCGCCGAAAAACACTGGAAGTCGGTGCATTGCCGGCCATCGACATCGATGATTTGCAGATAGTCGCCGGCCTTGACGAAATAGGATTCGGCGGTCGCCGAATGCACTCTGAGATCGAGCACCGGATCGGCGAGCGGATCGGGAAGCTGCGACCTTGTCTTCAGCCGGATCGTGGCGCGGCGCACCAGGACGGTGAGCGGCGTCGCCGTGTTGTGGCCGTCGACCAGCATCGGCCCGCCCGGCGCCGCGATCAGCAGCGCGCCGTCGCGCTGGACGGAAAAGCTCTGCTCGGTGCCGGCTGGCGTGGCGCCGCCGAACACGCGCACGGCCTTTGGCTGGTCGAGCTCTACCTTGCGACGCTCGAGGCTGAGGCGCAGCGCCGAAAGGCTGTCGTCGCCCTCGGCGAGCAGCGCCTTGATGCCGGCTGCATTGCTGTTCGACCGTTCTCCGAAAATGCCGGGATCGGTCGTGCCGGATGTATCCCAGGCCAGAAGCTCGCAGGGCTGCCCACCCTCGACATTGGTCACGCTGACGCTGTCGCCGGCCTCGACGTCGATCAGCACCGCGCCGTTGCCCTGCACGGTATAGCGTTCCATCCCCGGCGGCAACGCGATCTGGCCGGGCCTCAGGATCAGGCTTGGACGGGGCGGTCCGGACAGGACGGCGGGGTAGGGCGACTGGCTCATCTCAAACCCTCCTCCGAGCGAGAAACAAGTTTGCCTGTGTGTAAAATTATTTTCGCTGAGAGAATAGCAGGGCGATGGCGTTTGGCAAGGCGAGAAGGGAAAGGCGTGTCGCTATGCCAACTCTTCGGAATGGTTGATCGTGACGCCATACTCGGCAGCCGAGTCCAGAATCGTGTGCCACAGGCTCTCCGCGAAGGTCGCGAACACCAGGAGATTGAACACGGCGCGTCCGTCCGCCAGGTCGTCACCGCGCCACAGCGTGACGCTGGTATGATCCATCGATGTGGCAGCCGCCGCGCCGACGCCGAACACATCCGGATGCAGATCGATCGACGACTGCTTCGCAAGCATCGCGCGCGCCTTCTCGCCAGAGACGCTGATCAGCGCCCGCGCATGCGACTGGTCGGACAGCGAGGCCGAGCCGGCAAAGACAGGCGCAAGCCCATCCATCGTGTACTTGCCGCCTTTGGACAGCACGAGGAACTGGCCGGGTCCCGACCAGATCAGTGTCGCGTCGGCCGCGTCGACCGCCCTGGGCGTTTCCGGCGCGGCAACGCCGAAGCGCGTCTTTGCGGCCTTCGCCATCTCGGCGGCCTTGCCGCGCCGCGCCATGACCTGCACGAGGTCGAAATTGCGGATCTCGGTCAGCGAAACGCCGGCTTCGCCTTGCGCGCCGTAAGCGCCGGCGACCAGCGCGCGGTCGAGCGGGCTGCGGACATCCCAGGAAAAATCAGCCACGCTGGCGCCCTCCATCCGGATCGTAGAAGACGGAATTGCAGAGCTCGACATCATAGTCCTCGCCGCGCAGCGGATCATGCGCCCGCACGATCTCGCCGATGCGCTCGCGGCCGCGCTCGACAAGGCCGAGCCCGATCCACTGGTCGAGCACCGGCGAGAAGCAGACCGAGGTGACATAGCCCTGGTCGTTGTCGGGGCCGGGGGTCTCGCCCTTCGGAATGATATGCGCGCCGGAGCGCAGACGGCGCGCCTTGTCGGTCGGCTTGATGCCGACGACCACCTGCCGGCTGGGCGCGACCAGCGCCTCGCGACCGGCCATGACGCGGCCGATGAAATCCTTCTTGGTCGACATCATCTTGCCCAGGCCGAGATCGCCCGCCGTGGTGGTGCCGTTGAGTTCCGGTCCGGCGACGTGGCCCTTTTCGATGCGCATCACGCCGAGCGCCTCGGTGCCGTAGGGCGTCACGCCAAACGGTTTTCCCGCGATCATCAGATTGCGCGCCATGGCCTCGCCGTAACGCGCCGGCACCGAAATCTCGAACGCCATCTCGCCGGAGAAGGAAATGCGGAACAGCCTTGCCTTCTGGCCGCCGCGCAGCTTGACCTCGCGCGCGCCCATGAACGGGAAGCCTTCGTTCGACAGGTCCTCGGCCGGATCGACGATCTCTTTGAGCAGGTCACGTGTCTTCGGCCCGGCGATCGAGAACTGCGCCCACTGGTCGGAGACCGAGGTCAGCTGCACGTCAAGTTCGGGGAACAGCACCTGCCGGCAGAATTCCAGGTGCTGCATCACCAGCCCGGCCTTCGCCGTGGTGGTGGTGAGGAAATAATGGTCCTCGGCCAAACGCGAGGTCGTGCCGTCGTCGTAGACGATGCCGTCTTCGCGCAGCATCAGCCCGTAACGCGCCTTGCCGACGGCGAGGCTGGAGAAGGCGTTGATGTAGACGCGGTCGAGGAAGGTGCCGGCGTCTGGCCCATGCACGTCGATCTTGCCGAGCGTCGAGACATCGCAGAAGCCGACGCCGTTGCGCACGGCCTTCACCTCGCGGGTGACCGATTCCAGCCAGTCCTTCTCGCCCGCGCGGGGGTACCACTGCGCGCGCTTCCAAAGGCCGGTGTCGACAAACACTGCGCCCTGTTCGGCCGCCCAGTGATGCGAGGGCGTCAGCCGGGTCGCATGGAAATTCTCGTCGCGGTGGTGGCCGGCAAAGGCGCCGATGGCGACCGGCACGTAAGGCGGCCGGTAGATCGTCGTGCCGGTCTCGGGAATGGATTTGCCGCTGACCGCGGCCATGATGGCGAGGCCGGCGACATTCGACGTCTTGCCCTGGTCGGTCGCCATGCCGAGCGTCGTGTAGCGCTTCAGGTGCTCGACCGATTGAAAACCCTCGCGCTGCGCCAGCTCGACATCGGAAGCGGTAACGTCGTGCTGCTGGTCGACGAAGGCCTTGCCCTTGCCGGCGACATGCCAGAGCGGGGTGATCGAAAAGGCTTCGTCGTCGGCGACCGGCATCGATCCGATATTGCCGCTGCGTCCGGCATCGCGTGCCGCGGCAGCGCCGGCTTCAAACCCTTCGCGCAGGCAGGCGCCAAGTCCGAAAGCGCCGTTGGCCGCGCCCGCCGCGACCATGCCGGGCGGCGCGCCGTCCGGCACGAAGGCGGCTATGTCGTCGCGCCATTTCGGCCGGCCGCGATGATAGGAGGTGAGCCCGACCGCCGGGTTCCAACCGCCGGACACGCCTAGCCCGTCCGCCTCGACCTCGGCTCGCGCGCCGCCGGTCAGCGCGACGGAAATCTTGCGCACGCCGCCCTTGCCGCCATCGACGCCGCTGACGGCGCCGTGCAGCACTGGGAAGCCGCCCTTGCTGGCCAGCGAGCGATGCGCCGGCGAAACGTCCGGCCGCGCATCGATCACCGCCGCGACCTGCAGTCCGGCGGCGATCGCCGTTTCGGCCGTGCGCCAGCCATCCTCGTTGTTGGTGAACAGCGCGATCCGCCGGGACGGCGTGGCGGCGTAGCGGTTGATGTAGCTGCGCATGGCCGACGCCATCATCACGCCGGGCGTGTCGTTGCCGGCAAAGACGATCGGACGTTCGATCGATCCGGCCGCGACCACGCAGCGCTTGGCCACGATGCGCCACAGCCGCTGGCGCACCTGATGTTCCGGCGGCACCGGCAGATGGTCATTGACGCGCTCGATCGCACCATAGGTGCCACCGTCATAGACGCCGAACAAAGTCGTGCGCGTCATGACGCGCACATCCGGCATCGCCGCCAGTTCGGTGACCGCGCGGGCGACCCATTCGGCGGCCGGCAATCCGTCGATCGTGCCGCCATCGGCGAGCAGGCGGCCGCCGAGGACGAAATCCTCTTCGCACAGGATGACGCGCGCGCCGCAGCGCGCGGCGGCAAGGGCAGCCGCCAGGCCCGCCGGGCCAGAACCGGCGATCACCACGTCGCAATGCGCCCAGGCCTTGTCATAGTGGTCGGGGTCGGAAACCTGCGCTGCGCGGCCGAGACCGGCGGCGCGCCGGATCGCAGGCTCGTAGATCGCCTCCCAGAACTTCGCCGGCCACATGAAGGTCTTGTAGTAGAAGCCGGCGACGAAGATCGGCGCGAACAGCTGGTTGACCGACATCACGTCGAAATTGAGCGACGGCCAGCGGTTCTGGCTGGCTGCCTCGAGGCCCTCATAGAGTTCGGCCGTCGTCGCCTTGGTGTTCGCCTCGCGCCTTGCGCCGCTGCGCAATTCGACCAGCGCGTTCGGCTCTTCCGAGCCCGCCGTCAGGATGCCGCGTGGGCGGTGATACTTGAACGAGCGGCCGACGAGCTTGACGCCGTTGGCGACCAGCGCGGACGCCAGCGTGTCACCCTTGAAGCCCGAGAATGTCTTGCCGTCGAAGCGAAAGCTGAGCGGGGCCGAGCGGTCGATAAGACCGCCATTGTTCAGCCGGTTTGCCTGATTGCCGCGCATCACGCACCAACCTTGGAGGCACCGGCGCCCGCCGCCGGCTCGACGGCCGAAATCTCATGCGTCAGCGTGTTGCGGATGACCTTCAGCCAGGCCCGGCAGCCGCCGCCATGGTACCAGTGCTCGCTCATCACGCCGGCGACGTTGTCGCGCAGGTAGACGTAATCGTAGACGGCGTCCTCGCCGGCATCGGCCGCGGGACGTTGCGGCTTGGCGTCGCCGAGATAGGTGAACTCGCCGAGTTCGCGTTCGCCGCAGAAGGGACAGGTAATGCGCATCGGTTTCCGGCTGTCCTCAGAGCATGATGCCAAAAAGTGTGGAGCGGTTTTTGGATAACATCATGCTCTATCTCTAATGCAGGTTCGGTTGGGCGCCCTGGCCCTTCTCGTCGATCATGGCGCCGCGCTGGAAGCGGTCGAGGCGGAAAAGCGCGGCTTCCTTGTGCGATTGATCGCGGGCGATGAGGTGGGCGAAGACCAAGCCCGAGCCGGGCGTCGCCTTGAAGCCGCCATAGCACCAGCCGGCATTGATGTAGAGGCCGTCCACCGGGCTCTTGTCGATGATCGGCGAGCCATCCATCGACATGTCCATGATGCCGCCCCACTGACGTAAGAGCCGCACACGGCCGATCATCGGGATCAGCGCCATGCCGCCCTCGCAGACATCTTCGACCACCGGCAGATTGCCGCGCTGGGCATAGGAATTGTAGCCGTCGATGTCGCCGCCGAAGACCAGCCCGCCCTTGTCCGACTGGCTGACATAGAAGTGTCCGGCGCCGAAGGTCATGACGCCGGGGATGAGCGGCTTGATCGCTTCGGAGACGAAGGCCTGCAGCACATGGCTTTCGATCGGCAGGCGAAGACCTGCCATAGCCGCGACCCGTGACGAGGAGCCGGCCACCGCCATGCCGACCTTGCCGGCGCCGATCTTGCCGCGCGAGGTCTCGACGCCGGTGACCTTGCCGTTGGCGTCGCGCGTGAAGCCGGTAACCTCGCAATTCTGGATGATGTCGACGCCGAGTTCGCTCGCCGCATGCGCGTAGCCCCACACGACCGCATCGTGTCGAGCCGTGCCGCCGCGCCGCTGCAGCAGTCCGCCCTGTACGGGGAAGCGCGCATTGTCGAAATTCAGGAACGGCAGCGTCTTGCGCAGCGCCGCCTGGTCGAGCAGTTCGGCGTCGATGCCGTTGATGCGCATGGTGTTGCCGCGCCGGGCGAAAGCATCGCGCTGCGCGTCGGAGTGATAGAGGTTGAGCACGCCGCGCTGGCTGACCATCGCGTTATAGTTGAGGTCCTGCTCCATCCGCTCCCACAGCTTCATCGACAATTCGTAGAAGCCGGTGTTGCCGGGAAGGCCGTAATTGGAGCGGATGATGGTGGTGTTGCGGCCGGCATTGCCGGAGCCGATCCAGCCCTTTTCCAGCACCGCGACATTGCGGATGCCGAACTCGCTGGCGAGGAACCAGGCGGTGGCGAGGCCGTGGCCGCCGCCGCCGATGATCACCACGTCATAGCGGTCCTTGGGCGCTGCGTCGCGCCAGGTCGGCTGCCAGTTCTTGTGGCCGGAAAGGGCGGCGCGGGCGAGCGAGAAGATCGAATATTTCATCAGTTCATTCCGAGGTCGCTCGCACCGCCGAGATATCAGATATCCAGCGTGTGGTCGCGCTCCCACTGCGTGAAGTGCGAAGCATAGGAATTCCATTCCTGCTGCTTCAGCTTTAGATATGCCGACGAGAATTCCTCACCCAGCGCCGCCTTGAGCGATTTGTCCTTGTCGAATTCGCGCAGCGCATCGAGCAGGTTGAGCGGCAGTTTCGGCGCGTCCGTAACGGTATGGCCGAGCTGATACATGTCGATGTCGTAGCGCTTGCCGGGGTCGGCCTTCGAGCGGATGCCGTCGAGGCCGGCAGCGATGATGACGGCCTGCAGCAAATACGGATTGGCGGCGCCGTCCGGCAGGCGCAATTCGAAACGGCCAGGCCCGGGCACGCGCACCATGTGCGTGCGGTTGTTGCCGGTCCAGGTCACCGTGTTCGGCGCCCAGGTCGCGCCCGAAATGGTGCGCGGCGCGTTGATGCGCTTGTAGGAATTGACCGTCGGGTTGGTGATCGCGGCAAGCGCGGAGGCATGCTTCATGATGCCGCCGAGGAAGTTCCTGCCCTTGGCAGACAGGCCGAGCTCTTCCGAATTGTCGGCAAAGACATTGGTCTTGCCGGTCTCGTCCCACACCGAGATGTGCGCATGGCAGCCATTGCCGGTCAGGCCCTGGAAGGGCTTGGGCATGAACGTCGCGCGCAAGCCGTGCTTTTCGGCGATCGACTTGACCATGAACTTGAAGAAGGAGTGCTTGTCGGCGGTCGCCAGCGCGTGATCGAACATCCAGTTCATCTCGAACTGGCCGTTGGCGTCCTCATGGTCGTTCTGGTACGGGCCCCAGCCCAGCGCCAGCATATGGTCGCAGATCTCGGCGATGACGTCGTAGCGCCGCATCACCGCCTGCTGGTCGTAGCAGGGTTTCGAGGCTGTATCGTATTCGTCGGAGATCGCCTTGCCGTCGGGCGAGATCAGGAAGAACTCGGCCTCGACGCCGGTCTTGACATGCATGCCGTCGCGGGCGGCTTCGTCGATCAGCCGCTTCAGCGTGTTGCGCGGCGCCTGGTCGACCTCTTTGTCGTCCATGATGCAGTTGGCGGCTACCCAGGCGACATCCTTCTTCCACGGTAGTTGGATGACCGAAGCCGGATCCGGCACCGCCAGCATGTCCGGATGCGCCGGCGTCAGGTCGAGCCATGTGGCGAAGCCGGCAAATCCTGCGCCGTCCTTCTGCATGTCGGCGATCGCCTGCGCCGGTACCAGCTTGGCACGCTGCCCGCTGAACAGGTCGGTGTAGGAGATCATGAAATATTTGACGCCGTTCTCCTTGGCGAATGCGGCGAGATCGTTCCCCATTATGTAGTTCCTCGCTTATGTGTCTTGGAAGTTTGTCCTAGAAGCCGTTCTTCCCCGGTATCCAGTTGGTACCGGCTAAAGGCACGCCGGCCATGGCGGCGGCTTCGATCGAGAGCGCGACGAGATCCTCGGGCTCGAGATTGTGCAGACTATTCTTGCCGCAGGCGCGGGCAATCGTCTGCGCTTCGAGCGTCATCACCTTGAGGTAGTTCGCCAGCCGCCGTCCGGCCGCGATCGGGTCGACCCGCTTCATCAGCTCGGGATCCTGCGTGGTGATGCCGGCCGGATCGCGACCCTCGTGCCAGTCGTCATAGGCGCCGGCCGTGGTGCCGAGCGCACTGTACTCCGCCTCCCAGCGGGGATCATTGTCGCCAAGCGCGACCAGTGCCGCCGTTCCGATCGACACCGCGTCGACGCCGAGCGCCAGCGCCTTGGCGACATCGGCGCCATTACGGATGCCGCCCGAGACAATGAGCTGCACCTTGCGGTGCATGCCGAGGTCCTGCAGCGCCTGTACCGCCGGCCGGATGCAGGCAAGCGTCGGCTGGCCGACATTCTCGATGAACACTTCCTGGGTGGCAGCCGTGCCGCCCTGCATGCCGTCGACCACCACGACATCGGCGCCGGCCTTCACCGCGAGCGCGGTGTCATAGTAGGGGCGGGCGCCGCCGACCTTGACGTAGATCGGCTTTTCCCAGTCGGTGATCTCGCGCAGCTCGAGGATCTTGATCTCGAGATCGTCCGGCCCGGTCCAGTCGGGATGGCGCGAGGCCGAGCGCTGGTCGATGCCCTTGGGCAGCGTGCGCATCTCGGCGACGCGGTCCGAAATCTTCTGGCCGAGCAGCATGCCGCCGCCGCCGGGCTTGGCGCCCTGGCCGACGACCACTTCGATGGCGTCGGCGCGGCGCAGGTCGCGCGGATTCATGCCGTAGCGCGAGGGCAGGTACTGATAGACCAGCGTCTTCGAATGCCCGCGTTCTTCCTCGGTCATGCCGCCGTCACCGGTCGTGGTCGAGGTGCCGGAAAGCGTGGCGCCGCGTCCGAGCGCCTCCTTGGCCGGGCCGGAAAGCGATCCGAAACTCATGCCGGCGATGGTGATCGGGATCTTCAGCTCGATCGGCTTCCTGGCATGGCGCGAGCCGAGCACCACCGAGGTGTCGCAGCGCTCGCGATAGCCTTCGAGCGGATAGCGCGAGATCGAGGCGCCGAGGAAAAGCAGATCGTCGAAATGCGGCAGCTTGCGTTTGGCGCCGGCGCCGCGGATGTCATAAATGCCGGTTGCTGCCGCGCGGCGGATTTCGGAAAGCGTGTAGTCGTCGAAGGTCGCGGATTTGCGCGGCGTCGTCGGCGGGTTGCGGTAGGTCATCTTGCCTCAATACGCGTCGGCGTTATCGATGTTGAAATTGTAGAGTTTGCGGGCCGAGCCGTAGCGCTTGAACTCCGAGGCCTTGACGCCGGTCACGCCGGCCTTGTCGAGCAGGGCCTGCAGCAATTCGATATGCTCGGACCGCATCTCCTTGGCGATGCAGTCGGCGCCGAGGCTCTCCACCTTGCCGCGCACGAAGAGCCGCGCCTCGTAGATGGAATCGCCCAGCGCGTCGCCGGCATCGCCCAGCACCACGAGGTTGCCGGACTGCGCCATGAAGGCCGACATGTGGCCGATATTGCCGTGCACGACGATGTCGATGCCTTTCATCGAAATGCCGCAGCGCGACGAGGCGTTGCCCTCGATGACGAGAAGACCGCCGCGGCCGGTGGCGCCGGCATACTGGCTGGCGTCGCCCTTGATGACGATCGAGCCTGACATCATGTTCTCGCCGACGCCGGGACCGGCAGAGCCGTGCACGGTGATCGCGGCGCCGTCATTCATGCCGGCGCAGTAATAGCCGACGCTGCCGCGCACATCGATGCTGACCGGCTGGTCGACGCCGACCGCCACCGAGTGGCTGCCTTTCGGGTTGAGCACTTCCCAGGCGGTCTCGTTCGAGCCGGGCGTGAGCTTGTGCAGCGCCTGGTTCAGTTCGCGCAGCGACTGTTGCGAGAGGTCGAAGACCCTCGCATGGCTCTGATCCCGCTCGGCTTTCGACATTATGGTTGCCGGCATCGGCTCAGTGCTCCCAGAAATAAACGGTTGCGGGCTCGGGCTCCCAGACCCGCGCATTGTCGATGCCGGGCAGCTTGGTCAGCGCGCGATATTCGGAGCCGAAGGCGACATACTGGTCGGTCTCGGCCATGACGGCGGGCTTGCAGGCGATCGGATCGCGCACCACGCCGAAGCCGTTCTTGGTGCCGACGACGAAGGTGAAGAAGCCGTCGAGGTCGGAGAGCGTGCCTTCCAGCGCCTCGCCGAGATTCTTGCCGTGCGCCATGCGGTTGGACAGATAGGCGGCCGCCACTTCGGTGTCGTTCTCGGTCTCGAAGGTCATGCCGTCGCGGATCAGTTCGCGGCGCACATTGTTGTGGTTGGACAGCGACCCATTGTGCACCAGGCACTGGTCGGCGCCGGTCGAGAACGGATGCGCCCCCATCGTCGTCACCGCCGATTCCGTCGCCATGCGGGTGTGGCCGATGCCGTGGGTGCCGGTCATGGAGCGCACGTCGAAGCGATCGACGACGGCTTCCGGCAGGCCGACTTCCTTGTAAATCTCCACCGCTTCGCCGGCGCCCATGATGCGGATGTCGGGCCGCAGCGTCTGCAGCGCCTCGCGCGCGGCGTCGACCTTGTCAGGCGCGGTACGGATGACGGCGTGGGTGGATTTCGTGGCAAGGCTGACGGGAGCGCCGATCGCCTTGGCGAGCTCGACATCGAGGCCGCGGAAATCGCGCTCCGGCTTGGCCGACTGGATGGTGATCTTGGCTTCATTCTTGGAAGGGGCGCCATAGATGGCGATGCCGGCACTGTCCGGGCCGCGGTCGCTGAGCGACACCAGCATCTCCGACAGCATCGCGCCGAGCTTCGGCTCCAGCGCCTTGTCCTTCAAGAAAAGTCCGACGATTCCGCACATGCCAGCCTCCGGCGTTTTTTGGCTCTCAGATGATGTACCCAATGAGTTGGCCAAATTCAATTGGTATGAAAGAAATTTTCCTGTCGTTATATATTCGACGGCACATCACCCTTGGCACTATCGCCGTCCGGACGCGCCTTGTGAACCCAGATCGCGTGGCGGATGCGCGCGATCCTGTAGGCGTCGACGATCGAGAGGGCATAGATCAGGAAACCGCCGGCATGGCGGCCGATGAAGCCGGCTTCGGCCGGCGCCAGCTTGGTCGTTATCCAACCAAGGATCACCATGAAGAACAGGAACTGCAGGCCGCGCGCCGGCATGCCGAGCATGACATGGCCGCTTGCCGGCAAAACGATCGCCGCGCCGAGCACGAGATACGGATTGGCCGGGGCGGAGGAAGCGGTTTCGTCGGTCATGCTGCCTGCCTTTCGCGCCGGTTGATGGCTTCGCGCAGGCCCGAGGCCACCGCGAGCAGGCGTTCGATCAAGGCAGGATCGATCCTGGTATCGCCGAACGCCGCCTGCCGGAACACGCCGTAGCGGGCGCGCTCGGCCTCCGCCAGCAGCCAGACGATGCGCACGCCGTTCGGCGTGACCAGCAATTCCTTGGCGCGGCTTTCGGCAAAAATGCCGGTATGCGCGGCGATCAGGTCCTGCGGGAAAGCGACGCCCTTGCGGTCCGTCCTGAGCACTGCGTCGGCGGGAAAGCCGAGCACCTTCGGCAGCGTGTGAGCAAGATGATCGAAATTGGAGAAAGTCGTCGCCGAATTCGGCCGCATCATCATGTCGAACGTACCCGGCACCGCGACCGGCTCGGTAATCGAAACGCTGAGCCAGCGTGTCGGCAGCTTTCGTGTCGCCAGCGTGTCGACGATGGTGCGCAGCTGGACGCGCTGACCGTTCCAGGAACCGGCCCAGGTGACGACGCCGGCCGTGCCGTCGGAAATGTCGGCGGCGTCCGCAATGACGCTGCGGACGCTGGCCGTATCGGCGGCCAAGGCTGCCTTCGCCCTGTCGCGGCCGGCACGCGCCAGCCAGGCGATATGGACGACGACGCCCAGTGCGATCACCCCGGTAAGCAATACTGACGTCAGCTCGGACATCGCGACACGCCACGGCCCGCCATCGAAAGGCGGGCCTTCACTCCACTCAATAACCCTGCGGCTTCGGCCACGGCATGGAGAACTGGTCGCCGCGCCGCACGAACTTGTAGCGGTAGAAGTGGAACCACAGCGAAATCAGGAAATAGAACACCGTCATCGCGATCAGCTGCGAGCCGAAGCCGAGGAAGATGGCGAAGAACGTCACCATGCACAGGCAGAACAGCACGATCGCGGGCAGCGGGTGGAAGGGGTGTGTGTAGCCGCGGCGGATCGAACCCAGTGGCCACTTCCTGCGGAACATCATGATGTTGATGCTCATGAAGGTGTATTGCAGCACGCCCGACAGGATCGAGAAGGTGATCGCCTGGTTGAGGTCGGCGATGAAGGCGAAGGCCAGCGCGATCGGCAGCAGGAACAGGATCGAGCGATAGGGCGTGCGATACTTCGGATGCACCGCCGAGAACCAGCTCGGCAGATAGCGGTCGCGGCCGAGCGAGAACCAGGCGCGCGCCGCGTCGTTGATGCAGCCATTGGCCGAGGCAAGCGCGGCAAGCAGCGTCGCGATGAAGAGCAGGTTTTCGAGCAGCGGGCTGCCGGTCAGCTTGCCGGCGTCCCACAGCGGATAATAGGTGATGCCGAGATATTCCCAGGGCATCAGCGAGGCGCAGACATACCAGGTCATCGCGGCGGCGATCAGCAGCGTGATCATGCCGGCCATGGTGCCGTAGGGCAGGGAGCGCGCCGGCGAGCGCACTTCCTCGGCCGCCTGGGTCGTTCCCTCGATACCGAGATAATACCAGATGCCGAACTGGAAGGCGGCGATCACGCCGATCCAGCCATAGGGCAGCGCATTGGCGGGGGTGACCAGCTCGTTTAGCTTCAGCACCGCGCCTTGCGTCCACGGGCTGACCGAGAAGAACAGGATGACGATCGAGACATAGGCGATCGCGGTGATGACGAAATTGACGTTGAGCGTCATCAGCACGCCGCGATAGTTGAGCCAGGCGAGCACGACGATGGTGGCGGCGATGAAGGAATTGTGCGTCAGTCCTTCGACGCCGGCCTTGGCGACGATGGTGTCGCCGAGCAGGATCGCGTCCGACACCTCGAGCATGGTGTAGGCGAACACCAGGAACAGCGCGACGTTGAAGGCCATCAGTGGCCCGACGATATGCTTGGCCTGCGCATATTGGCCGCCGGCGGCGGCGACCGTCGACGTCACCTCCGAATCGATCATCGCGACCGAGGTGTAGAGCAGTCCGACGACCCAGCAGACGATCAGCGCGGCGAGCGCGCCACCCTTGTCGGCGGAGAAATTCCAGCCGGTGAACTCGCCGACCAGCACGATGCCGACGCCCAGCGCCCACACATGCGCCGGGCCGAGCACCCGAAGCAGCGAGACCCTGTCGCCGTGGATTGTCGTCGTTTGTCCCGTTTCAACCGCAGCCGTCATATCAGTCCCCACTCAGATCCGGTGTTTTTCGGAAACGGCTTCAAGCTCACCTTCACGGGAAGACGTCAGAGTCTCCTCGGAATAGGTCGTATCGACCTTGAACCAGTCGTAGAGCATCCACAGCGCAAGCACGACCGAGATGGCCCAGCAAACGTAAGACAGTCCCATCCACATGATGTTTTCCCCGGACTCTTTGTCGTCGAAGTCTCTTTGTCGTCGAAAGTCTCTTTGTCGTCGAAGTTTACTTGTCGTCGAACTTCTCGTTGATGACCTCGCGATATTCCTTATCGGAGGCGCGGAACAGGAAAACGAAATAGGCGATCAGCACGATCGCCATGATGATCAGCGTCGGCCAGTCGATGATGTAGTGGAAGCGGTTCTGGATGATGTCGTGCGCCGTCTCCGGCGTGTAGCCCAGCTTCTCCCAGATCGAGGCCATGGTCGCGTTCTGGCCGAGCGCGTCCCAGGTCTTGGCGTCAAGCGCGTCGATCGACTTCGCCGCCCCGGCAAAGCCGAGTTTCAGCGGCAGCCAGAGCGCCACGAAGATTGCGACCACCACGACCGCGATGTCGAAGACCTGTCCGGCCTTGCTTTGCTCCGGCGGGGTATAGCGGGCCATGGTTTCTCCCTTCACGATTGACGGTTGCGGGCGGCGTCGGCGTTCTTGATGTCGAGCCCGTAGATGAAGTCCTTGTCTTCCTTGTAGTGGTTGAGCATGGCGAGGATCGCGGCGGTGTTGAAAATCAGCACCGCGGCGGCTGCAACCGCCACCACGAGCTTGATGCCGCTGTGCGGAATGTATGGCCATGTCATCAGGAGGACGAAGAGGATCGTTGCCCACAGGCACACGATCAGGAGCACGGACCCACGCACGTCGGAACGGTACAGCGCTTCGATGCGCTGCTGCATGTCGGACATCGGTTTTCCCCTTCTGGCGACGTCCGGCCACGCAACCGACCGGGCGTCCACTCTTTCAACAGAGTGAAATTTTTTTCATAAATTCCGCTCGATTCCCGAAATTGTCAAGCCGGATTTACGCATCGTAAACCGTTTGTTCAGGTCAAGAAATTTGCCTGACAATGAAATTATTTGCTTTAAGGGGATTGCAGGGCTTCGCCGTTTGCGGTCAATATTCGACCAAGCTCCGCCACCAAGCAGGAGCAGGGAACGGCAACGACTTAAATCGCACGGAGGACGATCGGATGACGGCATCCTGGAGATTCTCGACCCTGGCGGATCGCCATCGCGCGCTCGGCTCGAAACTCGAGGACTGGAGCGGCATGGGTACCGCCTGGACTTACGACAAGGATGCCGACGCGGAATATGTCGCGATCCGCACCAAGGCCGGGCTCATGGACGTCTCCGGCCTTAAGAAGGTCCACATCACCGGGCCGCACGCCTCGCATCTCATCGACCTCGCCACGACGCGCGACGTCGAAAAGATCTATCCAGGCAAGTCGGCCTATGCCTGCATGTTGAACGAAGCCGGAAAATTCACCGACGACTGCATCCTCTACCGCATCAGCCCGAACTCCTGGATGGTCGTGCACGGCTCCGGCACCGGACACGAGGAACTGCAGCGCGCGGCGATAGGCCGCGATGTCTCGCTGCGCTTCGACGACAATCTGCATGACCTGTCGCTGCAGGGACCGACCGCCGTCGACTATCTTGCCAAGCACGTGCCCGGCATCCGCGATCTCAACTACTTCCATCATATGCACACGCAGCTCTTCGGTTTCCCGGTGATGATCTCGCGCACCGGCTACACCGGCGAGCGCGGCTACGAGATCTTCTGCCGCGGCCAGGATGCCGGCACGATCTGGGATAGGATCCTCGAGGAAGGCAAGAGCGCCGGCATCATTCCGTGCCGCTTCACCACGCTCGACATGCTGCGCGTCGAGAGCTACCTGCTCTTCTACCCCTACGATAATTCCCAAAGGTATCCGTTCGAGAACGAAGGCCCCGGCGACACGCTGTGGGAACTCGGCCTCGACTTCACCGTCAGCCCCGGCAAGACCGGCTTCCGCGGTGCCGAGGAACACTATCGGCTGAAGGGCAAGGAGCGCTTCAAGATCTATGGTGTCCTGCTCGACGGCAAGGAGCCGGCCGACGAAGGCGCGCCTGTCTACCGCGACGGCAAAAAGGTCGGCGTGGTCACTTGCGCCATGTATTCGCCGCTGGTCGAGAAATCGATGGGCATCGCGCGCCTCGATGTCGACTGCGCCGTCAAGGACACCAAGCTCGAGATCCGCAACAAGAGCGGCTCCATCAAGGCGACGGCGCAGCCCTTGCCGTTCGACGATCCGAAAAAGACCAAGCGGACCGCCAAGGGCTGAGGCATCATCAAGGGGGAGGGATTTCGGGGCACGAAGGAAAGAATGGCAGCCAAGACGATCATCAGCCGGCCCATTTACGGAACGCTCTCTCCGCAGCCCGGCAAGCATCATCTTTTCATCGCCGACGCAGAAGGCGCGCTCGCGATAACGAACATGGCCGGCAAGGCTCCGCCCGGCTTCTTCGACGGAGCCGAGATCGTCTTTATTCCCGACTCCGAGGGCAAGCACATCTCGGCGCTTGAGGCGCTGAGGCCGGCCCAGCTCCATCTGCCGCCGTCCTTCGCCAGCCTCCTGCCGCGGCTCAGGCAGACGCTGACCAACGCCCATATGGGGTTGCGCCTCTATCTTGCCGGCACCGAGGGCCTGATCGGCCAGGCCATGCAGGCCGCCCTCGAAGCCGGCATCGACCACACCTCGATTGAGACCGAGCATCGCGGCTCGCTGGCGCGGCGCATGCAGTGCGTGCACTGCAAGGGCATCACCGAGAATGTAACCACGCAGCCGGCCACTTGTTCGCATTGCGGCCTGCTGCTTCTGGTGCGCGATCACTATTCGCGGCGCCTCGCCGCCTTCCAGGGCGTGTGCATCAACGCCGAGGATCGCTCCGAGATTCCTCCGATGGAGGAAGCCTTCCCATGAGCACCGGCACCACCAAGCTCGACGTCGTCGTCAGCGACGTCGTTCCGGTCAACGATCTCGTCACCCGCTTCCATTTCCGCCGCCGCGACGGCCAGCTGCTGCCGACCTTTTCCGGCGGCGCCCATGTCGTGGTCGAGATGCGCGACGGCGATCGCACCAGGCTCAATCCCTATTCGCTGATGGGCTCGCCGCTCGATACGCGCGAATACACGATTTCGATCCGGCGCGACGATGTCGGCCGCGGCGGCTCGCTGTTCATGCATAGGTCCGTCAAGCCTGGCCTGGAGATGGTGATAAGCTATCCCGTGAACCTGTTCTCGCTCGATCTGAGAGCAAAAAAACACCTGATGCTGGCTGGCGGCATCGGCATCACACCCTTCATGGCGCAGACCGCGCAACTGGCAGGGGCCGGCGGCAATTTCGAATTGCACTACACCTGCCGCACCGCTTCGCTCGGCACCTATGCCGATGTGCTCCGAGAGCGCTACGGCAACCGGGTCAGGCTCTATCACGACGACCGCGAGGAGCGCATCGATATCGAGCGGCTCTTGTCCTCGCAGCCGCTCGGCACGCATCTCTATGTCTGCGGCCCGGCCGGCATGATCAACTGGGTGCGTGATCGCGCGGCAAGCCTCGGCTGGCCGCCGGAGACCGTGCATTTCGAGCATTTCGCGGCCCCGCAGCCCGGCGCGCCGTTCGACGTGACCCTGGCCGTCAGCGGCAAGACGATCCGTGTCGGCGAGCAGCAGAGCCTGCTCGAAGCCATAGAGGCAGCCGGCGTCGATCCGCCTTATCTGTGCCGCGGCGGCGTCTGCGGCCAATGCGAGACCAATGTGATCTCGTCCGACGGCAAGTTCATCCACAACGATCACTGGCTGAGCGAGGAAGATCACCGTTCCGGCTGCAAGATCATGCCTTGCGTCTCGCGCTTCGAGGGCAAGTCGCTGGTCCTGGAAAGATAGGAGGCGTCAATGGGTATCACCTTTCGCAAGGAAACTTTTCGCGACGACTTCACCTTCAAGAACAGCCCGGAGCACATCAGGCGCTTTCCGTTCCCGTTCAACGAAGATGCCTACATGTATGCGGTCAACATCGAGCCGCATGTCGTCGGGCCGAAGGGCAGCGTGCTCGAAAACCTGATCGACGTCGACGAGCACTATGTCGCCGAGATGCAGGACCGCGCGCTGGTGCTGGCCGAGGATCCGCTGCGCTGCCAGTCGCTGCCGCACATGACGCTGGCCGGCTGGGACCTGCTCGAGCTTCTGATGGAGCAGCAGGCGCTGGGATATCCCGAGCATTTCACACTGGAGCGAAACGGCGACCGCTGGCGCTGGATCAACCGTCCCCTCGGCATCGACGACACCTTCACCTTCGGCGACACCTCGACGCTGCCCTATGGACCGATGGAATACATCACCCGGCAGAGCCAGGGCGATTTCTGCATCCTCGACCAGCGCGACGGCAATCTGTGGATGGATGCCGGCATGGTCACCACCCAGGCCGACTGGTCGCTCGACTTCGACATCGGCATGAATTTCTTCGAATGGCACGCACCCGTGCCGTTGGCGCATGAGAAGGGCATCTTCACCCGCGCGCTGAAATTCCTCACCAACATCCAGCAGGGCAAGCCGGCCAGGCGCCTCAACTGGACGATGACCATCAATCCGCGCCTCGACACCAGCCCTGAGAATTATCACAAATGGGGTCCGGACCGCGCCACGGTCACGCCCGAGAATGTCGGCGACAAGGTGCATCTGCGCGTCGAATTGCAGAGCTTCTGGCGTCTGCCGCGCTCCAACGGCATCGTCTTCCCGATCCGCTGCTACCTGATCAAGATGGACGAGCTGGTGACGCAGCCGAAATGGGCGCGCCGCCTGCACCGCGTCATCCGCGACCTGCCGGAAGAGCTCGCCACCTACAAGGGCCTGACGCGGTATCGGCCGACGCTGGTCGACTGGCTGTCCAAGCTCGACGACGGCAGCCCGACGTCACCGGGATTCGGGCCGGATTGAACCGCTGATCTCCGCCTTGGGCGCCCCGGCGCCGACGTTGGAGATTGGCCGAAACCCCCATGACGTCGTCATACTCGGGCTTGACCCGAGTATCCATGCCGTGACCTCGGGTGTAGGGTGCAAGTGCGCGGAATTCCGTAACCGTTGCAACGCTTTAGCGTCGCGGCATGGATTCTAGGGTCTGCGCGCGTCGCTTCGCTCCCTGCTTCGCCCTAGAATGACGAGCGCGGTAAGGGCGAGATCAGCCAATCACCCGGCCCTGTTCTGCGGATAGCAGATGATCGACAGATATCGCATCGGAAGCTGCGTCAGCTCTTCCGGTCCGTGCGGCGCGTCGGCGTCGAAGAACAGGCTGTCGCCCGGCTTCATCGGATAGAGATTGTTGCCGTGCCGGTAAACGACCTCGCCCTCGAGCATGTAGAGGAACTCCATGCCGGCATGCTGGAAGGTCGGGAACACGTCCGAATTCTCGGTGAGCGTGATGAGATAGGGCTCGACGACGACGCCGCTGGTGTTGGCGCCGATGTGGCCGAGCAGATTATACTGGTGGCCGGCGCGCGTGCCGCGCCGCTCGACGTCGACGCCTTCGCCGGCCTTGACGAAGACAGCGCTGTGCTCTTCCTCGAAACGGCGGAAGAAGGCGGTCACCGGAACGCCCAGCGCCCGCGACAGCGCCTGCAATGTCGTCAGCGATGGCGAGGTGATGCCGTTCTCGATCTTCGACAGCATGCCGAGCGAAATGTCTGTTGCCGTGGCGAGATCGGCGACGGTGATGCCGAGCTTCTTGCGGAACGCGCGAACCTCGTGGCCGATCGCCACCTCCAGCACCTTCTCGCGCGTGTCGCGGATGGCGTGCGGATTCTGCGTCAACGGCGCGCGTATCGTGCGCCCGGCCGCCGAAACGCGCTTCGACGGCGCCTTGCCCTTCGCTGCCGCATCGGTGGATCTAGTGCCGGAATTCTTGTTCGCCATGTCGCCCCCGACTCTCGCGGATTTATTTCACTCAAGGTGAACATATTCGGTGGCGATACAAGAGCGCAACCGCGACAGCAAGCCGACAAGTGTCGCTGGGGACCGATGGCTGGGACGCGAACGCCACGGCTTTTGCGCACAAAAACCGTTTCACGCAAACGTCGTTGCCGCAGATGTTTGTTGACAGCACCGAAGACCCAATTACTGTCACTGTGAGTGAAATTTGTTTCGCTGGGGAAATCAAAAAAGAGGAGGCCCGCAATGAAATCTCGTGTTGCCGTCATCGGCGCCGGACCGTCCGGTCTGGCGCAGCTAAGGGCCTTCAAGTCGGCTGCCGACAAGGGCGCCGAGATCCCGGAAATCGTCTGTTTCGAAAAGCAGAGCGACTGGGGCGGCCTGTGGAACTACACCTGGCGCACCGGCCTCGACGAACATGGCGATCCGGTGCATGGCTCGATGTACCGCTATCTGTGGTCGAACGGCCCGAAGGAATGCCTCGAATTCGCCGACTACACGTTCGAGGAGCATTTCGGCCGGCCGATCGCCTCCTATCCGCCGCGCGCCGTACTGTGGGATTACATCAAGGGCCGCGTCGAGAAATCGGGCCTGCGCGACTGGGTGCGCTTCAACAGCCCGGTGCGCATGGTGACCTATTCCGACGACACCAAGAAATTCACCGTCACCGCGCATGACCGCAGCAGCGACGTGACCTACTCTGAAGAGTTCGACAACGTCGTCGTCGCCTCAGGCCATTTCTCGGTGCCCAACGTGCCGTTCTTCGAAGGCTTCCTGACCTTCAACGGCCGCATCCTGCACAGCCATGATTTCCGCGACGCCATGGAGTTCAAGGGCAAGGACATCCTCATCATCGGGCGTTCCTACTCGGCCGAGGATATCGGTTCGCAATGCTACAAATACGGCGCCAAATCGATCACCTCCAGCTACCGCTCCAAGCCGATGGGCTTCAAATGGCCGGAGAACTGGAAGGAAGTGCCGCTGCTGCAGAAGGTCGTCGGCAAAACGGCGCATTTCAAGGACGGCACCACCAAGGATGTCGACGCCATCATCCTGTGCACCGGCTACCTGCATTCCTTCCCGTTCCTCACCGACGACCTCAAGCTCAAGACCGCCAACCGCATGTGGCCGCTCGATCTCTACGAAGGCGTTGTCTGGGAGAAGAACCCGAAGCTTTTCTACATCGGCATGCAGGACCAGTTCTACACCTTCAACATGTTCGACGCGCAGGCCTGGTACGCACGCGACGTCATCATGGGCCGCATCAAGCTGCCGTCGGCCCAGGCGATGGCCGAGCACGGCGCCAAGTGGCGCGCGCGCGAAGAGACGCTCGAGGATGCCGAGCAGATGATCTGGTTCCAGGGCGACTACACCAAGGAACTGATGGACCAGACCGACTATCCGGGCTTCGACGTCGAGGCGGTCAACCGCACCTTCATGGAGTGGGAGCACCACAAGATGGAAAATATCATGACCTTCCGCGACAATGCCTACCGCTCGCTGATGACCGGCACCATGGCGCCGGTCCATCATACGCCCTGGCTGCAGGCGTTGGACGATTCCATGGAGAGCTATCTCGAGGTGAAAGGGGTCGCGGCCGAGTAGGACGGCGCGCTCACGCCAACGCTCCCGATGTGAAATCAAAATGTGTGGGGTGTCTCTCGGGACACCCCACACGATCTACCAGCAGACGTAGCCGCCATCGACGATCAGGTCGAGGCCGGTCACGAAGCTGGACGCGCGGCTGGCCAGGAACACGGTCGGTCCAACCATTTCCTCCGGCGCCGCCATGCGACCCATGGGCGTGTCGCGTTTGAAAACCTTCACTTCTTCCGCCACCTCGGGCCGTTTGTTCATCGGCGTCAACGTGTAGCCGGGGCTGATGACATTGACGCGCAGGCCGCGATCGGCCCACTCCATGGCGAGGCTCTTCGACATGTGGATGACGGCGGCCTTGGAGGAATTGTAATGCGCCTGCGTCAGTCCCCGGTTGACGATTGTGCCCGACATCGAGGCGATGTTGATGATGGAGCCTCTTTGCCGCGTCAGCATCTTGCGCGCTTCAGCTTGGCAGGACAAGAACACGCCCGCCACGTTGACATCGTGAATCTTGCGCCACGTCTCCAGCGACAATGTCTCGGCAGGGTCGGAGCCGGCGATGCCGGCATTGTTGACGGCGACGGTCAGCGCGCCGAGTTCAGCCTCAACGCGATCGATCGCCGTCGCGAGGTCGCTGTCGGAGGTAACCGTGCCGCTCAGCGCCAGCGCTTTGCGGCCAAGTGCTGTGATTCTGTGAGCGGTCTCTTCAAGCCCGCCCTTGGACGCATGGCCGAAACAAGCGACGTCGGCGCCTGCTTCGGCCAGCCCGATCGCGATAGCCTGGCCGATTCCGCTGCCTGCGCCGGTGACCAGCGCGACGTCACCACTCAGCTTGAAGAGATCCATTGTTAGCCCTCCCTGACCGCAGGGAAGGTATGCGCTGAATTATGCCCCGATCAAGCGGTCCTGTGGGCGGGCCGCCTCGCGGTTCAGAAATAGCCGTCCGATGCCGCCGTCGCTTCCTTCGGGATCTCGACGCCGTCGACCAGGATCTTGTCGACCAGCTCATGGTGGAAGCAGACCAGCCCCTTGATCCGCTCGGCCTCGTGCACCGGCTCTGGATAATGCCAGACCAGATTCTCGTGTCGCTTCTTCGGCGTCGTCACATGGTAATAGTTGGAGATGCCCTTGTAGGGGCAGCGCGAGATGTAGCGGCTGGGCGAAAACATATCGAGCCGCGTGTCCGAGATCGGCAGATAATGCCGCACCGGATGGCCGGTCTCGAACAGGAACACACCGCGCCGCGAATCGGCCACCTGCTCGCCGTCGAGGATCACCTGCACGCGCCGCGATGAAGGCAGGCAGTCGACGCGGCGGAACGGATCGCGGGCGTGCACGAAGATCTCTTCGTCCTCTTCATACCAGTGGGTCATCTTCGGCCAGTAGAAAGAGATGTAATCGCCGATCGGCGGACAGCCCTTGACGGGGTCGAGGTAGCGCCAGGCGCCGTCCTCGACCAGCGTGATGCCGGTATTCAGCGAGTAATGCGTGGCGACGCCCTTGAACGGATCTTCCGTGGTCGTCCGGCTCGGCAGCAGGAACTCTTCCCGCACGTCGCTCATCGGGAAGTAGTATACCGGCAGATGGTCGCTCTCCTGGAACACCAGCGCCTTGGTGGTATCGGCGACGATCATCGGCCCGATCTGCACCCTGATCCGTTTGGGCGAGGGCATGGTGAAGGCGACATAGCCCGGCTCGAACTCGTACTGCACGATCGTGTCGAGCACCGGGAAATGCGGCCCGCGGCCGCGCAGATGGGGCTTGCGAATGGTCGTCGTCCTCTTCTCGTCGTTTGCCGCCGGGTTCTTTCGCGCAACCATGGTCATGACGCCACCGATACGCGATCGAGCAGCAGCCCGGCCGCGATCGGCGGCAGGCCGCTGACATTCTTGCGCACCGGCACCAGAAGGTCCGGGAAATAGCTGAAGATCACAGGCGTCTCGTCCAGCAGCAGCTTCTGGATGTCGGAAGCGGCCTTGCGCTGGGAGTCGAGGTCGAGCGCCTTCAAATAGCTGGCGACCATGCCGTCATAGGTCGCGTTCTTGAAATGCGCCGCGTTCCACGGACCATCGCTGACCAAAGGGCTCTTCAGGAAGACGTTCGGCACGCTGCGATGCGCGTAGTCGGTGATGCCGAGCGGGCTGTCCAGCCAGTCCGACTGGCCGAACACCGCCTTGCCGTAATATTTGTCCTGATCCTCGATGTTGAGCGAGATGCGGGCGCCGATCTCCTTGGCGAAGTTCTGGAACAGTTGCGCGTAGCCGGGGATGTCGGAATAGCGTAGCGTCGTCAGCGTCATGTCGAAGCCGTTGGCCAGGCCCGCCGCTTCCATCAGCTGCTTGGCCTTCGCGATGTCCTTGGTACGCTGCGGCACCGACTTGTCGGTGACCGGGAAGGCCGGCGCGAACGGGCTGTCATTGCCGGTCGCGGCCATGCCGCGGCAGAGTCCGTCGACCAGTTGGGAGCGGTCAATGCACAAGGCCAGCGCCTGGCGCACGCGCTTGTCGGTGAAGGGCGCCATGTCGCAGCGCATGTGGAGCTGGCGATGCGCGGTCGAGGCGACGCGCAGCACGGTGATGTCGGGATTGCCCAGCACCACCTGGCTGACGTCGAGCGGGATCGCGTCGAGAACGTCGACCTCGCCCGCCTGCAGCGCCAGGATGCGCGGCTGCACGTCGGCATAGAACTTGAACTCGAGCCGGTCGGGCAGCGCTTTCTCGCCCCAATAGTCGGGATTGCGCACGAAGCTGGCGCCGACCTTCGGCGTGTAGCTTTCGAGCCGGAACGGACCGGTGCCTTCGAAGGTCTTCTCGTAATCGCCCTTGTAGCTCGCCGGCAGGATGACGGCGTTGTAATTGTCGATCGACACCGAATAGGGGAAGCTGCCGTTCGGCGCGTCGAGATGGAATTCGACCGTATGGTCGTCGACCTTGCGCGTGCCGCCCTTCGACAGCAGGCCCTTGAACACCGACAGAGCGTTGGACGTGCCGTTCGGGTCGGCAAGGCGATCGAAGGTCGCCACGACGTCGTCGGCTTTAAAAGCCTCGCCATTGTGGAATTTCACGTCCTTGCGCAGCTTGAAGGTCCACACGCTGCCATCGGCGTTGGGCGACCAGCTTTCGGCCAGCACCGGCTTCAGCGTCAGGTCGGGCTGCGTCACGCACAGGAACTCGGCCGTCTGGAAAACCAGCTGATAGCTGCCGCTGTCATAGAAGGTGACGGGATCGATGGCGCCGCCCGGCACCGCGACGCCGGCGCGCACCGTGCCGCCTGGCTTGCCTTCGGCGCGCGCTTGCGGAGCGCCGAGGCCGATCGCCGAAGCGATGCCGCCGAGGAAAGGCAGCGACAGGCCGAGCACGCTGCCATGGCGCAGGAATTCGCGCCGGCCGATCCTGCCGGCGAGCAATTCGTCGACAGCGGAATTTTCGATTGCACCGAGGGTTTTGCGAGCGGCGTCGATCGTCCTGAAATGCTTCGGCATGGCGGCATTCCTTGTTTGTCGCGGGGGGCTTTGGCATTTAGGCCACTGTTGACCGCGACCGGAAAGCGATATTTTTTGATTGGAGCCATCGGAATTTTCGATGGCGGTACACTGAAAGGCGAGGAACCATGGACACTGAGAATCTGCGCAGTTTCCTGGAGGTCGCGGCGCATGGCAGCTTCACCGTCGCCGCTCATCGGCTGAACCTCGCCCAGTCCACCGTCAGCGCGCGCATTCGCGGCCTCGAGGAACAGTTGGGTCGCAAGCTGTTCGTTCGCGATAGTGACGGCGTCACGCTGTCGCCGGCCGGCCGGCAGTTCCTGCCGCATGCCTCGACGATCACCCGCACCTGGGAGCAATCGCGCCAGGACATCGCCGTTCCCGATGGCTACGAGACATTGCTGAGGCTGACCGCGCCCGCCTACCTCTGGGACAGCATCACTTCGCCCTGGATCGCCTGGATGCGCGCGAAGCGGCCGAATGTGGCGCTCAGGCTGGAAGGCAGTTTCCCGGATCTGGCGGTCGACCAGATCGCCGAGGGCTTGCTCGACATCTGCATCCTCTATCTGCCGAAGCCGCATCCGGGCATCGTCTATGAGACCTTGGCCGTCGACCAGGTGGTTCTCGTCCAGCACGCCGAGCAGCCAGGATCGTGGACCGACAACTACATCCTGATGGACTGGGGGCTGGAGTTCCGTATCGAGCACGACCGTGCCTTTGCCGGGATGGTGAAGCCGGCGATCTCGGCCGGGCTGGTGTTCATCGGCCTGCAGCACGTCCTGTCGCAGAAGGCGGCCGCTTACTTGCCGCTCAGCGCGGTCAGCTCGCATATCGAGCGCGGCGAGTTGAAGCGCGTGGAGGGCACGCCGGTGTTCCAGCGCCCGATCTATCTTGCCTATCCCGCCAATCCGGCATCGTCCGATGCTCTCGACATTGCGCTGAAAGGCCTCCGCATGCTGGTAAGGGACTGGTCGAACGCAAGCGGCTTTGCCGAGGGCGACCGCGCCCTCAGCATGGCGGATGTGCCGGTGCCCTGATTGCCGTCAGGCCGTCTCCACGGTCTTTGACCTCTGCAGCCGTGCCAATTCCGCGAAGGGGATATGGCAGCGGATCGTGTGGCCTGGCTGGGCCTCGGTGAGGTCAGGCTCCTGCGTCTCGCAGATGGCGCCGATCTTGCGTGGGCAGCGCGTATGGAAGACGCAGCCCGTCGGCGGGTTGGCCGCGCTTGGGATCTCGCCGTCGAGACGGATGCGCGAGCTCTCGGTGCGGTCGAGTTTTGGAACCGCCGACAGCAGCGCTTCGGTGTAGGGATGGTGCGGGCCGGAAAAGACCGCCTCCGACGGCCCGAACTCCATGATGCGGCCAAGATAGAGCACGGCGATCTTGTCGGAGAGATAGCGCACCACGCCAAGGTCGTGCGAGATGAAGATGTAGCTAACATCCTGCCTCGACTGCAGGTCGGCCAGAAGGTTGAGGATCGCCGCCTGCACCGAGACGTCGAGCGCCGAGGTCGGCTCGTCGCACACGACGATGCGCGGATCGCCGGCGAAGGCGCGCGCGATCGCCACGCGCTGCTTCAGCCCGCCCGACAACTGGCGCGGCTTGACCGCGAGATGCCGGTCGGTGAGCCGCACCGAGCGGACGAGCTCTTCCAGGCGTGTATCCAGCGTCTTGCCGCTGAGCCCGCCCAGCCGCTTCAGGGCTCGGCTCAATATATGCCGGATCGAATGCGAGCGGTTGAGCGCCGAGTCCGGATTCTGGAAGACGATCTGCACTGCCTTGACCTGGTCTTCCGAGCGGCTGGCGAGCCGCGGCGCCAACTGCTTGCCCTCGAGCTCGATCGAGCCGCCGTCGTCCGGTGCGACGAGGCCGAGCAGGAGCCTGGCGAAGGTGGTCTTGCCGCTGCCGGATTCGCCGACCAGGCCAAGGGTCTCGCCGGGCCTCAGGCTGACCGAGACGTCCTTCACCGCCCGCAGCGGGCGACCGTGGCTGGCATAGGTCTTGTTCAGCCCCTCGACCTGCAGCACCGGCGGCGCCTGCTTCGGCGGGATGGCAGCGATCTCGGCGGGCGTGGCGCGCGGCAGCGACTGCGCCTGGTCGTGATAGTGGCAGCGCGACAGGCGGCGATCGCCGAGCTCGTAGAGCGGCGGCGGCTCGGCGCGGCAGCGTTCGGTGGCCAAAGCGCAGCGGTCGGCGAAGGCGCAGCCCGTGATGGTGGCGCCGATGCCGGGCAGGAAGCCCGGAATGGTGTCGAGCCGGCCCTGGTCCTTGCGCTGGCCGCCGCGCGGCAGGCAGCGCAGCAGCGCCACCGTGTAAGGATGGCGCGGATCGTTGAAGACGTCCTTGGTCGAGCCTTCCTCGACCAGCATGCCGGCATAGAGCACGCCGACGCGGTCGCACATGTTGGAGACGACGGCGAGGTTGTGGCTGATGAACAGGATCGAGGCCGACAGCTCGCGCCGCAACTGCCCGATCAGGTCGAGCACTTCCGCTTCGACCGTGGCGTCGAGGCCTGTCGTCGGCTCGTCGAGGATCAGCATCGAGGGGTCGTTGGCCAAGGCCATGGCGATCGCCACGCGCTGCTGCATGCCGCCGGAAAGCTGATGCGGATAGCGCTGCATGACGCTGGCCGGATCGGAGATGCGCACCCGGTTCAGCATGGCGAGCGCCTTGTCTTGCGCCGCCTGTCCGGTGACGCCGGTAAGCTCGAAAATCTCGGTCAGCTGGCGGCCGATGCGCAGCGACGGGTTCAGCGCCTTGCCGGGATCCTGGTAGACCATCGACACGCTGTCCGCGCGGGCGCGCCTGAGCGCTTCCGCGTCGAGCTTCATCACATCCTTGCCGTCGAGCGCGATCGAGCCGCCGGTGATGGAGCCGTTGCGCGGCAGATAGCGCACCACCGAAAGTGCCACGGTGGATTTGCCGCAGCCGGATTCACCGACCAGCCCGTAGGCTTCGCCGGCCCCGATGGTCAGGTTGACGTTGCGCAGCACCGCCCGGTTGCGGCGGCCGACGCGATAGGCGACCGAAAGGTCCTTCAGCTCGAGCGCGTTGGCGGCTTGGCTAGGCTCAGTCATTGAACGCTCCATGCACGCCGTCGGCCACCAGGTTGACGCCGATCACCAGCGAGGCGATGGCCAGGGCATCGAACAGCACCGTCCACCAGAAGCCGCCGCCGATCATGCCGTAATTGGAGGAAATCGACAGGCCCCAGTCGGGCGAGGGCGGCTGGATGCCGAAGCCCATGAAGGAAAGCGTGGCCACCGCGAAGATGGCGTAGCCCAGCCGCACCGTCGTCTCGACCAGGATCGGCGGGATGACGTTGGGCAGGATCTCGACGAACATGGTGTGCAGCGCGCCCTCGTGGCGCAGCTTTGCCGCGGCCACATAGTCGAGCTCGCGTTCGGCCAGCACCGCCGAGCGCACGGTGCGGGCGATGATCGGCGCGAAGCTCAGGCCGATGACGACGATGACGGTGATCTTGGACGTGCCGAGCGCGACGATGGCGAGCAGCGCGATGATGACCACCGGGATCGCCATGAAGGCTTCGAGCACGCGGCTGACGATGTCGTCGACGATGCCGCGGAAATAGCCGATGACGAGGCCGAGCGCGGTGCCGGCGATGGTCGCAAGGATGGTGGCCAGCGGCGCCACCGTCAGGATGTCGCGCGAGCCGACGATGACGCGCGAGAACACGTCGCGGCCGAGCTGGTCGGTGCCGAACCAGTGATCGGCCGCCGGCGGCGTGAGGGCGTTGATGATGTCGCTTGCCAGCGGGTCGTAGGGGACGAAGTGCTGGCCGAACAGCGCGCAGACGACCCAGAACAACAGGATGAAAAGCCCGGTCAGGAAGGTGCCGGACCTGGAGAGCGAATGCAGCACTTCGCCCCAAGGGCTGCGCTGTGCGGTGTCGGGCGTCGGCAGGCTGACAGGTGTATCTGTCGCGCTCATTGCTCTGCTCCCAGCCGGATGCGCGGATTGAGCACGGAATAGAGAAAGTCGGCGATCAAGGTCGCCACCGCATAGACGATGCCGATGGTGAGGATGCCGGCTTCGAGCATCGGGAAGTCCTTGCCGCGCGCGGCGGTGAAGATCAGCGAGCCGATGCCCTGGTAGCGGAACAGCGTCTCGATCACGACCAGGCCGCCGATGAGATAGCCGGTCTGGGTGGCGATCACCGTGATGGTCGGCAACAGCGCGTTGCGCAGCACATGGCGCCAGATCACCGTGCGCCACGGCAGGCCCTTGAGAACCGCGGTGCGCGTATAGTCGGAATCGAGCGCCTCGATCATGCCGGAGCGCGCCATGCGCGCGATATAGCCGAACAGCACCAAAAACAGCGGCAGCGAGGGCAGGATCAGGTAGTAGAGCTGGGTGAAGAAGCCGGCGCCTTTCGGCCAGGCGGCGGCGATCGGCAGCCAGCGCAGCCACACCCCGAAGATCAGGATCAGGATGATGCCGGTGACGAATTCCGGCAGTACCGTGACCGACAGGCCGCCGAGGCTGATGATGCGGTCGAGCGGCCGGTTGAAATTGAGCGCGGCGATCACCCCGCCCAGGATGCCGATCGGCACCACCAGCACGAAGGCGACCAGCGCCAGCTTCATCGAATTGCCCAAGGCATCGACGACGAACGGCGCCACCGGCGCGCGGAAGACATAGGAGGTGCCCATGTCGCCGTGGAGAAAATTCCAGATCCAGCTGCCATATTGGACGAGCAGCGGCCGGTCGACGCCGAGCGAATGGTTCAGCGCATCCACCGCGCGCTGGTCGGCGAACGGCCCCAGAATGGCCCGCCCGACATTGCCAGGCAGCACCTGGCCGCCAAGAAACACCATGACGCTGAGCAGGAACAGCGTGACGAGCGACAGTGCCAGGCGCCGGACGAGGAAAGCTAGAATGGCAGCGTCTCCTTACAAAAGACCTTTGCGCCAGCCGAGCCGGATGCATCGGACAAGCTCATAGTGGCAGGCGGATCGAAGGCTGTCACGGGCGGAACGGCTCCCGTAAACCGCGACACCTGAACCAGCGTCGAATTGCAGGTCGGCGATTGCGCAAGCCGCGACGTGCCGCGATCGGGCGTCAGCACATTCGGATTGCCGTGCTTTTCGAGGCCCTCCGGCTCGCCCGGCCGGGCCGGATCGAACCAGGCGCCGGTCGGCAACTGCACCACGCCGGGGATCAGATTGTCGGTGAGCACGGCGCCGGCGAGGCACGATCCGCGATCGTTGAAAACTTTGACCACCGCGCCGTCCACGATGCCGCGTGCCGTCGCGTCCTCGCGATTGATCAGCAGCGGCGCGCGGCCCGCGACCTTGTTCGCCCGGCTGACTGACCCATGGTCGTACTGGCTGTGCAGCTTGTCGGCCGGCTGCGGCGACAAGAGATGCAGCGGAAAATTCTCCGCCAGGCCGGCATTGCCCAGCCACTCCCGCGGCTCGCGCCATACGGCGTGGCCGGGGCAGTCGTCATAGCCGAACGACTCGACCGTCGCCGAGAAAAGCTCGATGCGTCCGGACGGCGTCGCCAAGGGATGCCGCTCCGGATCGGCCCGGAAGGCGCCAAGGAAGGTCTGCGACGTCACCGAGCGCGCAAGCTCGGCATGGCCGTCCTGCCAGAACCGGTCGAAGGGCGGCATCTTCACACCGGCCGCGCCGGCATTCTCCACGGCTTGGCCGTAGAGATACCGGATCCATTCGTCGGCGCCGCGCCCTTCGGTGAAGGCATCGCTCGTGCCGAGCCGCACTGCCAAATCGGCGAAGATGGCAAAATCGTCGCGCGCCTCTTCGAACGGCTCGATCGCCTGCTTCATGGCGACGATCAGGTTTTCACGGTTCGAGAAGGCGAGGTCGTTGCGCTCCAGCGCTGTCGTCACCGGCAGCACGATGTCGGCATGACGCGCCGTCGCCGTCCAGAATTGCTCGTTGACGATCACCGTCTCGGGCCGCCGCCAGGCCTCGACCAGTCGGTTGAGATCCTGGTGGTGGTGGAACGGATTGCCGCCGGCCCAGTAGACGAGCCTGATGTCGGGATAGGTCAGCGCAGCGCCGTTGAAGTCGAACGATCCGCCTGGATTGAGCAGCATGTCGGCCATGCGCGCGACAGGGATGAAATGCGCCACGGCATTCTTGCCCTGCGGCACCGAAGGCCAGCGGAATCCCATCTCTGGCCTGCCGGCGCCGTTGGTCGAGGAATAGCCGAAGCCGATGCCGCCGCCCGGCAGTCCGATCTGGCCGAGCAGCGCGGCAAGCGTGATCGCCGCCCAATAGGGCTGCTCGCCATGATCGGCGCGCTGCAGCGACCAGCTGACCATCAGCATAGTGCGCTTGGCGGCCATCTCCCCGGCGAGTGCTTCGATCGTCGCCGCGTCGACGCCACTGAGTTTCGCCGCCCAGGCCGGATCCTTCGGCTGGCCGTCGCTTTCGCCCATGAGATAGGCGCGCACGATGACGAAGCCGGTGCAATAGCGTGCGAGGAACGCTTCGTCGTGCAGACCCTTGCCGATCAGCGCATGGCAAAGCGCCAGCATCACGGCGGTGTCGCTGTTCGGCCGCAGCGGCAGCCATTCGGTGTCGACGCCGCGCGGCGCGTCGTCGCGCACCGGCGAGACATTGATCAACCGTGCGCCATTGGCGACGGCGTTGCGCAAGGCCGCCGACGCCTCGTGCCGCGCCGAGCCGCCGCCCTGCACCTGCGTGTTGCGCCATGGCAGCCCGCCGAAGGCGACGATCAGCTTGGCATGTTCTTCGATTCCGTCCCAGGTGGTGTGGTTGCCGGTCAGCGCGTCGGTGCTGCCCAGCACATGCGGCAGGATCATCTCGGCCGCGCCATAGGAATAACTCAGCACCGAGCCGGTATAGCCGCCGATCGTGTTGAGGAAGCGGTGGACCTGGCCCTGCGCATGGTGGAAGCGCCCGGCGCTCGCCCATCCATACGAGCCCGCATAGATCGCGCTGTTGCCATGCGTCGAGCGAACGCGCTCCAGCTCAGCCGCCACGATGTCCAGCGCGATTTCCCAGGACACTTCCACGAAGGGCTCGTCGCTTCGCCGGCTTGCCGGGCTGGACCTGTCTCCCCCCAGCCAGCCGCGCCTGATGGCCGGGCGGGCGACGCGCAGCTCGCCTTGCACCGTGCCGAGCATCGATCGGCCGATCGGCGACGGATCGGGATCGCCGCTCCACGGCTCGACGCCGACGAGCCGGCCGTTCTCGGCGCGGATCTCGTACGTCCCCCAATGCATGGTGGTGAGCAGGGTTGCGGTTCCCATGGGACGCATCATCCAGCCACGACGGTCGGGGCAGGGTGCCTTGTCGCCCTGCTCCGACCGGCCGCGAACCGCCAGCCCCCTTCGAGACTGGCGGTGCGGGATCTATGCTTGCCTCATGCTCAGCCTTTCGACGCCTTCTCGAGGAACAACTGCGACATGGCGGTGGGCTGCACGCCCGCCACGCCTTTCGCCGTCGCCGTCAGGTAGTCGTAGAAATAACCGAAGATGACCGGCGTTTCCTCGAGCAGCAGCTTCTGGATCTTGCCGGCGGTGGCCTTCTGCGCCTCGAGGTCGAGGGCCGCGATATAGCTCGCCGCCATCTGGTCGTAGTCCTTGTTCTTGAAGTGGGCGGCATTCCAGGTGCCGTCGCTCTTCAAGGGTGCCGCCAGATAGACGTTGGGCACGCCGCGGTGGCCGTAATCGGTGATGCCCATCGCCGAATCCAGCCAGTTCGACTTGCCGAACACGGCATCGCCATAATAGGCGCTCTGGTCCAAGATGTTGAGCTCAAGCTCGATGCCAATTTCCTTGACCCAGTTCTGGATGAGCTGGGCGTATTCCGGGATTTCCAGATAGCGCTCGGTGGTGAGCGTCATCTTGAAGCCCTGGCCGGCGCCCGCCGCTTCCATCAGTTGCTTGGCCTGGGCGATGTCCTGCTTGCGTTGCGGCACGCTGGTGTCGGTCGAAGGGTAGACAGGGGCGAATGGGCTATCGTTGCCGAGTGCCGAACGCCCTTTCATCAGGCCGGCGGCGAGCTTTTCACGGTCGAGGCAGAGCGCGATGGCGCGGCGCACGCGAGCGTCCTTGGTCGGGCCCTCGTCGCAATGCATATGCAGCTGCTGATGCGCGGACGACTTCAGGCTGATGACGTCGACATTCGGATCGTTCAGCACCGCGACGCCCGCCAGCACCGGCATCTGGTTGATGATGTCGATCTGGCCGCCCTGCAGCGCCAGGATCTGCGGCTGGATGTCGGTGAAGAAGGTGAATTCGGTGCGGTCCGGCAGAGCCTTTTCGCCCCAGTAATCGTCGTTGCGCACGAAGGAGGCGCCGACCTTGGGCGTGTATTTTTCGAGCTTGAACGGCCCGGTGCCGTCGAAGCTCTGCTCGTAGCCGCCCTTGTAGCTCGCCGGGATGATGACGGCGTTGTAGTTGTCGGAGGACAGCATGTAGGGGAAGTTGCCGTTCGGCGCATCGAGGTGGAATTCGACGGTGTAGTCATCGACCTTCTTCGAGGCGCCCTTCTGCAGGATACCTGTGAATACCGACAGCGCGTTGGACGAGTTTGCCGGATCGGCGAGCCGGTCGATGCTGGCCACCACGTCGTCGGCCTTCATCTCGCCGCCCGAGTGGAATTTCACGCCCTTGCGCAGCTTGAAGGTCCACACCGTGCCGTCGGTGTTCGGCGACCAGCTTTCCGCCAGTGCCGGCTTCAGAACGAGGTCCGGACCGTCGACGCAGAGGAATTCCGCGACCTGTTGCATGACGAGCAGGCCACCGGCGTCGGCGATGGTGACCGGGTCGATCGCCGCTGCCGGCACGCTGCTGCCGACGCGGATGGTGGCGCCGGGCGCGCCGGCGCGAGCGAGCGAGGGTGCCGCGCCGAAGCCGGCGGCCATGCCGATGCGGCCGAGCAGCGGCAGCGACAGGCCGAGCAGGCTGCCGTGGCGCACGAATTCGCGGCGGCTGATGCGGCCGTCGATCAGCCCGTCGATGAGGTGGTTTTCGAGTGGCGTCCGGCCGCGCCGGATCAGATCGAGAATGCGATAGTTCTTGCTCATGGGTCTAAGCCCTTTCCCCAGTTGTTATGGTTGGCGGGTGCATTCCAGTAGACGAGTTCCGTGGAGTTCTCCGGTCCAGGCACTCGGTATCGGTCGATGTACAGTAGCATGCGGTTCCGACCGGTCCATCCGCTCCTTGGGGCGGAAAAGTCAGATTTTCTTGATGGATTGTCTATCGGCCAGGCGCCCCGTGGCCGCCCTTTTTTCGATAAGTCCTGTTTGCTTTTCGACATCCTCCTAATTCAGCGGCAATCTGCGGTAGGTCCCGGGCTTTTCCGGGTCGTGATATTTGTTGCAGGGGCCGTTTTCGACGAAGTCGCGATGGCAGGCGGCAAGCCCTTCCCGCGACAGCGTGACCCCGAGGCCGTGGCCTTCAGGCACCCGTACGACGTTGTTTTTCGGCGCGAACGGGCCTTCCTCGATGATGTCCATCGGCTGCATGCGAAACAGCGACTGGTTGGGCTCCCTGATCCAGCCGAGCGCGGCGCACAGATGCAGGTAGCAGGCGCTGCCGATGCCGGTGTCGCCGCTGTAGCACCAGTAATCGATGCCGGCGTGCTCGCAGGCACCGACGAAGCGCAGCATCCGGTTTATGCCGCCATGCGCCGTCGGGTTGCCGACGAAGGCGTCAGGAACCTTCAGCTCAATGGCGCGGGCAATGTCGATGTTGTGGGTCGAGAACGGGATCGAGGTGTGGCGGCGAAGCTCGCGCATCTCCTCGATGGTCGCCACCGGATCCTCCCAGTTGCGCACGCCGAGCTCTTCCAGCGGCCGCGCCAACTGCCTGGCGGTCGCCAGCGAATAGGCCTGGTTGGAATCGATGCGGATCATCGCATCGTCGCCAAGCTTCTTGCGGATGAGCTCGACCATCTTCAGCGAAACCTTCGGATCGTGCGTCGAGAACTTGCCCTCGAAGAAGGTCGTGCCGTGGCGCTCGTTGAGTTCGACGCAGTAGTCGGCGACTTCTTCCGGCGTCTTCTCGCCTTTCACCTTGGCTCCATCGCCGCGCAGCGAAAAATAGTCGGTGAAGGGAATGTCCTTGCGCACCGCGCCGCAGAGCAACTGATAGAGCGGCTGCTTCCAGGCCTTGCCGCGCAGGTCCCACAGCGCCATCTCGATGGCGCCGAAGGCCATGATGCGGATGCGGTCGTTGGTCGATTGCACGCCGCTCCAGAAGGGCAGGCAGACTTCCTCCGCTCCGGCGATGTCGAAGGCGTCGCGCCCGCCAAGCCTCGGCGCCAGCACGTCATTGATGACGGCGGCCGCGCCTGGCGTCGGCGCCTCGCCGATGCCGACAAGTCCGTCCTCGGTCTCGACCTCGACGATGGTCGGCGAGAAGCCGTCGAGCTCGCCGAAGACCCAGACATAAGGGGCCTCCAGCCTGTAATTGATGGGTGTTGCCTTGACGCGCCTGATCTTCATTTCAGCCGATCTCGAAGAAGGGTTCGCCGAGCAGGCCCGGGTCTACGTCGATGCCGAGGCCGGGGCCGTCGGGAATGCCCATATGGCTGCCGGTCACCGGCGGTGCATTCCTGGCCGTGCGCACCTTCACCCATTCGTGAAAGGCGATCGCATGCAGCCGGCGCTCTTGCGGTGTCGACAGCGACAGATGCGCCATGGCCGCGGTGTCGATCTCGGCGCCTCCCGTATCCTCGACCGTGATCATGAAGCCGAGATCGACAGCGACGTCGCGGATCAGCCTTGTCTGCGTCACCCCGCCCAAGCGCGAAATCTTCAGCGTCAAACCGTCGGCGGCACCCCTGCGGTGGATCTCCAGCATCTCGCCCAGCGAAGTGACGGATTCGTCCAGCACCATCGGCTTGTCGAGCATGCGGCGCACCGACATGTTCTCCTCGATGGTCGTGCAGGGCTGCTCGAACGTGTAGTCGATGCCGCGCGTGGCGTCGGCGAACTGCCGCGCCTGGTAAGGCGTCCAGCCGGCATTGGCGTCGCAGAAGATCACCGTGCCCTTCGGCACGGCGGCGGCCACCGCCGCGACCCGCTCGATGTCGTCATGCACATTGCCGCCGACCTTGACCTGCAGGCGCCGGCACCCTTCGGCGATGATCCGCTTGGCCAGCGCCGCCATCTGGTCGAGCGTGCCGTGGGTGACGACCCGGTAGGTCTCCGCCATGTCGCTCTCGCGCCCGCCGAGCATCGTCACCAGAGGCACGTCGGCCGCACGGGCGGCCAGATCCCAGCACGCCATGTTGAGCGCGGACTTGATGTAGGGATGGCCCTTGAACACCGTGTCCATCAGCCGGCCGATGCCGGCCAGCCCGCGCGGATCCTGGCCGATGAGATGCGGCGCGATCTCCGGCACGCCCGTGCGTGTTCCCGCCGGAAACGCGGCCGAATAGAAATTGCCGAGCGGCGCCATCTCGCCCCATCCGGTCACGCCGCTGTCCGACGTGATGGCGACGATCACCGCGTCGAAGCAGTCGGCAACGCGCCCCTTGGACATGCGGTAAGGTCCGTCCACGAAGGGCTGGACGACATGATAGGCCTTGATGCTCTTGATCTTCATGTTCGTGTCCGTTGTCCGTACGTCTGTCAGTTCTTCGATGCGCGCTTTTCGAGGCCGCGCGCATAGGCAAGAAGCTCTTCGAAATCGAGGCCGATATGCTCGCGCGCATGGCGTTGGGCGGCGCGCATGTCCGAGCCCTTCATCAGCGCCACATAGGTTTCGTGCACATCCTCGGCCGGCACCGGCTCGTTGCGGGCGCGCTGGTGCAGGGCGAAATACATCTGCAGCCGGCTGGTCAAGCGCTGCCAGGTCTCCAGCAGCACCGAATTGTCGGCCCATTCGTAGATCAGCCCGTGCAGCTGCAGCGCCGTCTCGATCTGGCGCGTGGTGTCCTTCGCCCGCGTCGCCTGCTTCACCGCTTCATGGCGGCGGTCGAGCTCGTCGAAGAAGCGCTGGTCGCGCTGCGGCCAGGTCTTCTCGATGGCGAACTCGTCCAGCACCTGGTTCAGGGAATAGGCGTCGACGATATCCTTGGCGGTGACCTCGATGACGAAGGTTCCGGCATAGGGGATGCTGGTCAGGATGCCTTCCTGCACCAGCTCGCGCATCGCCTCGCGCAATGGCGCGCGGCTCACCCGCATCTGTTCGGAAATCCTGAGCTCATTGAGCTTTTGCCCCGGTTCCAGCTGTCCGGTCAGGATGGCGCGCCTCAGCAAGGCGACGATCTCCGCCCTGCGCGTCGTATCCGCGATCGGACTGAAATCCGGCTTCGCCATGTGTCGACTCCCGAGAGGAACTTCTGCAAGACAAGCAGATTGTCGACAATCTAACAAGAGCCGATCTCCGTGAATTCCGGATTTTTGAACCGGCAGCTCAAGCCGCTCGCCCGTAGAAGCCGATCCGCTCCTCATCGGTGAACATGACGCCAGGACGTTCGTAATAGGAAAACACCGCGATCATGCGCTCGCGATTGCCTTCGACGGTGGTCACGCGGTGCGCGGTGTTCTTGCCGCGGAAGACGTTGAGCGTGCCGGCATTGATGCGCAGGATCTTGGCTTCGGGATCGCGTCCCTCGAGCAGCTTGGCCACGCCGTCATAGTTCGGGTTGTCGTCCGAGCGCAGGTCGGTGCGGTATTCGAAGTCGCCGCCGACCTCCGGGGCTTGTAGCAACAACGTCGTGGTGAATTCCGAGCGGTCGAAATGCCAGTTGAGCGCTTCGCCGGCGCGGTAGCCCATGACATTGGCGCGGGCCAGCGGATCCTGCATGACATGCAATTGCGGCTTGTCCATCGTCGCCGCCAGGAATCGCGCCAGCGGCGCGTATTCGTAGATTGAAAGCACCGTGCTGCCGGGAATCTGGTCGGCGCAGACCGTATGGCTGATCGTCTCGACCTTGCGCAGCGCCGGATGGTCCGGCGAAAGCTCCGGGATCGTCGGCTTGAAATAGATATTGTGCATGCGCCTGTGGACATGCGAGCGCGTGTCCATTACCGGCCGGATCTCGGCGACCGCCTTTTCGGCAATGCCCGGGCGCAGGAACCCTTCCAGATTGAACATGCCGTTTGCCGCCAGCGCGGCCTTGGACTCGTCCACCAGCCGCTGCCATTCGGCACTGCCCTCGCGGTCGAGCGGGTAGCGGTCCAAGTCGAGAATGTTTTCGATCATAGCGTCCTCCGAAATCTGAGGTCACTACACCGCAAGGAAATCTTTGCAGCAACGCGGAAAATTGTTAGGCTCTCCCAAGAAAAACTTTCGAGGGAAACGTGGACAAGCTTCCGCCATTGAATGCGATGAGGACTTTCGAGGTCGCCGCGCGCGCCGGCAGCTTCACGCTCGCCGCAAGCGAGCTCGGTGTGTCGTCGGCCGCGGTCAGCCAGCAGATCCGCAACCTGGAAGACTGGTTCGGCAAGCAGCTTTTCATGCGCAACGGCAACCGCATCGCGCTGACCGATGCCGGCCACGCTATCTATCCGCAGACGGCGCACGCACTGGGCGAGATCGCGGCGGTCGGCCGGCGCATGCTGGAAGGCGGCTTGCGCACGCGCCTCGTGGTGAGCGTGCCGTTCTCGCTCGCCGAGCTGTGGCTGGCGCCGAGGCTCGCGGTGCTGCTCGACAATTTTCCGCGGATGGCGATCGATGTCCGGGTCGAGGACGATCCCGTCGACGTGGTGCGCCAGAACATCGACCTGCGCATCTCTTATGGCGACTACCACTATCCGGCACTGAAGATGGTGCGGCTCGTTCATGACGAGGTCCTGCCGGTCGCCGCGCCCGAGTTCTGGCAGCGTCACGGCAACGGGGCCGCCAGCTTGGCGGACGTGCATGAGAGCCACATCATCCACACCAATTGGGGGCCGAACTATGCCTCGCACCCGAGCTGGGCGGACTGGTTCGCCGCCGTCGGCGGCAGCCGCGCGCCGGACCCTTCGCATGGCCGCCGCGTCGGCCTGTCCAGCCTGGCGATCGGCGCGGCGCGGCTGGGGTTGGGGGTAGCCCTGGGACAAAGGGTGATGGCGAATGCCGATCTTGAGGCGGGCCGATTGATCGCCCTGTCGTCCGTCTCGGTTCGTCTCGGCCAGCCTTATTGCGCCTTCATGCTGCCGGCGAAGGCGGAACGCGCGGATATTACCGGATTGGTCGCGCTGCTTGGCAAGTAATTCCACTAAGCCGCGCACGGAGCCAGCGTCGGGAGCCGCCTGAACCTCATAGCAAAAACGGCGCCCTCGACGTGGGTGTCGAGGGCGCCGTCGGACCGGAAACTGATGGGGGTTATCAGCTGGCCGGTTTCGGTTGCGGCAAGGGAGAGACCGGCATTCCGGGTCCGATTTTCTGCAGATTGCCCGTGATCACCTGATCGGACTCGGAGATTCCGGAGGTCACGGAAATCAGGTCGCCATCGGTGGGCCCAAGCGACACCAGCTTCTGGTCGACGGTGTTGCCCTTGCCGATGACATAGAGGTACTTGCCGAGCTGGCTGGAACCCAGCGCCACCTGCGGCACCATCAGCGTGTTGGGCTGCTCCTTCACATGCAGCCGCACCCGCACATACTGTCCCGGCAGCAGCGTGAACTTGGCGTTGCCGATCGTGGCGCGCGCCGTGATCGTGCCGGTCGAGTGGTCGATCGTGTTGTCGATGAAGGTGAGCTCGCCCTTCTGGCTGGGCTGGGTCTCGCCAGGCAGGAGCACGTCGACGGCGATCGGACCGTTGGCCTTCGCCTGCTCGATCTGGACGAGGTCGGTCTCGCTCGGATTGAAGGTCACATAGATCGGATCGAGCTGCACCAGCGTGTTGAGCACCGTTCCGGCGACGCTGACCAGCGTGCCGACCGAGGCCTGGTTGCGGCCGATACGACCCGGGAACGGCGCCTTGATCTCGGCATAGCCGAGATTGAGCTCGGCCGTCCGCACCGCCGCCTGGTCGACGGCAAGGGCGGCTTGCGCCGTGCGCAGATTGCTGGTGCGCTGGTCGAAACTGTCCTTGTCGAGGTAACCGGCCTTGGCAAGATCGGTGCCGCGGCCGAGATTGGATTTTGCATAGTCGAGCGTCGCGGTATCGCGCTGCACCTGGGCCTTCGCCTGGTCCAGCGCGGCCTGATAGTCATCGGGCGCGATGCGGTAGAGCATATCGCCCTGCTTGACGTCGCTGCCGTCGGCCGCGGTCTGCTCCTGCAGATAGCCCGGCACGCGCGCCTGCAGCGTGATGCTGCGGATCGACTCGACCCGCGCGGCGTAGTCGAGATAGATCGGCAGCGTCCTTTTCACGACATTCACCACTGGCACCGGCATGACGAAGGCTGCCGGCGCTGGCGCGGCGCCCGCCGTGCCTCCGCTGAGATTGCCCATGTCGAGCAGGTGGACACTTGCCACCGAGATCGCGCCCAGCGCGACGGCCGTCCCCAAAGCGATTTTCCATCTACGCATTTTTTTCTCCAATCCTTATTCAGCCGCCTGGCGAGCTATTCAGCCGCCTGGGCCAGCGGCTGAAGCGCCGGCTCGGCGGTCGGTTCAATTTCTTCTGGCCGAGGGGCGTCATGGTGGCCCTTGTCCGGTTCCTTTTCGCCGCGTTCGCGCAGCTGCTCGATCACCGCGTAGAAGACCGGCACGAAGACCAGCGACAGGATCGTCGCCGCCACCATGCCGCCGAAGACGGTGGTGCCGATCGACTGACGGCTGGCCGCACCGGCGCCGGTCGCGAACATCAGCGGCAGCACGCCGAGGATGAAGGCGAAGGCCGTCATCAGGATCGGCCGCAGGCGAAGCCTCGCGGCTTCCATCGCCGCTTCGACGATGGTGAGCCCTTCCTCGCGCCGGCGTCTGGCGAACTCGACGATCAGGATCGCGTTCTTGGCCGCCAGGCCGATCAGCATGACGAAGCCGATCTGCGAGTAGACGTCGATCTGCATGCCGCGCAGCAGGAGCACCACGAAGGCGCCGAACAAAGCGAGCGGCACGGCGAGCAACACCATGAAGGGCATCGCCCAGCTTTCATACTGCGCCGCCAGGATCAGGAAGACGAAGACGATCGCCAACCCGAACACGACAGAAGCGATCGATCCGGCCTTGAGCTCTTGATAGGTGATGCCGGTCCACTCGTAGCCGAAGTCGCGCGGCAGCACGTTCGCCGCCGCCCGTTCCATGGCCGCCACCGCCTGCCCGGACGAGAAGCCGGGGGCAGCGCCGCCGTTGATCAGGGCCGAGGCATTGTTGTTGTAGTGCGGCACGGTCTCCGGACCGACAATCGGCACCAGCCTGCCCAGCGTGCTCAGCGGCACCATGCCGCCCGACGCATTGCGCACATAGAGCCGCGAGATGTCGGTGGCGTCGGCGCGCGCGTCCTTGTCGGCCTGGATGGTCACGCGGAAGGTGCGGCCGAACAGGTTGAAGTCGTTGACGTAGAGCGAGCCGAGATAGATCTGCAGCGTGTTGAACACGTCCGGCAGGTTGAGGCCGAGAAGCTTCGCCTTGCTGCGGTCGAGGTCGTAGTTGAACTGCGGCGTCGAGGTCGAGAAGGACGAGAACAGCTGTTGCGGGTTGAGCTCCGGCTGCTTGCGCGCTTCTGCGATCAGCGCCTGCGTGACATCGTTCAGCGCCGCACTGCCGCGTCCGGAGAGATCCTCCACCTGGAACTCGAAGCCGCCGGTGGTGCCTATGCCGGGGATCGAGGGTGGGTCGAAGGACAGCGCGAACGCATCCGGCATCTGCAACAGCTTGCCGCGCACCTGCTCGACCAGTTTCGACGCGCTCTGGTCTGGGCCGCGTTCGTCCCATGGCTTGAGGATCGCGAACTCCACCGCCGAGTTCGATTGGGCGGCGCTGGTCAGGAAGTTCAGGCCGCTGATCGAGCCGACGATGTCGACGCCGGGCGTGTTCTGCAGGATGTCGCGCGCCTTCTGCGCCACCGCATCCGTGCGTTCGAGCGAAGCGCCGTCCGGCAGCTGGATGACGACGAAGAAATAGCCCTGGTCTTCGACCGGCAGGAAGGTCGAGGGCAGTTTCTGCCAGACGAAATAGGTGGCGACCAGACCCGCCGCGAACAGGCCGAGCATCGCCCAGCGCAGCTTGATCAGGATGCGCACGCCATGCGCATAGGCATGCGACAACCAGTCGAAGCCAGCGTTGAACCAGCGGAACAGCACGAACTGGGTCTCACCGCGATGGCGCAGGAAGGCGGCGCTCAGCGCAGGCGACAGCGTCAGCGAGTTGAAGGCGGAAATGCCGACAGAGATCGCGACTGTCAACGCGAACTGATTGTAGAGCCGGCCGGAGACGCCAGGGATGAAGGCGACGGGAACGAACACCGCCATCAGCACCGCCGTGGTGGCGATGATCGGCCCGGTCACCTCGGCCATCGCCGCGCGTGTCGCGGCAAGCGGCTTGAGCCCGGCCTCCAGCTGTCGCTCGACATTCTCGACCACGACGATAGCGTCGTCGACCACAAGACCGATCGCCAGCACCATGCCGAGCAGCGAGAGCATGTTGAGCGAGAAGCCCAGCATATACATGATCGCCAATGTCGCGATCAGCGAGACGGGAATGGCGATGGTCGGGATGATCGTGGTGCGCCAGCTCTGCAGGAAGATGAACACCACCGCCACGACCAGCACCAATGCTTCGCCGAGCGTGATCAGCACGTCATGCATCGAAGCCGACACGAAGCGCGTCGTGTCGTAATGCATGGCGTAGTTGACGCCCTTCGGGAAGCGCTGCGACAGCTCCTGCATCTTGTCCTTGACCCGCTGCTGCAGGTCGAGGGCGTTGGAGCCGGGCATCTGGTAGACGGCCAAAACCACCGTCGGGTCCTTGCCGAAGAAGGCGGAGGAAGAATATTGCAGCGCGCCGAGCTCGATGCGGGCAACGTCGCGAAGGCGCACCAGCGAGCCGTTCTGCGAATTGGCGCGCACGACGATGTCGCCGAATTCCTTCGGGTCGCTGAGGCGGCCGACGGCGTTGACCTGCATTTCGAAGGCGGTGCCGGCGGGCGCCGGCGACTGGCCGATCTTGCCGGCCGCCACCTGCACGTTCTGCTCGGCGATCGCGTTCTGCACGTCGACGGCGGTGATGCCGAGATTGGCAAGCTTGTCCGGGTCGAGCCAGACGCGCATCGAATAGCGGCGCTCGCCGAAGATCTGCACGTCGCCGACGCCGGGGAGGCGCTTCAGCGGATCGACCACCTGCAGATAGGCGAGGTTGCTCAGCGCCACCGGATCGACCGAGCCGTCCGGCGAGGTGAGGTCGACGATCAGCACGAAATTGGGGTTTTGCTTCTTGATCGTCACGCCGCCCTGGTTGACGATGGCCGGCAGGGAGGATGCCGCTTGCGAGACGCGATTCTGCACGTCGACGGCCGCCGTGCTCAGCGGATAGCCGACGTCGAAGGTGATGGTGATGGTCGAGGAGCCGTCATTCGAGCTCGTCGACGACATGTAGGTCATGCCCTGCACGCCGTTGATCTGCTGCTCGAGCGGCGTGGTGACCGTATCGGCCACGACCTGCGCGCTGGCGCCCGGATAATGGGCGCTGACCACGACTTGCGGGGGCGTGATGTCGGGGAACTGCGAGACCGGCAACAGGAAATAGGCGATCGCACCGGCGAGCACCATGATGATGGCGATCGCCGAGGCGAAGATCGGGCGGTGGATGAAGAAGTTCACCATGATGCGGACGCCTCGCCGAACGGTTTCGCGAAATGGCGCAGGCGCCGGGCGCGGCCGGAGCCGGAATCCGCCAGGAAGGATGGCGGGTCATCGTCGCCCAGCGCCTGTTCCGCCGCGCGTGAGCGCAGCATCCGTTCGAAGGCTTTGGGGTCGATCCCGTCCGCCTTCATCACCAGCCGGATCATCGGATCCCGGATGGCTTCGTCGATCGTCAGGTCTTTGCGCTTTTGCATAGGAGCGGCTCCTTGCTCGGCCCGCATCGATTGATCACGGGCCGCTTTTTTCTCGTTCTTCACCGGCCGAAGCCGCATGACAGGCAGGTTTTGCGTCCTATCTCACTCTGGCAGGGCTATCGGAGGCCTTGTCGTTTGACGGCGAGCGATATAGGTGTTACCAGTAAGTAACATGCTGGAAGTTACAGACCGGTAACACCCTAGTCAAGAGGTGGCGACGGTTTTTTTGGAAACGACGAAAGGAGATCATGATGACTGACGGCGTCGCGGAGCGTTCCCGCCCCCGGGATCGAATCCTGGAGACGGCGCAGGACATGTTCCACAAGCACGGCATCAAGGGTGTTGGCGTCGACGCCATCACCGAGGCTGCCGGCACGAACAAGATGACGCTTTACCGTCACTTCGAATCCAAGGACGAATTGATCGTCGAATGCCTGCGCGCCACGGCGGCGAAGGCGTCAAGGATCTGGGACGAGTTCGAGGCCAAGCATCCCGGCGACAAGCTCGCCCAGTTGCATGCCTGGGTCCAAAAAGCTTCCGAACTGCTCAGCGCCGACAGCCGCGGCTGCGACATGGCCAATGCCGCCGTCGAGCTCACCGAGACCGATCACCCGGCCAGGCGCGTCATCAAGGAACTGAAGGAGGCCCAGCGCGAGAAGCTGGTTGCGCTTTGCCGCGATGCCGGCATCGGCCAGGCCGAGCTGCTCGCCGACACACTGTCGCTGCTGCTCGAAGGCGCGCGCGTCTCGATGCAGAGCGTCGGCGCCGAAGGCCCGAGCGCGCAGTTCGTGCGCATGGCCGAAAGCCTGATCGCCTCGTTCCGGGCGCGCTGATGTCTTCGCCTCATCCTGACTCTGTGATCCTGTCTCAGAATCAGGCGCCCAGCCATGCAATGGGTCGGGCAAGTTTTCCGGAGATGTATGAGCGCTGGCTCGTGGGTCCTCTCTTTCGCCCTTGGGCCGAAGTGACCTTCGAAGAGGTAAGGCTGTCCCCAGGCCATCGTGTCTTGGACATCGCTTGTGGCACAGGGATAGTTGCGCGCGTTGCCAAGGAACGGCTTGGTGCCGCCGGATATGTTGTCGGCATCGACATCAGCCCGGATATGCTCGCCGTCGCGCGCACCGTGGCGCCGGACATCGACTGGCGCGCCGGCAATGCCAGTGCGCTGCCGCTCCGTGACGGAGAGCAGTTCGACGTGGTCGTCTGTCAGCAGGGGCTGCAGTTCGTTCCCGACAAGCCCGCTGCGGCGGCGGAGATGCGACGAGCGCTGGCGCAGGGCGGCATGTTGGCGGTTGCCACTTGGCGGTCCGATGAGGAAATCCCCTTCTTTCGAGAACTCCGCCGCGTCGCCGAGCGACTCCTCGGCCCAATCGCAGACCTGCGCCACAGCTTTGGGAACTCGGCGCCGCTCGAGGCGCTGCTCCGGGACGTCGGCTTCCACGACGTTCGATCAAGGACAATATCGCGTATCATACGCTTTGAGGACGGCGCGCCCCTCCTGCGATTGAATACGATGGCGCTGGTCGGCATGAGTGCTGCCTGCAAGGCAATGACCGATCAGGAACGCAAGCGCGTTGTGGAGGACATCGTAAGCGGGAGCGCTGCCGTGCTGCAGTTCCACTCCGATGGATCGGGAGTCGCTTTCGAACTCAGCGCCAACCTGGCGACAGCCAAAGCCTAGAGCAATTCAAGGAAAAGTGTGAGCGGTTGGGCTCGGCGCCTTCGCCGTAACGTCAGATGGACGCTCGCTCCACGGGGTTGGCGCCGCCCTGCATAATCGCCGTGCGGGCAAAGAAAAAGCCCGCTGCCGGGAGGAGGTGGCAGCGGGCTTGATTTCGAATACGGCACGGGAGGAGGTGTACCGTACTCAGCGTCGGCATCACATCTGGGAGGAGGAGACGGCCGACACCCAGGTAAATACGGGTTGCCTAACGATTCGGCAATTGCGAAACCTGCATAGCTGGTGTGCAGAATTGCAGGATCAATCGTCAGACAAATGCTAAAGCGCGTCGCGCTGAAGCGGATTCAGGCGACGCGCTTTAAGCCTGTGTTTTCATGCATGTCGTTATCGCAAAACCGCTGCACACTTTTGCGCGACATGCATTAAGGCCGCCTTCGTGCGCCCACCCGCTGGTTTATTGCACCGGCACGTTTTCCTTGAAGATCAGCCGCGGCTCGATGAACTTTTTCGTCAGATACGGCGCCGACGACGCGATGGAACCGAGCAGGCGGATCACCGACTGCTCGGCGATCAGCCGCGCATTCTGGTCGATCACGACGTCGGCGAGATCGTCGACGAGATAGCGGCGCGTTTCCTTGGTCAGGTCGTGGCAGATGAAGACCGGCTTCTTGCGCGGCTTGACCTCGAGCAAGGCCTTGGCCACGCCTGACCGTCCGGCGCCGACGCAATAGATGCCGAGAAGGTCCGGTTCGTTGTGCAGCGCCTTGATGGTCGCGCGGTAGCTGGCGTCCGGGTCGTCATTGCTTTCGGCGGCGCTTGAGACCGTGAGGTTGGGAAACTCTTCGCTCAGCACCGAACGAAAACCCATCTCGCGCTCCTCGTGGCCACGATAGGAGCGCGAGCCGACCACCATCGCCAGATGTCCTGTACGGCCGCCGAGGAAGCGGCCCATCAGCAGCGCCGCGGTGCGGCCCGCCACCCGGTTGTCGATGCCGACATAGGCCGAGCGGGGTGCCGCCGGCACATCCGAGATCAGCGTGACCAGCCTGATCCCGGCATCGACCAGCTCGCGCAGGATGTTGCGCGTGCGCGGGTGGTCGACGGCGATGACGCCGACACCGTTGGCTTTGAGCGACAGATTCTCCACCGCGCCTTGCAGCGCGCCAGGCGAAATGCCGGCAAGGTTGTGGATGCGGCAGGAGGCGACCAGCGGCAGGCGTGCCGCATAATCCTCGATGTGATGCGCAAGATCGGCCATGAAGCCGTTGGACCCGATCGGCAGGAAGAATTCCAGGTGCGCCGGCTTCGACGGCAGCACGACCTGATCGAGTGTCGGCAGATAGCCGAGCTGCTTGGCCGCCTCCATCACCCGCTGCCGGTTGGCAGCACTTGCCCCTGGCCGGTTGTTGAGCACCCTGTCGACGGTCGCGGTCGACAGGCCGCAGCTTCTGGCGATGTCGGCTACCGTGGCTTTCATGAGTCCAGTCATAGGATGGCAAGCGAGCCCCTGTCAGGACAATTCAACGTCAGGCCAAATCGACGTCGGGCCAAATCGACGCCAGATCGTCAGCCATGCCGCTGCGGGCCGTCGGAAATCGCGTCCCGGATCTCCTTGTCCGACATGCCGGTGATGACGCGTTCGACCTCGGCGACCGTCGTCTTTTTCGGATCGATGTCGTCGGCCACCACCTTGCCCCGGCGCATCACCACGATGCGGTCGACCACCTGGAAGACGTGATGGATGTTGTGCGCGATGAAGATGCAGGAGTGCCCGGAATCGCGGGCGCTGCGCACGAAGCTCAGCACGCCTTGCGTCTCGGCGACGCCGAGATTGTTGGTCGGTTCGTCGAGGATGATGAGATCGCTGTCGAAATGCATGGCGCGCGCGATCGCCACGGCCTGCCGCTCGCCGCCCGACAGCGAGCCGATCGGTGTCGTCGGCGGGATATTCTTGGTGATGCCGACCTGCCTGAGCAGGTCGCGCGCCACTGCGTTCATTGCGTCCTGGTCCATGCGGTTCAGGAAGCGCGGCGCCCTGATCGGCTCGCGCCCGAGGAACAGGTTGCGCGCGATCGACAACTGCGTGACGAGGGCCGAGTCCTGGTAGATCGTCTCGATGCCGTGGGCGATGGCGTCGCTGGTGCTGCGCAGCGTGACCTTCTTGCCGCGGATGAAGATGTCACCGCTGGTCAGTGGCACGGCGCCCGACAGCACCTTGATCAGCGTCGACTTGCCCGCGCCGTTGTCGCCGAGCAGGCCGACGATCTCCTTTTCGTTGACGTGGAAATTGGCGTCCACCAGCGCCTGCACGCGCCCGTAGGACTTGCGGATGTTTTCCATGCGGATCAGCGGTTCGGCCATGGTTCAGGTCCCTGCCTGGTGCCGGCGTTCGAGCCAGGAGTGCAGCGCCATCATGCCGAGGATGATCGCGCCGATGAAGATGTTGTAGGCGAGCCCCGGCACGCCGATCAGCACGATGCCGTTGCGCATGACGCGCAGGATCAGGATGCCGAGCACCGTGCCGATGATGGTGCCGCGTCCGCCGGTCAGCGCCGTGCCGCCGATCACCACCATGGCGATGACTTCGAGCTCGTAGCCGGTGCCGCTGTTGGGGTTGGCGGCGGACGTGCGCAGCGACGAGATGACGCCGGCGAGCGAGGCCATCACCGCCGACAGGATGAACAGGCCGACCTTGACGCGGTTGACGTTGACGCCGCGCGCGCGCGCCGCGTTCGGATTGCCGCCCGCCGCCTGGATCCAGTTGCCGGTTCGGCTCTGCGTCAGCACATAGCCGAGCACGATCGCGGCGCCGATGAACCAGAACAGCGAGGCATAGATGCGGAACGGGCCGACATAGAAGTCGCCGACCAGGATGTTCGCCAGCCAGCTGCCTTCCGCGCTCCAGGTGCGCTGCGGGAAACCGTCGGTGATGAACAATGCCGTGCCGCGCACGACCAGCAGCATGCCGAGCGTCACCAGAAAGGACGGGATCTTGAGCTGCGTGACGAACCAGCCATTCACCAGCCCGACCAGGGCAGCGACGATCAGCGCGATCAGCAGGCCCATCTCCAGCGAAGTGACGCCGCTGTTGAAGAGCGTCCACATCAGCACCGGCGAGAAGCCGAACAGCGAGCCGACCGAGAGGTCGAATTCTCCGGATGTCATCAGCAAGGTCATTGCCAGCGCGATCAGGCCGAGTTCGACGGTGAAGGCCAGGATGTTCGAAATGTTCTGCGGCGACAGGAAGTCGGGATTGATGCCCCAGAAGACGGCGAGCTCGACGACGAGCAGCACCAGCGGACCGAATTCCGGCCGCGCGACAAGGCGTTGGACGAAGGAATGGTTTTCCATTGAACCCGCGACGTAAGCGCGGCCGTCCGATGAGGACGGCGCTGGGAGAAGGAAAAACGGTCGCGACAGGGGTGTCGCGACCGTTCGCTCGAGGATTATTTGCCGGACAGGATCTTGTCGTAGACGCCGGCGGTGTCCTTCTCATAGAGCGCGCCGGTGATGACGTTGAAGCCCGGAGGAATGCCGCTGGCGGCCATGTTGGCCATCGACAGCGCGATATAGCTGGTCGCCTGCGGGTCCTGCCACTGCCCGGCATTGACGTAGCCGTTGAGCACTTCCTGCGTGGTGTCGAGCGAGTTGCCCCAGCCGACGACCGGGATTTCGCCCGGCTTGACGCCGGCCTGGTCGAACACGCGCTTGATCGAGCCGGTGACGAGATCGCCGAGGCCGATGATCGCCTTCACCTTGCCCTTGTGCGCGGTGAGGTAGTCGACCATGCGGTTGATCGCTTCGGCTTGGTCGAGCGTCGCCTCGGTCACCTCATAGGTGATGCCGGCCGGCTCGAACACGCTCTTGATGCCTTCTTCTTCCTGCACGCCATAGGTGGCGCCGGGGATCTCGACCGGCATCCAGACGAAGTCGCCCTTCTTCACCAGGCCCTTGTCGACCAGATACTGCGCCCAGTGCTTGCCGAAGGTGACGTTGTCGCCGCCCACATAGGCGTTGAAATTGGCTTTCGGATCGGGCGTGTTGAAGTTGATGATCGGGATGTTGGCCGCGCGGGCTTCCTTGACGATCTCGACCAGGCTGCCCGGATCGGGGCTGGTGGTGGCGATGCCGTCGGCCTTGGCCGCGATCGCGGCGCGCACGGCTTCCTGCTGGGACGCGACGTCGCCATTGTGGAACGAGGTGTTGACGGTGTTGCCCGTGTCCTTGGCCCATTGCTTGGCTCCGGCCAGGAAATAGGTCCAGACCGGATCGGCCGGGCCGCCATGCGAAATCCAGTAGAACGTCTTGGCCTCGGCCATCGCCGGAATGGCGATAGCCGCGATCAAGCCAAGCACGAGTAGTCTTAGCCGCGAAAGCATTCGATTTCCTCCCATGTTGAAACTCTCCTCCTGGATCAGCGCGATGCGACCTTGGAACCCGCATCTCCTGCCAGCGCCGACCGGAACGTCCAGAGCATTCTCTTTTTCGGGCGGTGGCAAGCCTCCATCGTCAGTGGATGTTGGCACAGGCGCGCGCGCCATCAGCAATCCCATCAGATTGCATCAGCAGCGGTGATATTCGTTGGGCAAGCGGCGCCATCGACCATCCGCTGCACGGATTGGCCTCCAAGCAACCGCCCTTCGGTGCGGCGTTAGATCAGGCCCGCCTTGGCCAGGTCGCGCATCAGATGGCTGGCGCCGTAGGTCCAGTGCGGGCAGTCCGGCGACAGCCTTACGCGGTTGACCAGCGCGCCGAGCTTTTCCGACGAGATGGTAACGATGTCGCCGACCTTGTGGGTAAAGCCCTTGCCCTTCTCGCCGCGATCCTTCGACGGCACGAACATGGTGCCGAGATAGAGCGCGAGTCCGTCCGGATACTGGTGGTGCGGTCCCATCGCCGCCTTGACCAGCTCTTCCGGCGAACGGCTGATCTCGGCCATCGAGCTCGCGCCCTGCAGCGCGAAGCCGTCCTCGCCCTCGACGCTGAGCCGCACCGTGGCGCGCTTCACATCGGCGATTGAGAAGGTTTCGTCGAAAAGGCGGATGAACGGCCCGAGCGAGGCCGAGGCGTTGTTGTCCTTGGCTTTGCCGAGGAGCAGCGCCGAGCGTCCTTCGACATCGCGCAGATTGACGTCATTGCCGAGCGTGGCGCCGACGATGCGACCCGAACTGTCGGCGATCATGGCGATCTCGGGCTCCGGATTGTTCCAGGTGGAGACGGGGTGCAGCCCGACATCGGCGCCGAAGCCGACGGAAGCCATCGGCTGGCACTTGGTGAAGATCTCGGCGTCCGGGCCGATGCCCACTTCGAGATATTGCGACCAGGCGCCGCGCGAAATCAGCTTGGTCTTGATCTCCATCGCTTCGGGCGAGCCGGGCTTGAGCTTCGACAGGTCGTGGCCGATCAGCCCCGCGATGTCGGCGCGTATGGCGTCGGCTTTTTCGGCCGAACCACGCGCCTGTTCCTCGATGACGCGCTCGAGCAGGCTGACGACGAAGGTGACGCCGGAAGCTTTCACCGCCTGCAGGTCGACGGGCGAGAGCAGGATCGGCTTCTTCGCATCGCGTTTGTCTTCGAGGCTGTTGGCCGCGATCTCGGCGATCGCGCCGATCGCCTTGCCCTTGGCCGAGCGCAGATAGCCGGCCGGATCCTTCAGCTCGCAGACATCGCGCACCGTGGGCGCCGCGCTCGAGGTGATGTCGATGACCTGGCCGTCCCGCACCGTCACCACCAGCGGATGAGTAGCTTCGCTTGTCCTGGCGCGGCCGACGAAGAGGCCGTCGGCGGGCAGGCGGGTCGGATCGGTCATGGTGATGCTTCCTCTCAACTGTCGCGCGGCACTTTCCCCGGATTTGGGTCAAACGTCCATGCCGTTTTGTAACCCGGTTCGTGGGCCAGTTGTCCCTGTCATCAAAAGCGTAGCCGGCTGGCCCATCGAACGCGCTTTCAAATTCGTGAAATGAACAATAGGATTTTCACGAAGCTCCAGCGCCGAGGTAATCTTTGCCCGCAGCCTTTTCCGATCCGATTTGGCAAAAGCCGCAGGCCGCCCCGGCATTTCAATCGGGCTTGTCGGCTGGCGGCACGCTTGACGCGGTCATCGTCGGCGGCGGCATCATGGGACTATCGACGGCGCTGCATGCGGCGCGCGCGGGCCTTTCCATTCAGGTGCTTGACGCCGGCGCGATCGGGCAGGGCGCTTCGGGCCTCAATGGCGGCCAGGTCATTCCAGGCCTCAAATACGATCCGGAATGGCTGCTCAGGCATTTCGGCAAGGAGCGCGGCGAAGCCCTGGTGGAATTCGCCGCCGCGACAGCCGACGCCGTGTTCGATGTGATCCGCGACGAGAAGCTGACCGTGCCGTTCACGCGCAACGGCTGGATCCAGGCGGCCCACACCGAAACCGCGCTGAAGGCGGCGGCGAACCGGGATCGTCAATGGCGCTCGCGCGGCGCCGACGTCGAGTTGCTCGACAAGGCAGGGATCGCGGCGATGACCGGCGCCAGGGGCTATCTCGGCGGCTGGCTCGACCGCCGCGCTGGCGTCATCGATCCGCTGTCCTACACGATGGAATTGGCGCGCGTCGCCTCGGCCGCCGGCGTCAAGATCGCCGAGCAGCAACGGGTGGTGAAACTCGCCAAGGAGGCCGGCGTCTGGCGGGTTTCGACGCAAGGCGGCGCCGAATTGCGCGCCAAGTCGGTCGTGCTCGCCACCAACGCCTATACGGATGGCCTGCTGCCTGGCCTCGCACAGACGATCGTGCCGCTGCATTCCTTCCAGATCGCCACCGCGCCGCTCCCGGCGGACCTTGCAGCCAGCATCCTGCCGGGCGGGCAAGCCGTTTCCGATTCCTGTCGCATCCTCGTCTACTATCGCCGGAGTCCCGATGGCCGGATGGTGCTGGGCGGCCGCGGCCGCATGGCGCTGCCCTCCAGCCCTGCGGACTGGGCGCATTGCGAACGCGCGCTCACCCGCCTCTATCCGGCGCTCGCGGGCGTCGCCATCGAAAAGCGCTGGTTCGGCCGCGTGGCGCTGACACCGGATCATCTGCCGCATCTGCATGAGCCGGAGAAAGGTCTGCTCGCGGTCGTCGGCTGCCAGGGCAGGGGCGTCGGCCTGATGAGCGCGCTGGGCAAGCGCATGGCGGGCTACCTCTCGAGCGGCGATGCCAGGCAATTGCCGTTCCCGCTGTCGCCGATCCGGCCGATCCCGTTCCATGCTTTCCGCCAGGTCGGCGTCGCCGCGGCGATCACCTGGTACCGGATGCTCGACGCGTTCGAGCGCTGACCCCGAACGCGTGCGGCGCACAAGCGATTCAGCTTGACAATTTCAGGAATATGAAAAATCATTTGGTGATTTCAGAATTTCGATGGACAGTTCGATGTCGTCGACCATCGCTGCAACGCGGCCCCTGCCGGAAAACCGCATCTCGCCGGTGTTCCGCTTCGCCATGCTGCTGCCGGGCGGACTGGTCACCTTCTTCCTGATCCTGTTCGCGCTTGGCCTGGTGGTCTTCCTCGCCTTCAGGGGGAATGACGGCTCGCTGCTCGGCGTCGGCCTGACGGCGGAGAATTTCGTCACCGTCGCTACCGATCCGCTCTACTGGACGGTGACGCTGCGCTCGCTGGTCATCGCCGGCCTGGTCACGCTCGCCACCGTCGCTACTGCATATCCGGTTGCCTATTACCTCGCCTTCCACGCCGGCCGGCGGCGCAACCTGCTGCTCTTCCTGGTCACGCTGCCGTTCTGGACCAGCTATCTGCTGCGCGTCTTCGCCTGGAAGATCGTGCTCGCCTATAATGGCGTTCTGAACTCGGCCTTCATCGAGACCGGCCTCTGGTCACAGCCGACGCTTGCCTTCCTCAACACGCCGGCAGCGGTGGTGGTGACGCTCGCCCACGCCTACGCGCCTTTCGCAATCCTGCCGATCTATGTGGCGCTGGACACGATCCCGAAATCGTTGCTCGAAGCCGCATCCGATCTCGGCGCGCGGCCCTTCACCTGCTTCCGTCGTGTCGTGCTGCCGAATTCCATGCCGGGCGTGCTGGCGGCAGCACTCGTCGTCTTCGTGCCGACGGTCGGCGACTATGTCACGCCAGCCATGGTCGGTGGTCCTGCCAGCACCATGATCGGCACGCTGATCCAGTCGCAGTTCGGCAAGGCCAATGACTGGCCGTTCGGGGCGGCCCTCTCGGTCTGCGTCATGCTAGTCATCCTTTGCGTCGTCCTGGTGGCGCGCGGCGCCGACCGCAGATTCGGCAGTCGCACATGAGCGCCCGGGCTGACACCAGCAGCGACGGCCGCTGGCTCGGCCTCTATGTGCTTGGCTATCTCGTCTTCCTCTATCTGCCGGTGCTGCTGATCCCGCTGTTTTCCTTCAACAACTCCATCCAGGCGGCGTTTCCGCTGCGGGGCTTCACGCTCGAATGGTACCGCACGCTCTATGGCAATCCGGCGCTTTCCGGCGCTTTGGCCAACAGCCTGGTCATCGGCGTCATCGCCGCCTCCGGCGCGACGCTCTGCGGCATCACCGTATCCTATATGGACCTCTACGGCCGCTCGCCGCTCGCCGCCACGATCAGCGCCATCGCCCGGCTCCGATCCTCATCCCCGGCGTCATCGTCGGCATTTCGCTGTTGATCCTGGTCAACCTCATCGGCCTTGGACCATCGCGCGTTTCCATCGTGCTCGGTCACATCCTCGTCGCGCTGCCGACCACCGTGGTGGTGATGCGCAGCCGCTTCGCCGCCATCCCGAAGACGATCCGCGAAGCGGCGCTCGACCTGGGCGCTTCCGACTGGACGACGTTCCGGCGCGTCATGCTGCCGCTGAGCTTGCCCGCCGTGCTGTCGGCCTTCATGCTCTCCTTCCTGGTTTCCTTCGACGAGTTCATCGTCGTCTTCTTCCTCGCCGGCACCGAGCCGACGCTGCCGCTCTACATCTGGAGCCAGCTGCGCTTCCCGCGCTCGCTGCCGACCGTGATGGCGCTGGGAACGGTGATCCTCACCGTGTCCTTCATCATCGCCGGAACCGCAGAAATCCTTCGCCATCGCGGTCTTGGAACTGCGCGCCGCAATCCAGCCTGAACCACAACAAGAAGAGGAGAACGAAAATGACATTCCACCTGAAATCGATCACCGCACACAAAGCCCGGGCGGGCCTTGCCGCGCTGGCGCTCGCGCTGTCGTCGACGGTCGCTCTTGCCGCCGACAAGCTGCAATATTTCACCTGGTCGGGCTATGAGCTGCCCGACTTCAACAAGAGCTTCCTTGCCGCGCATCCCGACGGTGTCGAGGCCTCGATCTTCGGCGACGACGACGATGCCTTCACCAAGGTCAAGGCCGGCTTCCGCCCCGACATCGCTCACCCCTGCTACGACAAGGTAGCGCGCTGGAACAAGGAAGGCCTGCTGCAGCCGATCGACACCAAGCGCATCAAGAACTGGGATTCGATCTTCCCGGTGTTCAAGAACCTGCCCGACCTGCAGGCCGGCGACGGCAAGGTCTGGATGGTGCCGTGGGACTGGGGCAACACCTCGATCCTCTACCGCACCGACCTGGTAAAAAATCCCGAGGCGAGCTGGAACCTTCTGTGGGACAAGCAATATGCCGGCCGCATGGCGACCATCGACGCCGTGCACGACACGCCGATCGTTGCGGCTCTTCTGGCCGGCGTGAACCCCTTCGACATGACGCCGGCCCAGATGGACAAGGTGGCCGAAAAGCTGCGCGAGCAACGGCCGCTGCTGTCGAGCTACACCACCGACATGACCTCGGTCGAGCAGGCTTTGGCGAGCGGCCAGCTGGTCGCCGCCATGACCTGGAATGCCTCGGCCACCTCGCTGAAGAAGCAGGGCGTGCCTGTCGAATTCATGAAGCCGAAGGAAGGCATGCTGACCTGGGCCTGCGGCTTCGTCATGCTCAAGGAGGCCAAGAACGTCGATCTCGCCTATGACTTCATCAACAGCCGGCTCGACGCCGACTCGGGCAAGTTCCTGATCCAGTCCTACGGCTATGGCAGCTCGCTCTCGACCGCCTTCGCCGGCGTGTCGAAGGAGGAACTCGACAAGCTGCAACTGCCAGCGGATCCGGACGTGATGCTGAAGAGCACCATCTTCACCGGTCCGATGAAGCAGAATGACGATATGGCCAAGATGTTCGAGAAGGTGAAGGCCGGGGGCTGAGCGATTAATTGCCGAAGTTTTGCGCTGCCCCTCACCTGCCTGCCGGCATCCTCTCCCCGTATAGTGACGGGGAGAGGGGCGCTGTCGCCGGTGGTTTCGCCAATCACCTCGTCGCAGGACTGGCGCCAGCGTTGCGGCCAGTTCCTTCTCCCCGTCACTATACGGGGAGAAGTGCCCGGCAGGGCGATGAGGGGCAGTGCCAGCGTCCGGCAGGATAAGAAACTTAATAATGAGGCCGGCTTGGTCAATTGCCGGCCTAATTGACTGCAACGAGGACCATTGCATGGACATTCTCGACGAAGCGGCGGCGAAGCCGAAAGACGATGCCGATATCCGCGTCGGCCGGCGCGTCCGGGCGCTCAGGCTCGAGCGCAAGCTGTCGCTGGCCGAGCTCGCGGCCAAGGCCGGCATCTCAATCGGCGCGCTCAGCCAGATCGAGCGCGGCATGTCCTCGCTGCGCGTCAAGGTGATCTGGCCGCTCGCCGCCGCGCTCGACATCGAGCCTTCGGCGCTGATCGCCGACGGCAATGAAGCGGTCAACGATCTCTATTGCGTGCGCGCCGACAAGCGGCGGCAGATCCCGGTGAAGTCCGAGGGCATCGCCAAGGCGCTGCTGTCGCCGCCTGCCGCGACGCTCACCGGCATGCTGGTCACGGTCGAGGCCGGCGGCGGCACGGCGGAAGCCTATGCCCATGCCGGCCATGAATTCGGCTTCGTGATGGCGGGCGAGGTCGAACTGGTGGTGGACGCCACGACCTATGTGCTGAAAGCCGGCGACAGTTTTGCCTTCAAGAGCACGCTGCTGCATGCCTTCCGCAACCCTGGCGCCGAGTGCTGCCAGATCCTGTGGGTCAACACGACAAAACCGTCAGAGGTGCGCGATGGCGCCTGATGCCTCAGAGCAATTCCAGGAAAAGTGTGAAGCGGTTTTCCGTCCGGAATTGCGAGAACCATTGGTTCGGCTGCAGAAAGTCTCGAAAGTCTTTCCGGGTGGCGTGGTCGGCCTCGATGCCGTCGATCTGGATATCGCCGCCGGTGAGTTCCTGACCTTGCTCGGTCCGTCCGGCTGCGGCAAGACGACGAGCCTGCGCGTCATCGCCGGCTTCGAAAGTCCGACCGGCGGCAAGGTCCTGCTCGAAGGTCGCGACATCACGGCGCTGCGCCCCTTCGCGCGTCCGGTCAACACCGTCTTCCAGGACTATGCGCTGTTCCCGCATATGGACGTCGCGGCCAATGTCGGCTTCGGCCTGTCGCTGCGCAAACTCACCGGAGCCGAGCAGGCCAAACGGGTCCGCGAGGCGCTCGACATGGTCGGCCTCGCCGACAAACTGCGTGCCCGCGTCTCGGAGCTTTCCGGCGGCCAGCGCCAACGCGTCGCTTTGGCCCGCGCCATCGTCTGCGAGCCGCGCGTGCTGCTGCTCGACGAGCCGCTGTCGGCGCTCGACGCGCATCTGCGCGAGCAGATGCAGGTCGAATTGAAGCGGCTGCAGTCGCGGCTCGGCACCACCTTCGTCATGGTCACCCACGATCAGACCGAGGCGTTGTCGATTTCGGACCGCATCGTCGTCATGAACAAGGGCCGCATCGAGCAGACTGCTGCGCCGGCGACGCTCTACGACCGGCCGGCGACGCGCTTCGTTGCTTCCTTCATCGGCACGATGAACCTCTTACAGTCGCATTTCGTCGGACGCGACGGCGAGCGGCTGCGCTTCGCCGCAGGTGAGTTGCCGCTGGAGGCTACATCCGACAGCGGCGAGACGCCGGCTGTCGGCGACACGCGCACCATCGGCGTGCGGCCGGAGGATCTTCTGGCTGCCGGTGAAGCCGCCGAGGGAACCGCGCCGGCACGGGTGAGCGGCGTCGTCTTCCATGGCCGCACGCTGCGCCTGCATGCCGAACTGGGTGAGGGGACCGCGATCGTCATCGATGCCCCGCGCCGTGCCGACGGTTCACAATTCAGCGTCGGCGACGTGGCGCATGTCAGCCTGCGGCGCGGCGCCAACTGTCCCATGCTTTCCAATTGATGCGATAGCGTTGGTTCAAGACGCCTTGGCGAAGAATCCCTGATAATCGGACTTGGCCTGCAGCAGGCGCAGGATGTTCTCGCGCGAGCCGCGCACATGCGAACGGGCGCGCTCGCCGGCCAGCGTGACATCGCCGGCGCAGATCGCGTCGACGATGCCGGCATGTTCCTCGCGGGTGAGCTTCCATTCGTCCAGCCACAGAAGCTCTGTCCAGACATATTGCTGGCATTTGTCGAGGATGCCGCAAAGCATGCCGTGCAGCATTTCGTTGCCGCTGATCTCCGCGATCACCCGGTGCAGATCGATGCCGACCTGCAGCTCCTCGAATTTCTCCCTGGTGCTGCGGTCCGGGATCGCCGCCAGCCGTTCGCATTCGGCGAGCATGTCGCGCAGTTTCGCCTTGTCGGCGGCGGTCGCGTTGGCTGCCGCCAGTTCGGTTGCGCGCCCGTCGAGCAGTTCGCGGATGTCGAAAGCCTCGCGGAACATGGTGAGATTGAACTCTGCCACCACATAGCCCTGGCGCGGGCGCCCGATCACCAGCCCGTCGCGCTCCAGCCGGTTGAAGGCCTCGCGCACCGGCGTGCGGCTAACCTTCAGGCGCTCGGCGATCTCATTTTCCGTCACGCGGCCGCCCGGCGGGATCTGGCCAGTGATGATCAACGCCTTCAGCGCCTCGAACACCGAGTCGCGCAGCGTGTTCTTTCTCTCCTTCAAGCGTTCCGTCTCCAACGTTGCGTCACGGATTCGCGAGCTTAGTTCGTTTTAGGGCAGGCTTGAACAGGAGCATTTCGCCGGAGGCAATTGCCCCCCGCGGAACGGTCGTCCTCTACCGCAACCAAAAAACGCGAAAACCCGAGTTGACATCGGCCTCCGAAAAAATACACTCAAAATTGTATACAAATTCGCATACCAAATCAACGATAACGGGAACACCGGTTGGAGAAGCGAAAATGACGAAGAGACTTTGTATTCACGGCATGGCCGTCGCCGGCCTGCTGGCCATAGTCGCCGTTCCGGCCTCGGCCGCCGACACCATCACCGTCGCCTCATGGGGCGGCACCTACCAGGAAGCGCAGGCCAAGGCCTTCTTCGATCCGACGGCCAAGGAACTCGGCATCACCATCAAGCAGGACACCACCAACGGCCTCGACGACGTGCGCCTGCAGGTCACCGGCAATGCCGTCAAATGGGACATCACCGAGCTTGGCGCCGACGAATGCGCGCGCGGCTCCAAGGAAGGTCTGTTCGAAAAACTCGACTACAACGTCATAGACAAGAGCGGTATCAACCCGAAGCTTGTCCACGACGACTGGGTCGGCATCTCCTACACCTCCGTTGTGCTGATCTACCGCACCGATGTCTTCGGCGACAAAGGCCCGAAGACCTGGGCCGATTTCTGGGACGTCGAAAAATTCCCCGGCCGCCGCGCGCTTTCCGGCAGCCAGTCGACCGAAACGCTGAGCGTTGCGGCACTCGCCAAGGGCATTCCGATCGACAAGGTCTATCCCGTCGACATCGACGGCGCGCTGCAGTCGGTGGACAAGATCCGCGGCCACATCGATGCCTGGTGGACATCCGGCGCGCAGGCCATGCAACTCGTCAAGGACGGCGAGGTCGACATGGCCAGCATCTGGAACGGCCGCGCCGGCACCTTGAAGAAGGAAGGCGCGCCCGTGAGCTTCTCCTTCGACCAGGGCGTGCTCACCGCCGACTGCATGGTCATCCCGAAGGGCTCGAAGAACAAGGACATCGCGATGAAGGCGCTGGCCAAGTTCGTCAGCCCCGAGTTGCAGGCCAATTTGCCCCTCTATGTCGACAATGGCCCCGCCAACGAGAAGGCCTTCGAGACCGGCAAAATCCCGCCGGAGCGCATCAAGGACATCAATTCCGCGCCCGAGAACGTCAAGAAGCAGGTGCTGCAGGATCCAGCCTTCTGGCGCGACACCCTCGTCGAGGCGACCGAGAAGTTCAACAACCTGATCCAGCAATAGCGATCCTGTTGGAGCGGCGTCGGCGAGACGCCGCTCCGTATCGTTTCGCGAAAAATGATCCGGAGTTGAAGGAGATGCTCTTGTCTCTCGCGCAGACCGCGCTTCCCATCGGTATCAGCGGTATCGAGAAGCGCTTCGGCGGCGTGTCCGTGCTGCATAACCTCGGCCTCGATGTCGCCGCCGGCGAGTTCCTGACGCTGCTCGGGCCGTCCGGTTCGGGAAAGACGACGCTGCTGATGATCCTGGCCGGTTTCGTCCGGGCCAATGCCGGCTCCATCAAGGTCGGTGGCGAGGAGATCATCACCATGCCGCCGCACAAGCGCAACATCGGCATGGTGTTCCAGAACTATGCGCTGTTCCCGCATATGAACGTCTTCCACAACATCGCCTTTCCGCTAAAGCAGCGACGCGTGTCGACGGCCGAAACGGCCGAGCGTGTCGAGAGGGCGCTGGACCTTGTGCAGATGAAAGGCCTCGGCGAGCGCCGCGTCGACCAGCTCTCCGGCGGCCAGCGGCAACGTGTGGCCTTGGCCCGCGCCATTGTCTTCGAGCCGCGCATCGTGCTGATGGACGAGCCGCTCTCGGCGCTCGACAAGAGCCTGCGCGAGCATATGCAGATCGAGCTGCGCAACCTGCATCGAAGGCTCGGCATGACGACGGTCTACGTCACGCACGACCAGCGCGAGGCGATCACCATGTCGGACCGCGTCGCCGTCATGAATGCCGGGCGCATCGAGCAGATCGACCAGCCCGAAGCCCTTTACGCCAGGCCGAAGACAAAATTCGTCGCCGGCTTCATCGGCGAATCCAGCTTCATTCCGGTCGAATGCCGCAATGGCGGCGTCTGGCATGAGGGGAGCAAGCTGCGCATGAAGGATCCGATGCCGTCCTCGGGCCGGCACCTGATGGTGGTGCGGCCGGAAAAGCTGCGCGTGATCGCCGGCGAACCTGCAGGCGACGTCAATGCGCTGCCGGCAATTGTCGGCGACGTCATCTATCAGGGCGACAGCTTCGTCTGCTACGCGACGCTCAGGGATGGGCGACAGGTGACGTTGCGCGACTATTGCCGTTCCGACGTGCTGGCGAAACTGCCGGCGCCGGGCGAGCCGATCACGCTCGGCATCGACGCGCAGGACGTCGTTCTGGTGGCCGATCAATGAGCCTCGCATCCGCCGGTTTCGATCATGTCGGCAGGTCTCATCGCGCGCTCAATGCCGATGCGCTCAACGCCGACGCGCGCCGGGAGGCGCGTGGCCTGCTCGCGCTTCTGTCGCCCGGGCTGCTTCTGGTCTTCGCCGTCATCATCGTGCCGATCGGCTGGCTGTTCTGGCTGTCGCTGTTCGACGAAGCCGGCCAACTCAGCGCCGCCAATTACGCGCGCTTCTTCGAGCAGGCCTCCTACATCAAGACCTTCGTCACCACCTTCAAGGTGGCCTTCGTCGTCACCGGCGCCTGCGTGCTGTTCGGTTATCCGCTGGCCTATATGCTGTCGCAGCTGCCGCGCCGCGCCGCCGGGGTCTGCCTGGTCTTCGTCATCCTGCCGTTCTGGACCTCGGTGCTGGTGCGCACCTATGCCTGGCTGGTCATCCTGCAGCGCAAGGGCCTGGTCAACAGCTGGCTGATCGACCTCGGCGTTGTCTCCCAGCCGCTGCCGCTCGCCAACAATTTCGCCGGCGTGGTCATCGGCATGACCCACATCATGCTGCCCTTCCTGGTCCTGCCGCTCTACGCGTCGATGAAGAGCATCGACACCGACTGCCTGCGCGCCGGCATGAATCTCGGCGCCAGCCCGGCCGCCACTTTCCGGCAGATTTTCCTGCCGCTGTCGCTGCCCGGTCTCGCCTCGGGCGTGGTCATCATCTTCGTGCTGTGCCTCGGCTTCTTCGTCACCCCGGCGCTAATGGGCGGCGGCAAGGTGATCATGTGGGCGATGCGCATGGAACAGACCACCAGCCTCTATTCCAACTGGGGCGCGGGCGCCGCGCTCGGCGTCGTGCTGCTTGGCGTCACGCTGGCGCTGCTCGGCCTCTTCCAGTGGCTGCTCGGCGCCCGCGCCACCGGGGTCTGGAGTGAGCGATGAGCATGGAGAACGCCCTGCCCATCTCGCATCGGCAACGCCTCTGGCTCTACGCGCTCGGCGGGCTTGTCATGCTGTTCCTGATCGCGCCGTCGGTGATCATCGTCATCATGTCCTTCTCCGGTTCGACGCTCTTGCAGTTCCCGCCGCAGGAATGGTCGCTGCGCTGGTATGAGAGCTATTTCGGCTCCGTCGAATGGCGCGACGCCACCATCGTGTCGGTCAAAGTGGCGTTAATGACGGCGGTCGTCGCAACCCTGCTCGGCACCGCCGCGGCCTACGCCATCAACGCCCGCACGCTGCGGCTGACCGGCGCCATCAACGCGCTGCTCACCGCCTCGCTGATCATCCCGGTCATCCTGATCGGCATCGGCACATTCTTTCTCTATGCCCGCATAGGCCTCAACAACACGCTGACCGGCCTCGTCATCGCGCACACGGTGCAGGCGCTGCCGCTGGTCGTGTTGACAGTCCTTTCGGGCCTGCGCTCCTACGACATGAACCAGGAGATGGTCGCGCGCAGCCTCGGCGCCGGCCGCTTCTCTGCCTTCTTTCAGGTGACGATGCCGCAGATACGCTTCTCGATCGTCTCCGGTGCGCTGTTTGCCTTCATCACCTCCTTCGACGAGGTGGTGGTGTCGCTGTTCATCTCCGGCGGCGAGACCACGACGCTGACGCGCCGCATGTTCAATGCGCTGCGCGACCAGATCGATCCGACGATCGCCGCCATTTCGACTTGCCTGATCGGGCTATCGATCGTCTTGTTGTCCGCTGCCCAGCTTTTCGGCCGCCGACGTTGATACAGGGATACCCAGAACCGCATGCGTGACTTCCAGTTTCCAGGCCGCTCGCCGGTTCGCGCCACCGGGGCCATGGCCGCGACCTCGCATCCGCTCGCCACGCTTGCGGCAATCGACATGCTGCGCTCCGGCGGCAACGCCATGGACGCCGCGGTCTGCGCGGCCGCGGTGCAGGCCGTGGTCGAGCCGCAATCGACCGGCATCGGCGGCGACTGCTTTGTCCTCTATTGCCCGAAGGGCGACGGGAACGTGCTTGCCTTCAATGGCTCGGGCCGCGCACCCGCCGCCGCGACGGTCGACTGGTACCGGGACAAGGGATTCAGCGAACTGCCGAAACAAGGCCCGCACGCGGTCACCGTTCCCGGCGCCATCGACGCCTGGTGCCGCTTGTTGGAGGATCACGGCCGCAAGGGTTTGGCCGACGCGCTCGCTCCGGCCATTCGTTACGCGGAAGAAGGCTATGTCGTGCACGACCGCGTCGCCTTCGACTGGGAGGATCCCGAGACCGACCTGTCGGCCGACGAGGTCGCGACGCGCATCTTCCTGCCGGGCGGCAAGCCGCCGAAGGCGGGTGACGTCCATCGCCAGCCGGAGCTGGCTGAGACGCTGCGCGTCATCGCCAGGAAAGGCCGCGCCGGTTTCTACGAGGGTGCGGTCGCGGACGATCTGGTCGGGCGGCTTCGCGCGCTCGGCGGCCTGCATACGCTCGACGATTTCGCCGCCACCAAGGGCGATTACCGGACCCCGGTCAGCACCTCCTATCGCGGCTACGACATCCACCAGATGCCGCCCAACAATCAGGGCCTCACAGCGCTTCTGATGCTTAACCTGCTCTCGGGCTTTGATCTGGGCAAGCTCGATCCGGACGGCGCCGCGCGCCTGCACCTCGAGATCGAGGCGGGCCGGCTCGCCTACCAGGACCGCGATGCGTTTTTCGCCGATCAAGATCATGTCGACGTGCCGGTCAAGGCGCTGCTTTCCGGCGCCTATGCCGATCGCCTGCGCGCCGCGATCGATCCCGAGCGCGCCATGACCGATCTGCCGCGTCTCGACCTGCCGGGCAGCGACACGGTCTATATCAGCGTCGTCGACCGCGACCGCAATGCGGTCAGCTTCATCAACTCGACCTATTATTCCTTCGGCAGCGGCGTCGTCGGCCCGAAGACCGGCGTCGTGCTGCAGAACCGCGGTTCCAGCTTCCGCCTCGATCCGAAGCACCCGAACGCAATCGCGCCGGGCAAGCGGCCGATGCACACGATCATGCCGGGCATGATGACGAGGAACGGCCGCGCCATGATGCCCTTCGGCGTGATGGGCGGCGGCTATCAGCCCTTCGGCCATGTCCATGTGCTGACAAACATGATCGACTTCGGCATGGACCCGCAGCAGGCGATCGATGCCGCGCGGGTGTTCTACAACCACGACGTCGTCGAGGCCGAGCGAAGCGTGCGCACCGAGACGATCGAAGGCCTCCGCCGGCTTGGTCACAAGGTGGTCGAGCCCGGTCATCCGCTGGGCGGCGGGCAGGCGGTGCTGATCGATTGGGAAAAGGGCACGCTGACCGGCGCGTCCGATCCGCGCAAGGACGGCCTGGCGCTCGGATATTGAGCAGCGCTGGACATCGGCCGATCGTTCGAAACATAGTCTGGAACCATGACAAACAGCGAAAACGCCACCGATCTCGCCCATCGCCTTGCGCCTGGCGCCGACGACGCGCCGGCCATCGCCGCGCCCGAACGGACGGCCCTTTCGCATGGCGGACTGCGCCGCCTGATCGGCGATACCGTGGCGGGGCTCAACGCGCTGGGCATCGGCCGCGGCGACCGTGTCGCCATCGTGCTGCCGAACGGTCCGGAAATGGCGACGGCTTTCATCGCCGTTGCTGCGGCCGCGTCCACCGCGCCGCTCAATCCGGCCTACCGCGCCGACGAGCTCGATTTCTATCTGAGCGACATCGGCGTCAAGGCGATCCTCGTCGGCAGGGACGAGCAGGGCCCTTCGGTCGAAGTCGCCGGGCGCCTCGGCATCCCGGTGCTGCGGCTGGCGGCGCCGCAAGGCGCGCCGTCCGGCGTGTTCACGATCGAGGGCGATCCCGCCGGGCCGCCGGTCGCCTCGGGCCTGGCCGCCGACGGCGATGTCGCGCTCCTTCTGCATACCTCCGGCACCACGTCGCGTCCGAAACTGGTGCCGCTCAGCCACGCCAATCTCGCGGCGTCGGCAACGCATATCGGCGCGACGCTCGGCCTGACGCCAGCCGACCGCTGCCTCAACATCATGCCGTTGTTTCACATCCATGGCCTGATCGCCGCGGTGCTTTCCTCGCTCGCCGCCGGCGGCAGCGTTTTCTGCACGCCGGGTTTCAACGCGCTGCGTTTCTTCCAGTGGCTCTCCGAAGCCAAGCCCAGCTGGTACACCGCCGTGCCCACCATGCACCAGGCGATCCTGCCGCGCGCCGCCCGCAACCCCGAGCAACTCGCCGAGGCGAAGCTGCGCTTCATCCGCTCGTCGTCGGCTTCGCTCCCGGCGCAAGTGATGGCCGAGCTCGAATCCACCTTCGGCTGCCCGGTGGTCGAGGCCTACGGCATGACCGAGGCCGCGCACCAGATGGCGTCCAACCGCCTGCCGCCCGGACTGCGCAAGCCCGGCAGCGTCGGCGCGTCGGCGGGACCGGAAATCGCCGTCATGGCGCAGGACGGGCGGCTGCTCAAACCCGGCGAGATCGGCGAGATCGTCATTCGCGGCCCCAACGTCACCGCCGGCTATGAGAAGAACCCGGACGCCAACGCCAGCGCCTTCGCTCATGGCTGGTTCCACACCGGCGACCAGGGCGTGCTCGACGAGGACAGCTACCTGCGCGTCACCGGCCGGCTGAAGGAAATCATCAATCGCGGTGGCGAAAAGATTTCGCCGCTCGAGGTCGACGAAGTGCTGATGGACCATCCGGCGGTGGCGCAGGTCGTCACCTTCGCCATGCCGCATGACAAGCTGGGTGAAGAGGTAGCATCCGCTGTCGTGCTTCGCGAAGGCCAGAGCGCCAGCGAGGCAGACATTCGCGGCTTTGCCTCGACGCGGCTCGCCGATTTCAAGGTGCCGCGCAAGGTGCTGATCCTCGACGAGATCCCGAAGGGCGCGACCGGCAAGCTGCAGCGCATTGGGCTGGCGGCCAAGCTCGGTCTCGGCTGATGCGCATCACTGTCTTCGGCGCCGGCGCCATCGGTGGCTATCTCGCCGCGAAGCTCGCGATCGCCGGCTCGGTCGATCTGTCGATCGTGGCGCGCGGCGCGCATCTGGAGGCGATCGAGGCCAACGGCCTTCGCCTGATCGAGGACGGCAAGGAAACGGTGGCGCGGGTCAGGGCGGCGGCACGTGCCGAGGAACTCGGCGTGCAGGACTATGTCGTGCTGGCGCTGAAGGCGCATTCGCTGGCGCCGGCGCTCGATCAGATCGCGCGGCTGCTGGGCGAGGGGACAGCCGTCGTCACCATGCAGAACGGCGTGCCCTGGTGGTATTTCCACAAGGCCGGCGGCGCGCTCGAAGGCTCGCGGCTCGACGCGGTCGATCCTGGCGGTGCGATCTGGGATCGCATCGGGCCGGAGCGGGTCATCGGCTCGGTCGTCTATCCCGCCGTCGAGGTCGACGCGCCCGGCCTGATCCGCCATGTCGAGGGCGCGCGCTTTTCGCTGGGCGAACCGTCGGGCGAGAAGAGCGAGCGAGCCACCGCGCTTGCCCGCGAAATGGTCAAGGCCGGGCTGCAGGCGCCGGTGCGCGAGGACATCCGCTCGGAGATTTGGGTGAAGCTTTGGGGCAATCTTTCCTTCAACCCGATCTCGGCGCTGACCGGCAGCACGCTTGCGGCCATCGTTGCAGACGAATCCACCCGCGCCGTCGCCCGCGCCATGATGCTGGAGGCGCAGGCGATCGGCGAGAGCCTCGGCGTGCGTTTCCTCATCCCCGTCGACCGGCGCATCAAGGGCGCAGGCGATGTCGGCGAGCACAAGACCTCGATGCTGCAGGATCTCGAACGCGGCCGCCCGATGGAGATCGACGCGCTGGTTACCGCCGTGCAGGAGCTCGGGCGCCTGACCGGCCAGCCGACGCCTACCATCGACACCGTGCTGGCGCTGGTACGGCGGCTGGCGATCGAGCGCGGGTGTTATTCTCCCTTGTAGTTTGTTCCTGATTTGTTCTAATCTGATCCTTTGGACGATATCCGAAAGGGATCAGCCATGAACGAACAACCGTGGTTCGGGATCGGCAGGAATGGGCAGGCTTTTTTTCGTTGGGACGAGCCCAGTCAGGAGCCCAACGACCGACTGTTCTTCGCCATCCTTCTCGAAGAGATGATTGCTCGTATGCTGGCCTCACGAGCCGTGACTTGGCAGCGGGAGTTAGGGCTCGGCGGAAAGCTCATTCGAACCAGGCATCTGCATATTTCGCTTGTCATGCTCGGCGATCACGATGGATTGCCAAGATCTCTGGTCGACGCCGCTTGCTCGGCAGGCTCTCTCGTCCGAGCTCAAGCCTTTGATGTGTCGTTTGACCGTCTGTCGGCCTTTGGTGGCGGCGCTCTCGTTCTGCGCGGCAGTGACGGCGTTCCCGCATTGCAGGCCTTCTGGCGAGCGCTCGCCGCTGTGCTATCCGACAGCCCGTTTAAGCCGCTTGTCGGGAAGTCGATCGAGCCGCACGTCACATTGCTGCGTGACAAAGTGCGTGTTCCGAAAGTCAATGAGCGGCCAATTGAGCCGATTGGTTGGACCGTGCGCGAGTTCGTGCTGATACACAGCTTCCTGCGTCAGGACCGCTATCAGGTCATCAGACGCTGGCAATTGAACGGTCAGGATGACGCGCATGCTGTCATGTGAGCATCTCAAATCGTCTTTAGCGTCAGCGCGCAGGCCTCGCCATGCTGACAGGAATTGTCACCTGCGAAGCGACCGAGCCGTGGCGGGCGAACGATCGATACCTACTTGATGTCTGGTCCAAACCGGGAGGATCCCATGACCACTGCCGAAATTGCCAAGGACTTCACCGAACTCCTCAAGCAGGGCGACAGCCATAGCGCCGCCGCGAAATACAATGCCGACGACATCGTAAGTTACGAAGCCATGGAAGGCCCGATGGCCGTGTGCAACGGCAAGGAAGCCGTCAAGCAGAAGGGCGAGTGGTGGGAAGCGAACCACGAGGTCCATGGCGGCTCGGTCGAGGGTCCCTATGTCAATGGCGACCAGTTCGCCTTGCGCTTCAGCTTCGACATTACGCCCAAATCCACCGGCGAACGTGTCAAAATGGACGAGGTCGGCCTCTACACGGTCAAGAACGGCAAGATCAGCGAAGAGCGTTTTTACTATTGAGGCCGATGCGCTGAGGCTTTTTGCTTCCTTTCGCTTGCAAATTTGAAATCAGGGATGGCGACCGGGCAGATATTCCGGTCGCCATGCCGGCTTCTCAAATCGTCTTCACATACTGAGCCAGCTGGTCGGCCACCGCGCCCCAGCCGTCGAAGAAACCCATCTCCTCGTGGCTGTTGCGCGTCGCCTCGTCGCGGTGGATGGCGGTGGCGGTGTAGCGCGTGCCCTTGCCTTCCGGTGTCAGGGTAATGACCGCGGTGATGAACGGCTTGCCCGACGGCCGGTAGCCCGGCAGCAGCGCGTCGGTCCACACCAAGCGTTCGTTCGGCACGATCTCGAGATAGCAGCAATGGCGGTCGCTCACCTCCTTGCCGTCGGGCGACTGGATGCGCGTGCGGAACAGGCCGCCCGGTCTGAAGTCGATCTCGCAATCGGTGATGACCCACGGTTTTGGCGTGAACCACTGCTTGACGTGCTCCGGCATCGTCCAGGCGCGCCACAGCAATTCGCGTGGCGCATCGAGAAAGCGCTCCAGCGTCAGGTCCAGTTTCGGGTTCGGCTTGAACGGATAGCTCACTTTTCACTCTCCTTGAGGCTCATCACATAAGCGTCGAACTGGTCGAGGCGGCGCTCCCACAGCGCGCGCTGTTCGACGAGCCAGTTTTCCGCAAGCTTCAGCGGCTCGGGCAAAAGACTGTAGGTTCTGACGCGGCCGGTCTTTTGCGACTGCACCAGTCCGCAGCCCTCCAGCACCTTGAGATGCTCGACGAAGGAGGGCAGGGCCATCTCGAACGGCTCCGCCAGTTCGCTGACCGAGGCTGGGCTTCTGTTCAGCCGCTCCACGACACCCCGGCGCGTCGGATCGGCAAGCGCGCGAAAAATGCCGTCGATGGGCGGCGGGCTCTGGCTGGCGGTATCGAGGCTCATCATTGGCTCTCGGTCCTGGCGTTGCGAATAATACTTAGGAAAAAACCTTAGTGTTGGCAAGAGCCAAGAACGAGCCGTCGTGAAGCGCTGGCAAAGCTGCTGCTGCGGGCCTAGGATTCACTCAGATTCGCAAACCCACCGAGGCCTGCCTTGCCCATCACTATGTACGGCATCACCACCTGCGAGACGATCAGGAAGGCGCGCGCCTGGCTGGAGAGCCATGACGTGCCGTATCGCTTCCATGACTACCGCGCCGAAGGGATCGAGGCGGAAAGGCTGAACGGCTGGGTCGGCAGGGTCGGCTGGGAAAAGCTGCTCAACAAGGGCAGCACCACTTTTCGTGAGCTGACGGAGGCGGACAAGGCCGGGCTGGACGAGAAGAAGGCGAAGAAGCTGATGCTCGCCAAGCCGACGATGATCAAGCGCCCGGTACTGGAGGTCGGGGAGCGGGTTTTGGTAGGGTTCAAGCCGGAGGTCTATGAGGAGGCGGTGAAATAGGGGCCGGACGCCGAAGCTGCCAATCTCCCCCCTTGCGGGGGAGATGGCCGGCAGGCCAGAGGGGGGTGTGAAGGAACGCGGCGTTGGCCAACGTGGCGACGCGAACCTGCCTCGGGTAAGCGGTTTGATTATTGAGGGGTTTGAGGGACAGCATCCCCCTCTGCCCTGCCGGGCATCTCCCCCGCAAGGGGGGAGATATGACGTCGCGTCGGCTTTCGTCAATCGCCGATAGGTAGCGCAGAGATCCTCTCACGCCCCTCGCAAATATCCCGCCAGCGCCATCGCGTTGTTATGTGCCTCGTCATGCGCGCCGTAGAGCAGCGTCACCTTGCCCCTGCCGAGTAGCGCACGCAGCTCTGCCACCGCGTCGCCATTCGCGTCGAGCTCAGCTCGATACCGCTTCTGGAACTCTGCCCAGCGCTCCGGCTCGTGCCCGAACCATTTGCGCAGCGCGTCGCTCGGCGCGATCTCCTTCAGCCATAGCGTCAGTTCGGCGTCCTTCTTGCTGACGCCACGCGGCCAGATTCGGTCGACGAGCACCCGCTGGCCGTCGGCTTTCGCCGGCGGCTCGTAGACGCGCTTCACCGCTATGTCGAAGGCCATCATACCTCCAATGAGCGAGAGACCTCTTACGCCCACTCGCCCTTGCGCATCACCGGCACGCGGCCGCCGTCCTTGGCGACGCCGTCAATGTCGATCTTGTCGGAGCCGATCATCCAGTCGATATGGATGAAGCTCTTGTTGCCGCCGCGCTCGGCGATCTCGTCCTGGCTGAGCGAAGCGCCGTCGACGAAGCACTTCGAATAGCACTGCCCGAGCGCGATGTGGCAGGCGGCGTTTTCGTCGAACAGCGTGTTGAAGAACAACAGCCCGCTCTTCGAAATCGGCGAGGAATGCGGCACCAGCGCCACTTCGCCGAGGCGGCGCGCGCCCTCGTCGGTGTCGAGCACCTTCTTCAAGACGTCCTCGCCCTTCGAGGCCTTGGCCTCGACGATCCGCCCGCCCTCGAAGCGCACGGAAATCTCGTCGATCAGCGTGCCCTGATAGGAGAGCGGCTTGGTCGAGGAGACATGGCCCTCGACGCGCCTTGCATGCGGCGTGGTGAAGACTTCCTCGGTCGGGATGTTCGGGTTGCAGGTGACGCCGTTCTTCGCCGTCGAGGCGCCGCCCATCCATTCATGGCCATCCGCCAGCCCGACGGTCAGGTCGGTGCCTGGACCGGTGAAATGCAGCGCGTGGAAATTATGCCCGTTCAGCCATTTCGTGCGTTCGGCCAAGGCGGCGTTGTGTGCCTTCCAGTTGCCGATCGGGTCCTCGACGTCGACCCGCGAGGCCGAGAAGATGGCGTCGGCGAGCTTCACCACCGTGACGTCGTCCGCCTCGCCCGGAAAAACCTGCTTTGCCCAGGCAAGGTCGGGATAGGCGACGATGTTCCAGTTGATGTCGAAGCCGGTGATTTTTTCCAGCGCCGGCTGGTAGGCCATCGAGTTCGCCTTGTTGGCGCGCGCCACCTTGGCCGGATCTTGCGACGAGAGCAGCGACGGATCTTCGCCGCGCACGGCGAGCCGCGCCGCATTGTTCGAGAAGGCCTTCGCCATGCCTTCATATAGCCAGCCGGCGGCGCGGTCGAAGCCGGCGTCGGCGCCGTAGCGGAAACGCGCCAGCGTGATCTCGTCGTCGTTGAAGATCGGCGTCACCAGCCCGGCGCCGGCCTTGTAGGCGTGCTCGACGATGCGGCGGGTCAGCGGCAGCGCCGCGATCGACGAGGTCAGCACCAGATCCTGTCCGGGCTGCAGCTGCAGCCCGACCTTGATGGCGACTTCCGCCAGCCTGTCGAGCTTCACCGGGTCGATGGTTGCCGAAACGCCGCGCGAATGTGTGGTCATGGGTCCTGCCTGCCGTTTGTTGGGGTCCTGTTCCTACATAGACCGCTGCGGTTGGCCTTTCCACCGCGATCGACTGGGCCTGATTTCAGGCGGCGCTGTCCAGCGCCCGGAACTGCGCCATGGTCGCCTCGATCTCCTCGCGAATCCAGGCCTTGAAGTCGCGCACCTTGCGGCTTTCGCTTTTTGTGGCTGAGGTCACCAGCCAGTAACCCAGCCCGCTCTCGGCCCGCACACCGAAGGGCGCGACCAGCCGGCCGTCGGCCAACGCGTCGGCGGTGAGCAATTGCCAGGCGAGCATCACGCCGTGGCCGGCGATCGCCGATTCCAGGCACAGCATCGGATCGGTGAAACGCGCTCCCTTCTGGAAGGTGACCGGCTCGACGCCGGCCGCCTCGAACCAGCCGTCCCAGCTGAACATCGCCCGTTCGTCGGTGATGGCGCAGGTCTGCGCCAGATCGCCGATCGACTTCAGCCTGGCAGCGATCGATGGCGCGCAGACCGGAAACACTTCCTGGGCAAGCAGAAGCTCGGCGCGGTCGCCCGGCCATTTGCCATCGCCAAGCCGGATGGCGATATCGATGTCCGAGCGGTCGAGATCGGCGACCCTGGCCGAGGCGTCGATGCGCAAAAGCACGTTCGGGTGTCGGGAGAAATGCCTCGATAGCCGGGGCAGCAGCCATTTCGAGGCGAAGGCCGGCGCCACCGAGACGACCAGCGTGCATTCGTTGGCCTCGTCGGCCAGCGCCACCGCTTGCGCGATCTCGCGGAAGCCGGCGCTGAGCCGCGCCGTGAAGGCAGCGCCGAATTCGGTCGGCACGAGCCCGCCCGGCGTCCGTTCGAACAGCGCCTGCCCCAGCTGCTTTTCGGTGCGCTTGACCTGCTGGCTGACGGCGCTGACCGAGACATTCAGCTCGGTGGCCGCTCCCGCCAGCGATCCCAGCCGAGCGACGGTTTCCACGGCACGCAGGCCGTTGAGATGGACGCGATTGAGCATAGCCATTCAGTTTTTCTAAAGTAGATGGATCGGAATCTCAATTGAAACCCGACAGAAAAGGGCGGAATTTAACAGGAATAGCCTTGAGCCAGGAGGTGGTCCCATGAAGATTTTATCCTTGCTGAAAGGGCTTTCCGGCGCCGAGGCGAGGCCGCGCGATGACGATGACGATGAGATGACCCGCTGGATCACCGATCCGCTGTCGCATCCGGTGCTCGACACCATGTCGGAGCGCGAGCTCGGCGACATGCCCTTCCGGCTGACGGCCCGCCGCACCGCATACGAGATCGTGGGCACAACCTGTCTCTGACGCCATTCGGCCCGGTTGCGGGGCAGCGCTGGCCCAACGCAAGCACATTGTTTCGCTGACGCGCGCACTTATTGTGCGCCGCAATGAACGCCTCGCCATCTCCACTGCGCCTTGCCCTTGCCGGCATGGTCGCGCTCGCCGTTGCCATGGGCATCGGCCGCTTCGTCTACACGCCCATCCTGCCCGGCATGATGGAGGAACTGCACCTGACGCCGGCCGACGCCGGCTGGATAGCTTCCGCCAATTATCTCGGCTACCTCATCGGCGCGCTCGCCGCGGCCGGCGGCTGGGCGCATGACCGCGAGCGCATGCTGATGTTCGCCGGCCTCGCCGCCAGCGCCGTGCTCGCGGCCCTCATGGGGCTCAATGAGACCATGGCCGCCTTCCTCGTCATCCGCTTCCTCGCCGGCCTCGCCAGCGCCTTCGTCATGGTGTTCATGGCCTCGATCGTCTTCAGCCATCTGGCTGAGGCCGGCCGCGGCGATTTGCAGGCGCTGCATTTCGGTGGCGTCGGTCTCGGCATTGCCGCGTCCTCGGCGCTGCTGGCGATCCTCGTCTCCGAACACGCGGGCTGGGCCGCCGGCTGGCTCTGGTCCGGAGCGCTTTCGGCGGTCGGCCTGCTCGTCGTCATGCTGCTCGCCGGCTCGACCACGCCGGCCAATGTCACCGACGGGCGCGAGCCGGCGCTGCCGAAGGACGGCTCCCTGGTGAAGATGATCGTCGCCTATGGGTTGTTCGGCTTCGGCTATGTGGTGACGGCCACTTTCCTGGTCGCCATCGTGCGCCAAGGCGGCGGCGGGCGCGTCTTCGAGGCCACCGTCTGGATGGTCGCCGGACTTGCCGGCTTTCCCTCGACTTGGGCGTGGCAGAAGCTCGCCGGCCGGATAGGGCTCTATGCCGCTTATGCCGCGAGCTGCCTGGTCGAGGTGGTCGGCGTCACCGCCAGCGTCGTCGTCAAGGGCGCAGCCGGACCGTTGATTGCCGGCGTCCTGCTCGGCGGCACCTTCATCGCCCTCACGGCGCTGGGCATACAGATGGGCAGGCAGCTCGCGCCGCGGGCGCCGCGCCGCATCTTCGCGGTGATGACGGCAGCCTTCGGCCTTGGCCAGATCGTCGGCCCGATCGCCGCCGGCCTGCTTGCTCAGGCATCGGGCAATTACGTGCTTGCCTCGATCATGGCGGCGGCGGCCTTGCTGCTCTCCGGCGTCATTGCCTGGTCGGCTGCGCCAAAATCGCCATGATTTGCGGCCTTGTTCGATGCCGGGCATCGGGCATGGGCATTTTCTTTCCCCCTAATGTGTGACCTTATGCCCGCCGAACAGCAACGCCGCTGATTTGCGGTCAGACCGAGGAAACCCGCCACAGTGTTCGTATCTTTTTTCCCGCAGCCGAAGCTCTTCTTCACCTCGGCCGCCGTCTGGAGCCTTGCGGCGATTCTGTTCTGGTTTTTCGGCGGCGAGCAACTGGGAGCCGTCTTAGGCTTCCCTCCCGCTGCGGCCGGCGCGCCGCCCATCATCGGCATCGCGGTGCTGTGGTCGAAGCCCTTCCTGTGGTTCTACATCTACTTCGCGGCCTGCGTGGCGGTCTTCTATGCGTTCTGGAGCTGGTATGCGCCGCATCCGTGGCAGAACTGGTCGATCCTGATGACCGCCGTCATCCTGTTCTTCATCTATTTCAACGTGCAGGTCTCCGTCGCGGTCAACAACTGGTATGGTCCTTTCTTCGACTACGTTCAGGGCCTGATGTCGGGAACGACAGCCTCGACCGACACCGAATTCTACAAGGGATTGGCCGACTTCTCCTGGCTGGCGCTAGTCGGCATGAACGTGCAGGTGATCAACGCCTTCATCGTCAGCCATTGGATCTTCCGCTGGCGAACCGCGATGAACAATTACTTCGTGGCCAACTGGAGCCGGCTGCGCCATATCGAGGGCGCCTCGCAGCGCATCCAGGAAGACACGATGCGTTTCTCGCAGATCATGGAGGACCTGGGCTCCAGCTTCGTCCAGTCGATCATGACCCTGATCGCCTTCCTGCCGGTGATGATCCAGCTTCAGGCGCACATCACCGAGCTGCCGATCATCGGCGCGGTGCCGCAGCCTCTGGTCGTTGCGGCTCTGGGCTGGTGCCTGTTCGGCACGGCCTCGGTGATGCTCGCAGGCATCAAGCTGCCGGGCCTCCAGTTCCGCAATCAGCGCGTCGAGGCGGCTTACCGCAAGGAACTTGTCTACGGCGAGGATCATCCCGATCGGGCGCAGCCGGCGACGACGGCGGAGCTGTTCACCAATGTGCGCCGCAACTACTTCAGGCTCTATTTCCACTACATCTATTTCAACGTCGTCCGGTACACGTACCTGCAGGCGGACAACATCTTCTCGCTGCTGATCCTCGGGCCATCGCTGGTCGCCCATAAGATCACCTTCGGCGCGCTCAACCAGATTTCGAATGCCTTCGGCAAGGTGACGAATTCGCTCCAGTTCCTGCTGAATTCCTGGTCGACCATCGTCGAACTGCAGTCGGTCCACAAGCGCCTGCGCGCCTTCGAGGCGACGCTCCAAGGCGAGCCGCTTCCGGACATCGACCGGCGCTATCTGGCTCGGCAGGGCGCTGAGGACCCGGCCTGATCTGGAACAACCCAGGAGAGCGTAAAGATAAGCGATCCGGCGGGCGGCTCAGCCGCCCGCGGTCGCCTGTGCCTGGCCGGCGCGCCGGCGCGCGACATAGTCGCGGAAACTGATGCACTCGACTTGCTGCATCACGCAGACCTCGCCGGCAAAGCGCTCCAGCGCGTTCCAGTAGGCGCCGTCGTTCATCAGCGTGAAGTGGAAGCCGAGTTCCAGCGGCAGGCGCTTGCCGTTGTACTGAGCCTCGAAAGCGGCGTGGAACGCCTGGTAGGCGCGGTCGGTGAATGCGTCCGCCATGGCCGGCTTCTCGGTGCCGTCCGAGTGGCGGACATAAAGATTGTAATCCATGGCGATCACCGGCTTCGCCTTCGGTCCCTCCGGGATGAGCGGCAGGGCAAAGCGGGTTGTCCCATTCAGGGTCGGCGGGACGGTCGGGCCTTTGGAGACACCGCTGGCGTCATACTGGAAACCGGCCTCGGGCAGGGCTTCGTAAAGCGCCTTGCCGGTCGAGAGATAGGGCGCGCGGAACCCAACCAGCGCATGATGCGCGAAATCGTGCCAGTCGGCCGGCTCCTGAATGCCGTTGATCGCATAGGCGTTCTCGAAAATGCTCCGGACGGAGGCGAATTCGGCCAGCCAGTCCGCCTTGCTCCACGCGTTGCCGTCGAAATGGCCGCAGGCATGGCTGCCGATGTCGTGACCCTCGGCCGCGGCCAGCCGGACCTGCTCCAGCCGGTCGGCCACGTCCTGTTTCGACGCGCCGAAGCCGACATTGGATTTGCCGGCTGCCTTGCCGGGGCCGGCATAGTCCTGCCGCGTTTGTGGCGAGAGCAGGAACACGCAGGACAGGAAATAGGTGAAATGCGCGCCCGTGCGCTTTGCCAGCGCACGGCTGCGTTGCCACTGCGAGATCTCGCGGGCGGCATCGAACGAGATCAGCACCACCTGCTTGGGTCTGGCAGGCGAAACGATTGGCGATTTCGGCGGATCGGCGAAGGCCGCATTGGCTGAGGCGAGCGAGGCGAGACTGAATGCAAGGACGCGGTACATACGAAGCATTGGCAACCTCTGGCGGGACATCTCCGGCTGATCGGAAGCCGGCTATCGCGCAAATGTGGCGCGGTTGCGTTCAGGCAAGGGCTGTGGGCGCCCGGCATTCCAAGCCGATTTTCCGGTCCGCCCCCTTCCATGCCGACAAAATTTCGCTAAAACGCGGGCTCAAGAGGCGCCCCCTTCCGGGGCAGCAATGGTTTTGATTGATGTCGGACGACAGTTTTATCCGCGAAGTCAACGAAGAGATGCGTCGCGAGCAGGCGCAGAAGCTATGGGACCGTTTTGGCCCGGCCATTCTCGGCCTTGCCATCCTCATCGTGCTCGGCACCGCCGCTGTCGTTGGTTACCGCTACTGGGACGAAACCCGCGCCAACCGCTCCGGCGACGCCTTCTCGGCGGCCCTCAAGCTCGCCAATGATGGCAAGAACGACGAGGCGATCGCCGCTCTCGATCAGCTGGAGAAGGACGGCTACGGCGCCTATCCGCTGCTCGCCCGCATGCGCGCCGCGACCGTCAAGGCCGACAAGGGCGACGTCGACGGCGCGGTCAAGGATTTCGACGAGGTCGCCGCCGACAACGCCATTCCGGCCGGCATTCGCGACATCGCGCGGCTGAGGGCGGCGCTGCTGCTCGTCGACCACGGTTCCTACGCCGACGTCTCCAGCCGCATCGAGGCGCTCACCGCCGACACCAATCCGCTGCGCCATTCGGCGCGCGAGGCGCTCGGCCTTGCCGCCTGGAAGGATGGCAAGTCCGCGGACGCACTCAAACTGTTCGACCAGATCTCTTCGGATGAAGCCGCCCCGCGCAATGTGCGCCAGCGGGCGCAGCTGATGTCCGAGCTGATCCGCGGGTCGGGCAACGCGTCGTGATCCTGGATGGGCTTCAAAGTCGCCATCATCGGCCGGCCTAACGTCGGCAAATCGACTCTTTTCAATCGGCTGGTCGGAAAGAAGCTGGCGCTTGTCGACGACACGCCGGGCGTCACGCGCGACCGCCGCGTCCACGCCGCCAAGCTCTACGACCTTCACTTCGACGTCATCGATACCGCCGGCTTCGAGGATGCCGCCGCATCGACGCTACCCGGCCGCATGCGTCAGCAGACCGAGATCGCCATCCGCGAAGCCGACCTCATCTTCTTCACCATCGATGCCAAGTCCGGCCTGCTGCCCGACGACCGCACCTTCGCCGACGTCGTGCGCAAATCGGGCAAGCCGGTCGTGCTCGTCGCCAACAAGGCCGAGGCGCGCGGCGCTCAAGGGGGCATGCTGGAGGCCTGGGAACTCGGCCTCGGCGAACCGATCCCGGTTTCGGCCGAACACGGCCAGGGCATGCCCGACCTGCGCGACGCGGTGATTGCGGCGCTTGGCGAGGAGCGCGCCTTCGGCGACGACGACGAAGACGGCAGCGACGAGATCGCCGCGAGCGAAGTGCTGATCGGCGAGGACATCGCCGACCCGGACGCTGAAGCATCATATGACGATACCAAGCCGCTGCGCATCGCCGTCGTCGGCCGCCCGAACGCCGGCAAGTCGACGCTGATCAACGCGCTGATCGGCGAGGAGCGGCTGTTGACCGGTCCGGAAGCCGGCATCACGCGGGATTCGATCTCGGTCGACTGGGACTGGCGCGGCCGCCGCATAAAGCTGTTCGACACCGCCGGCATGCGCCGCAAGTCCAGGATCCATGAAAAGCTGGAAGTGCTCTCGGTGCAGGACGGCCTGCGCGCCATCCGTTTTGCCGAGATCGTCATCATCGTCCTCGACGCCACGATTCCCTTCGAGAAGCAGGACCTGCAGATCGCGGACCTGATCACCCGCGAGGGCAGGGCGCCGGTGATCGCCTTCAACAAATGGGACCTGATCGACAACCCGCAGGAATTGCTGGCCGAGTTGCGCGAAAAGACCGAGCGGCTCTTGCCGCAGGTGCGCGGCATCCAGGCGGTGACGGTCTCGGCCGAGACCGGGCGCGGCCTCGACAAGCTGATGGAAAGCGTCATCAAGACGCACAAGGTGTGGAACAGCCGCGTCTCGACCGGCAAGCTCAACCGCTGGCTGGAAGGCATCCTCGCCCATCATCCGCCGCCCGCCGTCGCCGGCCGCCGCCTGAAGATCAAATATGTCACCCAGGCCAAGACCCGCCCGCCGGGCTTCGTCGTCTCCTGTTCGCGCCCGGACGCGATGCCGCAATCCTACGTCCGTTACCTGACCAACAGCCTGCGCGAGGCCTTCGACATGCCGGGCGTGCCGATCCGCATGGCGCTGCGCACGTCGGACAATCCGTTTGCCGGCAGGGCGAAGAAGCGGTGAGGTCTTTTCCCGTCGCGGGTAAGATCCTCACAATGCTGGCGGGACAGCACCCCCCTCTGCCCTGCCGGGCATCTCCCCCGCAAGGGGGGAGATTGGCAGCTTCGGCGCGCCGCCGATCCTGCAACGTGGGAGAGTAGCGAAAGTCTGCGTGACGTCTGATCTCCCCCCTTGCGGGGGAGATGTCCGGCAGGACAGAGGGGGGTGTGACGGAACGCGACGCCGGGTACTTCGATCCGCAGCACTACCTGTCCGAAAAAGCTAAGCGACCTCTCGCAACCCATCGCGGGTTCGCGCTCCCTCAGGCAACGTCTCCATCGCCGCCTGCAGCAATATCTCGGCCAGCCGCGCCGCCACCGGATCGAGTTCGGCGTCCTTCTGGTGCAGATGCAGCGCCATCGTGGGCAGGGCGGGAAGTTCCAGAATTCCCGGTGCGATCGCCCTGACATTGGCCGGCAAGCCGATATCGGTGCGGATCGTCAGGCCGAGGCCTGCCGCCACCGCCGCCCAGATGCCTCCAAGGCTGGGGCTCGAGAAGGCCATGCGCCAGGGCATGCCCGCGCGGTCGAGCGTTTCGGTCGCCACGGTGCGCAAGAGGCACGGCGCCTCGAACACCACCAGAGGCAGCGGCTCGCCATTGCGCGGACCGGCCTCGATCGGCTTTGCCGGACCGATCCAGCGCGCCTGCACGTTGGCGACATGGCGGCTGTAGGGCAGCGTCATGCCGTCATGCCAGGCGAGCGCGATGTCGAGATTGCCTGACAGGACGCGCTCGGCCAGGTCGTGGCTGCGGCCGATCCGCGCTTCGATGCGGACCTTGGGATGGGCGCGGGCGAAGCGGCCGAGCACGTCCGGCAGCACGGCCTCGCCGAAATCCTCCTGCAGGCCGAGCCGCACCCAGCCTTCCAGTTCAATGTCTCGGATGGCGGAGGCCGCCTCGTCGTTGAGCTCGATCAGCCGCCGCGCATAGCCAAGCATCGTCTCGCCGGCTTCGGTGAGCGCCAGGCCGCGCCCCGCCTTGCGGAAAACCGGCGTGTCCGCCTGTTCTTCGAGCTTTTTCAATTGCGCGCTGACCGCGGACGTCGAGCGTCCCAGCCGCTCGGCCGCCTTGGCGAAGCTGCCCAGCTCCATGCCGGTGACAAAAGTCCTGAGGACATGGAGGTCGAAAGTGATGCGGCGCATGAGATTGTCCTGATTTTCAGGATTGTTGATCAAAAACTTCCTGATTTTATGGATAAAGCTATGGCGCTACATCCCGTCCGTCAAGCCGTCAGCAGGCCGTGACGGGAATGGAACCATGTCCGCCAGCGTCACACGAAACGACTGCCAGCCGCCCGCAGGAGAAAGTGCCGGCAACCCTGCTCGCCGCGCCTTCGGTCCCAATCATCGCTGGAAGGTGCTGGGCATCGGCGTCGCCGCCAATGCCGGCTTCTCCGCCACCTTCTCCGGCATCCCGGCGACCGCGGTGGCGATGCGCCAGGGCTATCACCTCGACAATGCCGCGCTGGGTTTGGCGCTTGGGCTGCTCGGCCTCGGCGTGGCGCTCAGCGAGTTGCCCTGGGGCGTGCTCACCGATCGCTGGGGCGACCGCCGCGTGCTCCTGACCGGACTTGGCGCGACAGCCGCGTGGCTTCTCATCATGGCCATGCTTGTCGTGCCGACAAAAACGGCCAATCCCGGCGTCGCGCTGCTGTCGGCAAGCCTGGTCGTCGCCGGCCTGCTCGGCGGCAGCGTCAACGGCTCCAGCGGCCGCGCCATCATGGGCTGGTTCGGCGAGGGCGAGCGCGGCTTCGCCATGAGCATCCGGCAGACGGCGGTGCCGCTTGGCGGCGGGCTGGGCGCGCTCGTCCTGCCGTCCCTGGCGCTGGCCTTGGGCTTCACCGCGGTCTTCGGCCTGCTTGCGGCCGTCTCCGCTCTGTCGGCCTGGTTTGCCTGGCGCTGGCTGCACGAGCCGCCGGTGGCAAGCGGCGGCCGCGCCGCCGCCGCGACAAGCGGCCCGGCACCCTTGCGCAACATCGAGGTATGGCGCATCTCGACCGCCATCGGCCTGCTCTGCTTCCCGCAGGTCGCGGTGCTGACCTTCGCCTCGGTCTTCCTGCACGACTTCGCCGGCATGGGCACCTTTGTGACCAGCGCCAGCCTCGCCGCCGTGCAGACCGGCGCCATGGTGATGCGTATCTGGAGCGGGCGCTTCACCGACCGGCACGGCAACCGTCGGCCGTTCCTGAAACTCTGCAGCGCGTTGAGCACGCTGGCATTCCTGGTGCTTTGGCTGCTGGTGATCGGCGCCGCCATAGCACCGTCGCTGGTGCCGCTGCTCCCGCTGATGGTCGTCGTTGCCGGCATATCCATCTCCGCCTGGCACGGCGTCGCCTATACCGAACTTGCCACGCTTGCCGGTGCCGGCCATGTCGGCACCGCGCTCAGCCTGGCCAACAGCTTTGTGTTCGTCGGCTTCTGCGTGGTGCAGATCGCCATTCCGTGGCTGTTGGTGTTCTTCGCATGGCCGGGCGTGTGGCTCGCGGCCGCGATCTGCGCGGCGACCGCCTGGCCGATCTTCCTGCGCCCGGCCTGATTCACCAGTCTGATTCCTCGCCGGCTTGCCGCGGAAACGGCAAGCCGGCTTCGCTCAAACATGAAAAGAACACGATCGATGTCGTTAACCCCCCATCAAGGTTAATGCTTCATTTTGACTCTCCGGGGTCAGTAGCGTTCTGGAGAGTTCCGTGCATCGACGCGTTTCATTGCGGCTTGCCGCCGCCGCCGTTGCGAGTTCCTTTCTTCCTCCTTTGGTGCTCGGGCTCGGCATTTGGATCGGCTTTCCGTCGGCCGTCGCCTATCAGGATATGGCAAGCCTGATCTCCGGCCTGGAATCGTCCAACACCCGCTGGAACGCCTATATCGAGAAATCCGCCGCCGGCTCGGTGCATGCCGCCGAAATGCCGTTTGTCGATTCCCTCACCACCGGCTCGCTCTCCGGTTCCGGCGTCGACCTGCCGGGCGTCGGCACGGTGGCCTTTCGCGGCAAGGGCAATGTCGCAGGCGCCACGCCCGACGAAGACCGCGTCATGCGCGCCGACAAGAAGGGCCGTTTGGTCAAGATGGCACCGGTCGCGCCGCCCAAGAATTTCAGCGCCGGCTCGATCTTCGAGCGCACCTCCTCGCTGCTTCGCCCGAGCATGGACAGCGGGCTGAAGCTCACCTTCGCCAAGCCTGGCATCAAGGGCAAGGAAGTCCAGATCGCCCAGGCCTTCCATCTTCGCGAGGACAAGAAGCCGGATCCGGCGCTGCCGGCGGCACTTGTCGCCCTCGTCAACAACGACAAGCCGGATATCCTCGCCACCGCCTATGCCCAGTCCGCACCCGACTATGCCAAGGCCTCGCCCTTCGAGGCGCTGCTGCAGGACGATCCGAACGATGGCCGCTTCATCCCGCCGATGGGCAAGGGTGACCATTCGTGGATCCAGAACCCGCTGCCCGCAGGCGTCTTCTCCCAGCCGGAACAGGCGTGCCTCGCCAAGGGCATCTATTTCGAAGCGCGCAGCGAGCCCGTGCGCGGCCAGGCGGCGGTTGCTCAGGTGATCCTCAACCGCGTCCGCAACCCCGCCTATCCCAGGACGATCTGCGGCGTCGTCTACCAGAACGACAACTGGTTCAACCGCTGCCAGTTCTCCTTTGCCTGCGACGGCAGGAAGAAGACCATCACCGACCAGGCCTCCTACAAGACCGCCCAGGAGGTTGCCATGGCGGTGACCGCCGGCAAGATCTTCATTCCCGAGGTCGGCTCATCGACGCATTACTACGCCAATTACGTCCATCCGGGCTGGGCGCGAGCCATGCACAAGATGACCAGGATCGGCCTGCATATCTTCTACCGCACCTATGGCGGCGGCTGGAGTTGAGCCGGCTGGCGGCTCGAGCTGAGCCGCCTTAACCACCGCCCCGGCTATCCTTCCTTCGACGCCCGGCAATGCCTCGGCGGACGCGCCTTGTTGCGCGGATTCGCGCCGAGTCCTCACGCGGCCGTGAAGGGCACGATGTCGCACCTCGATAAATCATTGATTTAACTACCAAAAATACATCGCTTGGAAGTTCGGTCCGTGGCTTGACGGGGGCGGACCCTCTAACTATGTTGCCGGCGACTTTAGAAGCGGACGGACGGCAATCGTCTGCCCGGGCAGGGGGGTTGCGATGGCCGACAAAACCGGGCCAGACGGAACCGGAGAAACCGGCCGCGGCAGGCAGCCAGAAGCCACCATCCGCGACGACGAACTTGAGCGCCGCCGGCGTAGTCTTGAAGCATCGCTTGCGACGAGACGCACGGACCGGTTCGAGGGGAAAGACGAAGCGAGAGCTGCGACCGGTTACGGTCAGGCGCTGAAGCTGTCCAGCGAGTTCATCGCCGGAGTGGTGGTTGGTGTCGGCTTGGGCTGGATCATCGACCGCCTGGCGGGAACAGCGCCCTGGGGTCTGATCGTCGGCCTGTTGCTGGGCTTTGGCGCTGGTATACTCAATGTCCTGCGCTCGGCGGGACTTGCATCCGAATTCGGCCAGGGCGGCAAGCCGCGCGAGCCGAAAGAATGAAGTGGGGCGCCGCAGGGCGCTAAGTGAACTTAAAAAGCCGGTTGTGGCTTTGACGGGGATTTAAAGTGGCTGCTGCTGACAAGGTCGATCCGATCCACCAGTTCCAGATCCATCCGATCATCCCGCTGCATATCGGCGGCTACGACGTCTCTTTCACCAACTCCTCCCTGTTCATGGTCGTGACGATCGTGCTGGCGTCGGCCTTCCTCTACATGAGCACGGCCAGCCGCGCGCTCATTCCGGGCAGGCTACAGTCGGTGTCCGAGATGGCTTACGAATTCGTCGGCAACATGCTGCGCGACGCCGCCGGCAAGCAGGGCATGCAGTTCTTCCCGCTGGTGTTCTCGCTGTTCATGTTCGTGCTGGTCGCCAACCTGATCGGCCTGTTTCCTTATTTCTTCACCGTCACCAGCCACATCATCGTCACCTTCACGCTGGCAATCCTGGTCATCGGCACGGTCCTCGTCTACGGCTTCGCCAAGCACGGCTTCGGCTTCCTCAAGCTGTTCGTGCCGCAGGGCGTGCCGGGCTACCTTCTGCCGCTGGTGGTGGCGATCGAAATCATCTCCTTCGTCTCGCGTCCGGTCAGCCTCTCGGTTCGTCTTTTCGCCAACATGCTGGCTGGCCACATCACGCTCAAAGTGTTCTCGGGCTTCGTTGTCAGCCTGAGCGCGTTCGGCGCCGTCGGTATCGCCGGCTCGGTGCTGCCCCTTGCCATGGCCGTTGCACTCTCCGCGCTCGAACTGCTGGTCGCCTTCCTGCAGGCCTATGTGTTCGCGGTGCTGACCTGCATGTATCTGAACGACGCCCTGCATCCGAGCCACTGATTTTCACCGGCGCCCCGGCGCCAGCTTACCCAACGTACCAACCTGCAACGAATAGAGAAACCACAGGAGTTTTGAAATGGACGCAACTGCAGCAGCTGCTATCGGCGCTGGTATCGCCTGCATCGGCATGGGCGGCGCGGGCATCGGCCTCGGCAACATCTTCGGCAGCTACCTCTCGGGTGCGCTCCGCAACCCGTCGGCTGCCGACGGCCAGTTCGGCCGCCTGATCTTCGGCTTCGCCGTGACCGAAGCTCTGGGCATCTTCTCGCTCCTGATCGCTCTGCTCCTGGTCTTCAAGTAAGAGCCAGAGCTGACGAAAGGGGCCGCATGGTGCGGCCCCGTTCTAGGGACAGGGGAATGAGATGTTCGTGACATCTGCCTATGCGCAAGAAGCAGCGCCGGCCGCGGCCGAGGGCGATACGCATGCAGGCACCGCCGTGCCTGCCGCGGAGCATGAAACGTTCCCGCCGTTCGATGCCAAGACCTTCCCGTCGCAGATCCTGTGGCTGGTCATCACCTTCGGGCTCTTCTACCTGTTCCTGAAGCGGGTTGTGATGCCGCGTCTTGGCGGCATCATCGATGTCCGCAACGACCGCATCACCCAGGATCTCGACCATGCCGCAAGGCTGAAGGGCGAGGCGGACGCCGCGGTTGCCGCCTATGAGCAGGAACTGGCGGAGGCCAAGGCCAATGCCAACAAGATCGGCCAGCAGGCGAACGACGCCGCCAAGGCGCAAGCCGAGGGTACGCGCAAGAAGCTCGAGGCCGAGCTCGAGAAGAAGCTTGGCGAGGCCGAGGCGAGCATCGCCTCGATCAAGGCCAAGGCGATGAAGGAAGTCGGCACGATCGCCGAGGACACCACGTCGGCCATCGTCGAGGCGCTTGTCGGCGGTAAGACCGACAAGGCCGAGATCGCGGCCGCGGTCAAATCCGCGAGCCGGTGAGGAGCGAGGATCATGGACGCCACATCACTCGCCACGCTCTGGGCAACCATTGCGATGCTCATCTTCTTGGGCGCTGTCGTCTACCTGAGGGTGCCGGGCATGCTCGCCAAGTCGCTCGACGCCCGCGCGGCCAAGATCAGCGGCGAGCTCGAGGAAGCGCGCAAGCTTCGTGAAGAGGCCCAGCAGTTGCTCGGCCAGTATCAGCAGAAGCGCAGGGAAGCCGAGAAGGAGGCCGCCGACATCGTCGCCGCCGCCAAGCGCGAGGCTGAGCTGCTTGCTTCCGAAGCGGCCAAGAAGACCGAGGACTATGTCGCCCGGCGCACCGCGCTTGCCGAGCAGAAGATCGGCCAGGCCGAGCGCGAGGCCATCAGCGAAGTGCGCGCCTCGGCCGTCGACATCGCCGTCGAGGCCGCCCGCGCGCTGCTCGCCGCCAAGGTCGACGTCAAGGCCGGTGCGGATCTGTTCAAGTCGGCGCTGGATGACGTCAAGGCCAAGCTGAACTAAGCTTGCGTCGAAGCTTCGAAATCAAAAGCCGCCCGGGCAACCCGGCGGCTTTTTGTTGTTTGAAAGGGAGCGTGGCGCCGAAGCTGCTAATCTCCCCCACAAGGGGCTACGCTATGCACACATTTCCGAGCAGCTGGTCTTTGGCGATAGCGTGCATGGCAGCTTGGCGCATGCATTGTTTAATGTAGCGCTGGTCGACCCCCACTCCGTCTCGGCTTCGCCGAGCCACCTCTCCCCCGATCGACGGGGTAGAGGAAGGCGCCAGCTTTTTGCCGTTAACGCTCGTCCGGCAAGACTACCTTCCTTTCCCTCCGGAGGGGAGAAAGGTGGCGCTGCGAAGCAGCGACGGATTGGGGAACCACGTGGCAATCAAACCTGCGCCGATCAGTCACGCCAGTGACAGAGGATGTCCGCAAGCCGCAACCACATTGAGGGAGATTAGCTAACTACTCCAGCCCGGCCAAGCTCTCTTCCTCAACCATCTCCGCCCCGCCCAGCCTGAACGGCGCGAACGAGGCCCGGTGCAGCCTTGCCACTGGCCCATGCATCTCGATCGCAGTCCGGTGCCGGACCGTCGCGTAGCCCATATGCACCTCGAAGCCGTAATGTTCGTGGTGTCCGCCGCAGCCACACATCATGCGGTCGCGCATCACCTTGGCGACGATCGAGGCTGCGGCGATCGATTGCGAGCGCTGGTCGCCCTTGATGAGCGCCCGGCCTTCGCAGGCGAGACCCGGCGGAATGTCGCGGCCGTCGGCCAAAGCGAGCTTCGGCTGCAACGACAGGCCGGCGGCGGCGCGGCGCATCGCTTCGAGGCTGGCTTTCAGGATGTTGCTGTTGTCGATACCTTCGGCGCTGATCGAGGCCATCGAGACGCTGAGCGCCGAGCCGAGAATCTTGAGGAACAGCGCCTCGCGCTGCAAGTGGGTGAGGCGTTTGGAATCGTCGAGGCCTTCCGGGATATTGGCGGGGTTGAGCACCACCGCGGCGGCCACCACCGGTCCGGCGAGCGGACCGCGCCCTGCCTCGTCCATGCCGGCGACTGGCCACAGCCCGTCGGCCATCGCCTTCGTCTCGATCGAGAAGTCGGGCTTCTCGACCATTTCAAAGAGAAGCGGAGAATCGGAACGCGCGCGAGCCATGGTGCGGCGAGGTTCGCATCGGCTCCGATTCTCCGCAAGTCCTTCCGGGTCGGATGGGGCGTCGGACCGGGAAGGCACCGTCTCGCGGCCGGGGGACAGTGGCCGGACGGGATTCTTGAAAAGGATGACAATTCCAGACGGAAAATCGCTTTGCCTGGAATTGCTTAGCGCCGGCCCGTCATGGCCGGCACTGAGGTTAAAGCAGCATCAGCTGTTCGCCGGCGCCCGAACCTGCGACGAATTGGTCGGTGCGAAGCTGCCGCCGCTCGACATTGAGGCCGAGCCGCTTGGCGGCGATCTCGAAGCGCCGGCCGATCTGCCAGGCATAGGGACCGGCGCCCTTCATGCGCTTGCCCCATTCGGAATCGTAGTCCTTGCCGTCGCGCATCGAGCGGATCAGCGACATCACATGCCGGTAGCGGTCGGGATAGTGGCGCAGCAGCCAATCCTTGAAGATCGGCGCCACTTCAAGCGGCAGGCGCAGGATGACGTATCCCGCCTCCCTTGCACCGGCGGCCCTGGCCGAATCGAGGATGCGTTCCATCTCCGGATCGTTGAGGCCCGGAACGATCGGCGCCACCATCACCGATGCCGGAATGCCGGCATCCGAAAGCTGCCTGATCGCCTCCAGCCGTTTCGTCGGCGTCGACGCGCGGGGCTCCATGGTTCTCGCCAGCATGCGGTCAAGCGTCGTCACCGACAGCGCCACCTTGGCAAGGCCGCGCTCGGCCATGCGCGACAGGATGTCGATGTCGCGCGTCACCAGCGCCGACTTGGTGACGATGCCGACCGGATGGCCGCGCGCCTCCAGCACTTCCAGAATCTCGCGCATGATGCGGTATTGCTTCTCGATCGGCTGGTAGGGATCGGTGTTGGTGCCGATGGCGATCGTGCGCGGCTGGTAGCCGGGCTTGGACAATTCCCTGTCCAGCATGCGCGCGGCATCCGGCTTGGCGAACAGCTTCGATTCGAAATCGAGCCCCGGCGACAGGCCCATGAAGGCATGCGTCGGCCTGGCGAAGCAGTAGACGCAGCCATGCTCGCAGCCGCGATAGGGGTTGATCGAACGGTCGAACGAGATGTCCGGCGACTCGTTGCGGGTGATGATCGTGCGCGGCTTCTCGACCTGCACTTCCGTCTTGAACGGCGGCAGTTCCTCCAGCGAGTTCCAGCCGTCGTCGAACACATGGCGGCTGACCGGCTCGAACCGGCCGGACGGGTTGATGCCGGCCGAGCGGCCGCGATTGCGGTCGGGCCGCACGCGCATGCCGCTCTGTTCGATCATCGCATTGGCCATCTCGGCCCTGCCTGCTCCGAAAGCAGCAATGTCGGCACGCACGATCTGTTCCATTTTCGCCCTCTCCCAGGGACTGTCGGCAGGCTGTCGAATCGCTCTGTTCATGAAACTATTCCTATTTTACCGAAGAGAACAAAGCAAGAACTTTTTCGGCGAAAAGCCGTAACTGGCGCAAGTCGCGGCTTTCCGCTATTCGGCTAAGGATGCTCAGCGTTCTCATCGAAACCCGCAACGACGAAGAGGGTCTTGCCCGTACGCTCGCCTCGCTGGTCGGCGGCGCGGTCGAGGGCGTGGTGCGCGACGTGATCGTCTGCGATCAGGGTTCGACCGACCAGACGCATCGGGTGGCCGAGCATGCCGGCTGCCATTATGTGACCGGCGGCATCGGCGCCGGCATCGGCCAGGCCAAGGGCGATTGGCTGCTTTTTCTGGAACCCGGCGCGCGGCTTGCCGACGGATGGATCGACGAGGTGGTGGCGCACGCGGCGAAGCAAACCATGCCGGCGCGGTTTTCACGTGCCCGGGCCGACCGCGCGCCTTTCCTGGCCCGCGTCTTTTCGGGCAACCGCGCGCTGGCCGAGGGTCTTGTCATCAGCAAGCGTCAGGCCTCGGCCCTGGCAAAGAGCGCGCGCGGCGCCGAGGCCCTGGCGCGCGGCCTTGCCGCCAGAAGGCTGAACGCCGAAATCTGGGTGGCTCCGCCGAAGTGATGCAGGCTCCCCCTTGTGGGAGAAGGAAGAAGCGCTGTCCCTGCCCAGTCAGGTCCCTCTGATTTCGACGGGCATCCAGGCCCTGTGGCGCCTGGCGACACGCTGGTCGCGCGTTTCGGCATCGAACCGAACGGCGACCGGCTGGCGGGAGAACAACTCGCGATCGTCAAGCGCGTTGACGATGACGACCGCCATGGCGTCTTCACCGTCTCCGGCGATTGCCGCGACATAGACGCCGCACTCGCGGCAGACGAGATAGTCGGCGGTGCGCAGGCCGAAGCGGTAGACCTGCAGCCGTGCCTTGTCTTCGACTGAGATGCTCAGGCGTCCGTTCGGATCGGCGGCCGCGCGCGAGCCGTGCCGGGTGCAGAACGAGCACTGGCAGGCGCGAATTTCCAGTCCGGCCGGATCGAGCGCGGTGGAGAAGCTCAGGCGGATGTTGCCGCAATGGCATCCGCCGCTGTGAACGGTCATGGCAGATTGTCCCTTGTTCGCAGCACAAGGTACTTTGCCGGTCGCGGCTTCGGAATGGCTGCTCGTAGGCGAGAGCGCCATTCCGCCTGCAAACCGGATGCCGGTCGGGATGTTTTGCCTTTAGTTATGCACCAGTCTTGCCGCCGCGCCTGAGATGCTCGTCCAGCCGCGGCATGATCTCGACGAAGTTGCATGGCATGTGCCGGTAGTCGAGCTGCGCCTTGATGATGCCGTCCCAGGCGTCCTTGCAGGCGCCGGGCGAGCCCGGCAGCACGAAGACGAAGGTGGCGTTGACGACGCCGCCTGTCGCCCGGCTCTGGATCGTCGAAGTGCCGATCTTGTCATAGGAGATGCGGTGGAAGACTTCCGAAAAGCCGTCCATGCGCTTTTCGAAAATCGGCTCCAGCGCTTCCGGCGTCACGTCGCGGCCGGTGAAGCCGGTGCCGCCGGTGGTGATGACGACATCGATGTTTTCGTCCTTCGACCAGCCGAGAACCTTGTCGCGGATCTTCTCGCGGTCGTCGGTGACGATGTCGCGGGCGGCAAGCGTATGGCCGGCTTCCGTGATGCGGTCGGCCAGCGTCTGGCCAGACTTGTCGTCGGTAAGGCTGCGGGTATCGGACACGGTCAGCACGGCGATGCGCACGGGGATGAAGGGCCGGCTCTCGTCAAGCTTCGCCATCGGTCGCCTCCATGCTGCGCGTCGCGGCGACGAACCAGTCGGGATGGCGCGCGCGGATCTCGATCGCCGCGCGCTTGGCGACATTGCCGGTCTCGAACAGGCCGAAACACGTAGCGCCCGAGCCGGACATGCGCACGAAAGCTGCGTCGGCGCGCTTGAGCGCCTTCAGCGCCTCGCCGATCGCCGGCTGGATCGAGCGGGCAGGTGCCTCGAGATCGTTGCGCGTCGTCTCCAGCCAGTTGCGGATGGCGTGGAAGTCGAGGCGCTTCGGCAGCGGCGGCAGCGCCTCGTTGTCGCGGCTGGACAACGCCTTGAACACGTCCGGCGTCAGGACGGCGACGCCCGGATTGACCAGGACCAAGCCAAGCGCCGGAAATGCGGAGAGCGGTGACACCTCATCGCCGATGCCGCGTGCGACCAGCGGTTTTGACGTCAGGCACATCGGCAGGTCGGCGCCGAGCGATAGGCCGATCCGCGCCAGCGAAATGTCGTCGATAACGAGCTTCCAGAGCCGCGCAAGGCCGTTGAGCGCCGCCGCCGCGTCGCTGGAGCCGCCGCCGACGCCGGACGCGATCGGCAGGTTCTTCTCCAGCTTGATGGCAACCGGCGGCGCATGCTGCGCGCCGGCTTCCCGGCGCAAGGCATCGCGCGCCTTCACCACCAGATTGTCGCCGTCGAGCGGCAGGCCGGCGGCATAACGGCCGGATGCCGAGAACTCGTCGTGCTCCGCCGGCTCGATCTCGAGCCGGTCGCCGAAGCGGGTGAAGACGGCAAGGCTGTCGATGAGATGGTAGCCGTCGGTGCGCTGTCCGGTGACATGCAGCGCCAGGTTGATCTTGGCTGGCGCAAGCCATGTCCGGATCTCTGCGCCGGGCTCGAGAATGTCGGCTGCTGGCGAGATGGGATCAGTCCTTGGCGAGACGGTATTCGCCGGTCTTGGGATCCTTGACCAGTGTGCCCATCGTGCCGTTCGCCGCCTGTTTCTCGGTCCGCCGGATTTTTGCCGTCACGCGCTCGGCCTCGCGCACGAAAGCGCGGTAACCAAAGTAAGCGGCGGCGCCGACAACGGCGAAGAAAATGATCTGCGGCATCTCTAAAACTCCTCCCGCGTCCTCGCGGCAAGGCCGGTCGAATGGGTCGGTCAAGCAGCCATGCTAGCCGCATTCATGGCTTTTTCAAAGCCCGAAGCGCGCCCATAGCGCGCGCTCTTCCGCCGCATCGAGGACGCCGCTGGCGGCGGCCGCCGCGATATCCGGCGCCGAAACACGCGAGCCGAACAGGCCAAATCGGCCGAAAAGCCCGCGCGGCGCGGTGATCAACTTGAGCTGCGTCTTTTCGCCGAAACGCGTCCTGAGCACACCGCGCATATCGCCCAGCGCATCGACAAGGCCGAGCTCGAGGCCTCGTTTGGCGGTCCAGAACAGGCCGGTGAACAGGTCCGGGTCGTCCTTGAGTTTGCTGCCGCGCCGCTCCTTGACGAGGTCGATGAAGGTCTCGTGCACGTCGAGCTGCAGTGCCTTCAGCCGCTCGACGTCTTCCTTCCTTTCCGGTTTGAACGGATCGAGCACGGCCTTGTTCTGCCCGGCGGTGTGGACACGCCGCTCGACGCCGATCTTCTTCATCAACTCGGGGAAACCGAACGAGGCCGAGACCACGCCGATCGAGCCGACGATCGACGACGGGTCGGCGAAGATCTCGTCGCCGGCGATCGCGATCATGTAGCCGCCGGAAGCCGCCACGTCCTCGACGAAGACCAGCACCTTCTTGTCCTTTTCCGCCGCCAGGTCGCGGATGCGCTTGAAGATCAGCCGCGACTGCACCGGCGAGCCGCCCGGCGAATTGATGGAGATGGCAACCGCCGGCGCATCGAAGCTGAATGCCTTTTCGATGACGCCGGCCGTCGAGGCGAGGGACAGGCTCGGCCGGAATTGGCCGCCGCCCGCCATGATGGCGCCTTGCAGCCGGATGACCGGAATGGTGACGGCTGTCGAGCGCCAGGATTTCGGCAGCAGGCGGTTGAAGAGGCGTTTCACGAAGGAATGTCTCCGGTCGATTTGCAAAGCAGCAAGATGAGATCAGGTCGGTTGGTCTGTTTCACGGGCGTCAGCTTGCTTTGGGCATGTAGGAATTCGCTGGCCAACGGCAATGCCGCATCGCCAGCCAGTGCATGTCGCGCAAAAGTGTGCAGCGATTTTGCGAAAAAGACATGCATAAAACAAAACCTGAAGCGCGTCGCTAGAATCCATTTCAACGCGACGCGCTTCAAGGATCAATCGCCGAACAGCGATGCCAGGCCGTTATTGATCATTTCCGTCCGCTCCGCCGGCGCGTTGCCCGATGGTCCGTGCAAGGTGAGCGGCGGGCGGATCGACAGTTTTCCACGCGCGCCGAGCACCGCCCTGACGACGATGCGAATCGCCGCCGCGTCCGGCCGCGGATGCACGCACAGCATCTCGGCGTCGCCGAAGCGCCCCTCGATCGCATCGAGGATGGCGACCAATTGCTCGGGCCGGGCGATGACGGCCAGGCCGCCGCGCGGCCTGGCGACGGCGGCGGCGCTCCTGATCCAGCGCTCAAACAGCCCGTCCTCGACGACATGCGCCTCCCTGCGCAGCGCGTTGGGGGTGGCGCGATCCTCGGCGGCGTTGAACGGCGGATTCATAATGACGAAATCGAACTGGTTGTCGGCAAGGCCGGCTTCCGCACGCGCCCGGCCGGCCAGCGTCACGTCGGCCGCCAGCACCGAAGCGCGGTCGCCGAGATGCGCATTGCCGGGATGCGAAAGCGTGGCGGCGGCGAACCCGGCCATTTCGGCCGAGCGTTCGACGAGCACTGCCTGCGCCGCCGGGCAGCGCGACAGCACGGCAAGGGCCGCCGCGCCGGCGCCCGCGCCGAAATCGGCGAGCCGGCCGGAAAAGCCGGACGGCACGGCCGCCGCCAGCATCATGGCGTCCATGCCGGCGCGATGACCGCCCCGGCTCGGCTGCACCAGCCAGAAGCGCCCGCGATGGAAGGCATCGACCGTGTGCGCCGGCGTATCCGGGACGGGGGCGGTGTTGGCTGCCATTATTTTTTGCGGATCTCGTTCTCGATGCCGGCATCCTTGAGGATGCGGCGCGCCGCATCGACCTTCTCGGCATCGACCATCACCCGCCGCGGCAGGATGCCGAGCGAGCCGTCGAGCACGCTCATATTCTGGTCGGCGACGAAACAGGCGATGCCGGCGTCGCGCATCAGCGATTCGACAAAGGAGATCACGACGGCATCGTTGGTGCGGACAAGCTCGATCATGGAACGAAAGTCGCAGGTTGCGGCGTTCCTGTAAACGTGCGGATAGACACACCGTCGGCGAAGCCGCGCCAATTCGCCTCTTGCCGTGCCCGGTTGTGCCGCCCTAGAGTCGGTGCGGGATTAAGGGTGCCGTCGTGCGCGTTAACTCGTGCGCGTTGAAGAGACGGGAGTTGTCGTGGTGGGTGTCGTTCTCAACATCGAAGGCAAGCGGGAACCCGCTTCCATCAAGGATTTGATCGATCTGACGGCGGCCGACATGGGGCGGGTCAACGAGCTGATCCTGTCCAAGGCCGGCTCCGACGTCGAGATGATCCCGGAGATCGCCAACCACCTGATCTCGTCCGGCGGCAAGCGGCTGCGGCCCATGCTCACGCTCGCCGCCGCGCAGATGTTCGGCTATTCCGGCGAAGGCCATGTCAAGCTCGCCACGGCGGTCGAGTTCATGCACACCGCGACGCTTCTGCATGACGACGTGGTCGACGAGAGCGCGCTGCGCCGCGGCAAGAAGACGGCGCGCATGATCTGGGGCAACCAGGCGAGCGTGCTCGTCGGCGATTTCCTGCTCGGCCAGGCGTTTCGCATGATGGTCGAGGTCGGTTCGCTGGAGGCGCTGGACATCCTGTCGGCCGCGGCCTCCATCATCGCCGAAGGCGAGGTCATGCAGCTCGCCGCCGCGAAAAACCTCGAGACCACCGAGGATGAGCATTTCGCCGTCATCAAGGCCAAGACCGCGGCGCTGTTTTCGGCCGCGGCGGAAGTCGGGCCGGTCATCGCCCAGGCCTCGCGCACCGATCGCGCCGCGCTTCGCTCATACGGCATGAATCTCGGCCTGGCCTTCCAGCTCATCGACGACGCGCTGGATTATGGCGGCTCGAGCAAGGATCTTGGCAAGAATGTCGGCGACGATTTCCGCGAGGGCAAGGTGACGCTGCCGGTGATCCTCGCCTACCGGCGCGGCACCAAGGCCGAGCGCACCTTCTGGAAGCGCGCCATCGAGGACAATGTCGCCGACGACGCCGGGCTCGAAAAGGCGATCGGCCTGATGACCCGCCACGGCGCCATCGCCGACACGATCGGCCGCGCCCGCCATTTCGGCGAGATCGCCCGCGACGCGCTGGCGCCGCTGGAAGCGACGCCGCAGAAGTCGGCTTTGATCGACGTCATCGATTTCTGCATCAGCCGCGTCAACTGAGCCGGTCTGTCTTCTCGGGACTTGCCTGGCATCCGCCGGGCGGGGCGCCTGTGAATCGCGCGCCGGCCGTCTCGACAAAGGGCGGTCCGGCAAATTATCTATAAAATATGGCCAGCACAGAAGACACGATCGCCGTCCGCATCAGCAAGGAACTGGCGGACCGCATCATTTCGGGCGCCATTGAGCCCGGCTCGCGGCTGCGCCAGGATCATGTCGCGGAGGAATTCAACACCAGCCATGTCCCGGTGCGCGAGGCTTTTCGCCGCCTGGAGGCTCAAGGCTTGGCGATCAGCGAGCCGCGCCGCGGCGTGCGCGTCGCTTCTTTCGATCTCGGCGAGGTGAGGGAAGTGGCCGAGATGCGGGCGGCGCTCGAAGTGCTGGCGCTGCGCCATGCCGCGCCGCATCTGACGGCGTCGATCCTCGACCTGGCCGAGGAGGCGACCAAGGCCGGCGACAAGTCCCGCGACGTGCGCTCCTGGGAAGAGGCCAATCGCACCTTCCACCGGCTGATCCTGGCGCCCTGCAACATGCCGCGCCTGCTCTCCACCATCGACGACCTGCACGCCGCGAGCGCGCGTTTCCTGTTCGCGGCCTGGCGCTCCGAGTGGGAAATCCGCACCGACCAGGATCACCGCGCGATCCTGAGCGCGCTGAGACAAGGCAACACCGAATCGGCCGCCGCGACCCTCGGTCGTCACGTGCAATGGATCGGCCAGAAGCCGGTCAAGACCGCCTCCGGCAGAACCCGAGACGCCTTCGCCATCGTGGGGTGACGTTGGCTCGACCTTCACGCGGTCGTCATTCTAGGGCGGAGCAAGGAGCGAAGCGACGCGCGCAGACCCTAGAATCCATTCCGTGACCTAAGAGCTTCGAGGCGATCCAGACAATGGCACCGGTACCGGAGTAGACAGTCGCCTTCTGCACCGCTGCATTCTTCGGCCCGCGTAACGACATGGATTCCAGGGTCTGCGCGCGTCGCTTCGCTCCTTGCTCCGCCCTGGAATGACGAATTCGAGGGCAGGCGCTTGCCATTCGTTTCAAAATATGGATTCGATAATAGATGAAGTTCAAAAATTATCTATAATTTCACACAAGCCAAGGAAGACACCGTGACCAACGCAGCCGTTTCGACCTACAAGCCCTCCTTCAGCCCGCTTCGGCTGCACAGCCGGTCACTCGCCTGGCAGATCGGTGCCGTCATCCTCGGTTCGCTGTTCCTGGCGCTGTCCTCCTATATCGAGGTGCCAATGGTGCCGGTGCCGGTGACCATGCAGACTTTCGCCGTCACGCTGGTCGGCGCGCTTTATGGCTGGCGCTTCGGTGCGCTCACCATTGCCGCCTGGCTGGTCGAAGGCGCGGCAGGGTTTCCGGTGCTGGCGGGCGGAGCGGCCGGGATACAACATTTCGTCGGCCCGACCGGCGGCTATCTCTTCGCCTTCCCGGTCGTCGGCGCCGTTGTCGGCTGGCTGGCCGAACGCGGCTGGAACGGCAATCGCGTCGTGCTCGCCTTCGCCGCCATGCTCATCGGCAACCTGCTTTGCCTGGTTCTCGGCACCGCCTGGCTCGCCGTCATGATCGGCGCCGAGAAGGCCATCACCTTCGGCTTCCTGCCCTTCATCGTCGGCGGCCTGCTCAAGTCGGCGCTGGGCGCGGCGACGCTGAAGCTCTTTTCCACCTATCGGGCGGAACAGCGCGACCGCTCGTCCGGGACGCGATGACCGTCAGGCTGCGCGCCCATCACCTGCTCTGCCTGCTGACCTATGTCGGCAAGGGCTACTCGCCGGCCTTCACCGCCAACTACGACAAGGTGGTGAAGCGGCTGGGCGAGGGCGAGGGGGTGGTGATCGTTTCCGGTCCGGACGACATCTGCGCACCGCTGCTCGGAGAACCGGAGCCGCATTGCCTGCGCCAAAGCGCCGCTGAGCGGGACGGGCTCGCCGCGCGCGACGTGGGGGCTTTCCTCGGCCGGCAGATCCAGGCCGGAGACCGTTTCATGCTGGACGCCTCCAGTCTGGCAGGGATGCGCAAGGCTTTTTCCGTCGGCCTGACGCGCCAGGCGTGCTCCGGCTGCGAATGGTCCGGCCTGTGCGACGCGGTTGCCGCCGACGGATTCAGCGACACGCGTCTTTAGAGCATGATCCCGAAAAAGTGGGCCGCGGTTTTCGGAAAAGATCATGCTCCAACAAAAGAACTGGATCAGGATGGCGATTCAACGCAACGTCATCCTGATCCAGGCAGCCCGATGCCGGCATATGGGCATCCCGGGCCTCCGCGCGGGATTTTTCGGTGGCGCGGCATCGTTTTTTAAGCCGGATGATTGCATTGTGATTCGCTTGGCGATTGAAGCCCGACCCCAAAAAGGCCATGCTTTGACCGGAAAAGATCGAGTTTGTGGGCGGTCCTCCAAGGGCGGGATCGCATCTGGCTGAAAGGGATACGATGCGGCAAGGACGTGCGCGCTGGCTGACGAGGCTGGCATTTTTGACCGGTGTGGCGCTTTGGGTGCTGCCGGTCCAAGCCAAGGAAGATGCCCAACCGCTCCAGATCACGTCTTTCTCGGGCGCGTATCTCGCGGCTCATATCGCTGAAAGCGACAACGACCTCGACGACGCGATCGCTTATTACAAGCAGGCGCTGGCCTTTGCGCCGGACGACAAGGATCTGCAGCAGAGCCTGATGCTGGCCCTGGTCGCCCAAGGCCGCTTCGAGGAATCGCTGGTCTATGCCGACAAGCTGAAGGAAGTGCCGGATGTCGAGCGCTTCTCGCGCTTGGCGCTGGCCATCGATTCCTTCCACAAGAAGGACTATGCCAAGGCGCAGTACTGGTTGAAGCTCTCGCTCGAATCCGATCTCGACCGGCTGCTTTCCGGCGTGATGGACGGCTGGGCCAAGGAAGGCGCCGGCAACGCGTCCGAGGCCATGGATTCCGTTGACAAGCTCAAGGGCCCGGACTGGTTCGGCCTGTTCAAATCGTTCCACCGCGCGCTGATCGCCGACGCCGCCGGGCTCAACGACAAGGCCGATGAACTCTACGCCGCCACCCTGGCCGACACCACGGCCGGCGGCTCCGCGCCCGAAACCTGGATGCGCAATGCGCAGGCCTATGCCTCCTTCCTCGTCCGCAAGGGCGACAAGTCGAAGGCGCTGGCGGTGTTGAACCAGGCCGAGGCCTTCGCGCCGGGCAAGCTCGAAATCACCACGCTGCGCGACCGCATTGCCAAGGGCGACAAGATCGAGCCGCTGGTGGCCGGCCCGGCCGACGGCGCGTCCGAAATCCTGCTCGACCTTGCCACCGCGCTCAACCGCGGCGGCGGCGAGCCTTTCGTGCGCCTCTATCTGCAATATGCGCTGGCGCTGAAGCCGGACAGCGACGCGGCCCTGGTGCAGCTTGCCGCCGTTGCCGAGCAGCTCAAGGACGGTGAAGGCGCGGTCGCGCTATACCGCCGTATTCCGGCGTCCTCGCCGCTCAAAGAGCTCTCCGACCTGCAGATCGGCCTCAACCTTGCCGATCTCGACAAGCACGACGAAGCGATTTCCCACCTCAAGGCCTATCTCGACAAGCATCCGGAGGACATGCGCGCCTATCTGGCGCTTGGCGGCGTCTATGGCTCGAAGGAAGATTTCCGCTCGGCCGCCAATCTCTACGACAAGGCCGTCGAGCAGCTGAAGACGCCGACCGCCGCCAACTGGAACATCTTCTACCAGCGCGGCATCGCTTATGAGCGGCTGAAGGAATGGCCGAAGGCGGAACCGAACTTCCGCAAGGCGCTGGAGCTGCAGCCCGACCAGCCGCAGGTCATGAACTATCTCGGCTATTCCTGGGTCGACATGAACATGAACCTCAAGGAAGGCCTGGCGATGATCCAGAAGGCCGTGGATCTGCGGCCGAACGACGGCTACATCGTCGATTCGCTTGGTTGGGCCTATTTCCGCATGGGTCGCTTCGACGACGCCGTGCGCGAGATGGAGCGCGCCGTCTCGCTGAAGCCGGAGGATCCGGTCCTCAACGACCATCTCGGCGATGCTTACTGGCGCGTCGGCCGCAAGCTCGAGGCCACCTATCAGTGGACCCAGGCGCGTGACCTGAAGCCGGATCCGGATGTGCTCGCCACCTTGCAACAGAAGCTGCTCAAGGGCCTGCCGCCGATCGAATCCAACACCGCGCAGGAAACCCCGAAGGTGAAGCCGGAGCCGACGCCCGCGCCGAAAGGCTAGCCCGCTCGCCAGCGTTCAAGAAAATGGGGCTCGACGAGCCCCGTTTTCGTTTAGCTCGGCGTCTGCCGAGCTTAGGCGTTGGCAGGCGGCATGCGTTGGAGATCGGTCGAAATGCCCACCCGTCGTCATTCCAGGGTCTGCGCGACGCCGCTTCGCGGCTGCTCCGCCCTGGAATGACGAGGTTGGGAGGCTTCAGCCAATCCTCAGCGTTTGTGCCGATTTCACGGAAGTGATCGGTCAAAATCTTGCCCGTCGACAAATGGCGACTTTCAAATCCCTGTGTCGAGAAGCTAGAACATCTTTCTGTAGACGACGAATCCGGACTTCTCGGCGACCTTGTCGTAGAGTTGCATCGCCGTGTGGTTCGTCTCATGCGTCAGCCAGTAGACGCGGTTCGCGCCCGCCTGCCTGGCGCGTTCGTAGACGCCCTCGATCAGCGCCCGGCCGACGCCTTGGCCGCGCGCGGCTTGCGTGGTGAAGAGATCCTGCAAATAGCAGCTCGGCGCGATCGATGTCGTCGAGCGATGATAGAGATAGTGCACGAGACCGAGCAGGTTCCCCTCGCGCTCGGCCACCAGCGCATGCACCGGCTCATAGGCGTCGAAGAAACGCGACCAGGTCATCTGCGTGATCTCGCCGGCTAGCGCCGTCGGGCCGGAGCGCCCGTAAAACGCGTTGTAGCCATCCCACAGCGGCAGCCACCGCTCGTAATCCTGGCTCGTGACGGGGCGCACGGTGAGTTGACCGGACATGGCGAAACCTTTGTCGTTGAACCAACGGAGCAAACAGTGGCCGCTGCTCGACAGCAATGGGCCAGCCCGCCGCAATGCTTTCCACTTGCGGGACGCGAGCCGCCGCCTTGACGCTTGCCGGCCCGGCAACTAGGGAAGCGTCATCCTGCGCTTTCCGAGGCCGCCGTGACCATCGAGATCCCCGCCCATATGCATCCCAGCCGCTCCTTCCAGGGGCTGATCCTGACCTTGCACAATTACTGGGCGGACTATGGTTGCCTCATCCTGCAGCCCTACGACATGGAAGTCGGCGCCGGCACCTTCCACCCGGCAACCACCTTGCGCGCGCTGGGTCCCTTGCGCTGGAACGCCGCTTACGTGCAACCCTCGCGCCGGCCGAAGGACGGCCGCTATGGCGAAAACCCGAACCGCCTGCAGCATTATTACCAGTATCAGGTGATCCTGAAACCCAATCCGCCGAACCTGCAGGAACTCTATCTCGGCTCGCTCGAGGCGATCGGCGTCGATCCGCTGCTGCATGACATCCGCTTCGTCGAGGACGACTGGGAAAGCCCGACGCTGGGCGCCTGGGGGCTCGGCTGGGAATGCTGGTGCGACGGCATGGAAGTCTCGCAGTTCACCTATTTCCAGCAGGTCTGCGGCATCGAATGCGCGCCGGTGGCGGGCGAGTTGACTTACGGCCTGGAGCGGCTCGCCATGTATGTCCAGGGCGTCGACAATGTCTACGACCTGAACTTCAACGGCCGCGAAGGCGCCGAGAAGGTCACTTACGGTGACGTCTTCCTGCAGGCCGAGCAGGAATATTCGCGCCACAATTTCGAATTCGCCAACACCGCGATGCTGCTGAGACACTTCGAGGACGCCGAGGCCGAGTGCAAGGCGCTGCTCGATGCCGGCACGCCCAAGCCGAGCGACAATCTGGCGATGCACCGCATGGTCTTTCCGGCCTACGACCAATGCATCAAGGCGAGCCACGTCTTCAACCTGCTCGACGCGCGCGGCGTGATCTCGGTCACCGAGCGGCAAAGCTACATCCTGCGCGTGCGCAATCTGGCCAAGGCGTGCGGCGAGGCGTTCCTGAAGACGCGGGCGGGCGGGCTGGCGGCGGCTTAAGCCGACACGGCTTTCACGGTCTCGGCGGCGGCGGCGCTCGGCAACGCGATCTGTGCCGTTGCGCCGTCGATCGTACGCATGGCCTGCCTGACCCCCGGCATCGTGATCGTGCCATGCGCCTGGGCGGCGAAGCAGGCGCTGAGCGCCAGGATCTGCAGGGTTCTCGATGCCGTCTTCATCGTCGTTCAGCCAATAGGTCTCTGCCTGAGCGTTTGTCGCTTCAGCGCAGCGTTCGGTTCATGGGAAGTTCTGCTCCAAGGACGGGTGGACCGGCACCAACCCGACAGTGGGTGGCAAAATTCCGCGAAATCGATTGAAGAGGCGGTCTGCTTGCGGGGTGACAGCGGCCGGCCGAGTTGCTATGCGCTCTTACCTCCCCCTTGATGGGGGAGGTCGCCGCGAAGCGGCGGATGGGGGTGACTGGCGCTTCCCTATGCCAAAACTTGACCGTTTCAAGTTGCAATCAGCACGAAGGCTCCGCGCCTCGATGACCGACGAAGAACGGCTGCTCTGGCGGCACCTGTGGCGCATCCCGGTCGAAGGGACACACTTCCGCCGACAGGCGTCAGTCGGCGCCTACTATCCAGATTTCATCTCGCATCGGCTGAAGCTGATTGTCGAAGTGGACGGCGCCCACCACAGCGCTGACGATCAACTGCGCCGTGATGAAGTTCGAACACGATGGTTTGAAAGCCAGGGCTATCGCGTCGTCCGCTTCTGGAACCATGAGATAAAAAAACGAACTGGATTCTGTGCTCGATACAATTTATGCGGCGATGGAAGAACGGAAATCACACCTGCATCTGCGCGATGGTGCCGAAGGTATTGGCGGCTGAGAGGCCGCCACCCCGCCCCGGCGCTGCGCGCCGACCCTCCCCATCAAGGGGAGGGTGGGGAGCTTAACTATGCCCGACCTGCTCTTGGAACTTCGCTCCGAGGAAATCCCCGCCCGCATGCAGCGCAAGGCGGCCGGCGACCTCAGGAAGATGCTGACCGACGGTCTGGTCGAGGCGGGTCTGACCTATGAGGCGGCGCGTGAATATTGGACGCCGCGGCGCCTGACGCTCGACATAAGGGGCCTGACCGCGCGCTCCAAGGACATCCGCGAGGAGATCAAGGGGCCGTCGACCACGGCGCCCGAGCAGGCGGTGCAGGGCTTCCTGCGCAAGGCCGGCCTGTCATCGATCGCCGAGGCGCATGTCCATTCCGACCCGAAGAAGGGCGACTTCTACGTCGCCCACATCGCGAAGCCGGGCAGGGCAGCCGAAGAAATCATCGCCGAGCTGGTGCCGGGCATCATCCGGAACTTCCCCTGGCCGAAATCGATGCGCTGGGGGCCGGCCTCGGCAAAACCCGGCTCGCTGCGCTGGGTGCGGCCGCTGCAGTCGATCGTCTGCACCTTCGGCCCGGAGACCGAGGAACCGGTCGTCGTCGATTTCGAGATCGACGGCATCCGCTCAGGCAACGTCACCTACGGCCATCGCTTCCATGCGCCGGGCCCGATCACCGTGCGCCGCTTCGACGACTATATGGCAAAGTTGGAGGCGGCCAAGGTCGTGCTCGATGCCGACCGGCGCAAGGAGATTATCCTGGCAGACGCCCGCAACATCGCCTTCGCCAACGGCCTCGACCTGGTCGAGGACGAGGGCCTGCTGGAAGAAGTCTCCGGCCTGGTCGAATGGCCGGTCGTGCTGATGGGCGAGTTCGAGCAGGATTTCCTCACCATTCCGGGCGAGGTCATCCGCCTCACCATTCGCGCCAACCAGAAATGCTTCGTCACCCGGCCGCAGGGCAAAGGCGAGGACCTGTCAAACCGCTTCATCCTGGTCGCCAACATCGAGGCGAAGGATGGCGGCAAGGAGATCGCCTACGGCAACGGCAAGGTGGTGCGCGCGCGTCTGTCCGATGCGCTCTATTTCTGGAAGACCGATCAGGGCGACCTGCCGGACCTCGACCAACTCGGGGAATCGGCGGCGAAATTCGACCTGGATTTGAAGAAGCCGCTCGACCAGCGCATGGCGCGCCTCGACCACCTCAACGTGACCTTCCATGCCAAGCTCGGCACGCAAGGGGAGAGGGTCGCGCGCATCAAGCGGCTGGCTGAGGAGCTTGCCTCGGTCGTCGGCGCCGACAGCGCGCTCGTCGCCCGCGCGTCGGTGCTCGCCAAAGCCGATCTGCAGACCGAAGTGGTCGGCGAGTTTCCGGAACTGCAAGGCGCCATGGGCCGCAAATACGCGCTGCTGCAGGGCGAGCATGCATCCGTGGCTGCGGCGGCCGAGGAGCACTACAAACCGCAAGGCCCATCCGACCGCGTGCCGACCGATCCGTTCTCGGTTGCGGTGGCGCTCGCCGACAAGCTCGACACTCTCATTAGCTTCTGGGTAATCGACGAGAAACCGACAGGCTCCAAAGATCCGTATGCCTTGAGGCGGGCGGCGCTTGGCGTGGTGAGAATTCTGATTGAGAACGGATTGGACATTGAACTCGCAACGGTGATGTCGCCCCACTTTCGAGAGGTGCGGCGGCATGAGGCGCACGTTGCCACTCGCCAACGCTTGGAAAAGGCGAAAGCAGCATCCGATCAAAGTACAGCGTTTATCGTAGGGGGAGACGCCGCCTTTTCAATCATCAGGTCGGTAGGAGGCCGAAGCATTGATGAAGGCGCGCTCGATCTCCTCGCTTTCTTCCACGACCGCCTGAAAGTCTATCTCCGCGACCAAGGCGCGCGGCACGATCTGATCGATGCCGTCATCACGCCGCAGTCCGATGACCTGCTGCAGATCGTCCGCCGCGTCGAGGCGCTGGGTTCCTTGCTCGACACCGACGAAGGCAAGAACCTGCTAGCCGGTACCAAGCGCGCGGCCAACATTCTCGCCGCCGAGGAGAAGAAGAAAACGCTGGTCGCCGAGACTGTTGAGCCGGCATTGTTCCGCGAGGAAGCGGAAAATAAGCTCTATGCCGCGGTGAATCAGGCTGAGAAGGAAGCCGGCCAAGCGATTCAGAACGAAGATTTTTCCTCCGCCATGCTGGCGCTTAGCGTTTTGCGCGAACCGGTTGATTCATTCTTTGAGGGCGTTCTCGTCAATGATGAGGACCAGGCCGTGCGCGCCAACCGTCTGGCGCTGCTCGCCCGCATCCGCGCCGCCACCGACCAGGTCGCGGATTTTTCAAAAATCGTCGGCTGACAGCGCAAAAATCGCGCCTTTCAACTGGCCCGCATTCGCTAGAATGCGAGCATTCCTCGACAATTCGGCGCCCGAAATTTTATGCGCCGGAGCCGGCTTACAGTCACACGGCGATGACCTCCGCATGGGACAAGGATGCATGTCGTCCAGAATCGCCGAGCGGTTCTGGGGCAACGACATGCATCAACCAAAGACTTAAGGCGCGTTCCCCGAGATCGTTTCCCGCGGCGCGCCGTAAGACGTTCCCAAACACGGAGGCATGCCATGAATTCCGTTGACGATATCGACCTGATTGAAGAGACCTCGGCCGCCGCCGAGGCCATCGAATCCGCTTCCGAAAACCTCCTCGACCACGCCGCTGCCGCAGCGGTCGAATCTGCCGATCCGTCCGAGGACGATGAGGAAGATGACGAAGACGGCGAGGAGGCCACTGCCTCGGCCGACGATGAGTCGGGAGACGAGGATGAAGATGACGACGAAGACGGCGACGACGAAGACGATGACGCCGACGAGGAAGCCAAAGCCTCGGGCGACGATGAGTCCGACGACGAGGATGAAGATGGCGAGGACGATGAAGACGACGCCGACGAGTCCGACGATGACGACAAGGAAGAAGCGGCCTGAGCCGTCTCCTGTTGTGTGAAGCATGAGGGGCGGCGCGTTACGCGTCGCCCTTTTTCGTCAGGCTCGTCAATCTCCCAGGAAGATTGACCCGTCAATCTTCAGAAGCTGACCTAGTCAGTCTTCCACGATGCTGACCCGGACGCTGTCCGGATAGACGTCGACCTCGATCAGCGGCTCGCCATTGACGATCGCGCGCCGGGTCGAGTTGCTCATGGCGCCGCCGCGTTCCAGCATGCGCTGCAGGTCGGCGCGCGAGCCGTCGCTGCGGAACCAGGGATCGCCCTGGTCGTCGCCGTCGCGCCGATGGAACTTGTGCCAGTTGGCGCGGTCCTGCCGCACCATCTGCGCCGCGCTGCCGAGCGGATAGCCGTCGCTGGCGCGATGATCGCGATCGGAAATCCGCGCCGTGTAAGAGCCGAGCATATCATCGGCACTCGCCGTGCCCGCGCCCAGCGCGGTTGCCGCCATCAGGCCGGCGACGGCGATTGCTTTCGAAACAGTCATGAAATCCCCCTTTTTGAAACGCCAGCGCCATCGTGCCCGATCCGCATGACGGAGATCGGACAAAGTTCAAGCGCCTAGCATATCGAGGTGGTATCCAGTGTGATCTACATCGCCTTGCCGACGCGCGGCAGTGGCTGGGCAGTTTGCGGTTGCGCCTGTGGCTGCGCATCGGCTGTCGCGCCTGGCTGGGCGGCGGTCTTGCCGCTGCCGTTCGAAGCGGACGCGGTGCCGTTCGCGGGCGTTGCCGGCGAAGTGCGGTTTGCCGGCGCGGTGGTGGCGGGTGTGGTTGTGGCTGTTGCAGGCTTGGCCGACGCGGTCGCCGCCGGCGCTGCGAAAGCGCCGCCGACAATACCGCCCCGGATGATCATCGGGGGCTGCTGGTGCCCGGATTTCTCGGGGATCGCCGCGACCTTTTCATCGGTGACGGCGGGCATAGGGTCGCCAAGCGCGATCATCGACGGCGTCGAGGCCGCGGACAGCTTGGTCGGCTCGATCGCATTCAGCCTGACGACGGAAGGCGTCGAGGTCGAGGGTCCGACCACGACGATCGACGAGGCATGTGCCGCGCCGTTCATCGCCAGAAGGCCGATACCGAACGCTCCAAGCAAACGCATCACAAGAACTCCCCAGCCCGCAACCGCATCAAACCCACACCTTAGGACCGGCACATTGAAGCCGGCTTGCTTGGAAACTTAACATTTTAGGGATTGATAAATCGCCAATGCCCGCACTTGCCCGATGCAAGCGGCCGTATTACGGGACCGGCATGTTCAGGACTGGTGGCGAATTTGGCTGAGATACTGGCGATCGGCGAGGCTCTGGAGCGGGCTTTGGCGTTGCTCGAAGGCGGCGACGTCGTCGCCATTCCGACCGAGACGGTTTACGGCCTGGCCGGCGATGCCACCAATGGCGTTGCCGTGGCGCGCATTTTCGAGGCCAAGGGCCGGCCGCGCTTCAACCCGCTGATCGCCCATGTCGCGGATCGCGCCATGGCGGACCGTATCGCCGGCTTCGATCCGCTGTCGGCAAGATTGGCCGAAGCCTTCTGGCCCGGCCCGCTGACGCTGGTGCTGCCGCACAGGGCGGACAGCGGCATCCATCCGCTGGTCACCGCGGGGCTGGACACGATCGCGCTGCGCATGCCGCGCGGGTTCGGCGGCGGGCTGATCGCGCGGCTCGGCCGGCCGCTCGCGGCCCCCAGCGCCAATTCCTCCGGAAAGATCAGCGGCACGACGGCAGGCGCGGTCGCCGCCGATCTCGGTGACAGGATTAGGCTGGTCGTCGATGGTGGCGCGACGCCTGTCGGACTGGAATCGACCATCGTCAAGGTCGAGGACGGCAGGCTGCGGCTGCTGCGGCCCGGCGGCATCGGCGCCGAGGAGATCGAGGCGGTGGCCGGCGCGAAACTATCGCGCGGCGCGAGCGGTATCGAGGCGCCGGGCATGCTTGCCTCGCATTACGCGCCGGGCGCCGCGATGCGGCTTAATGTCGGGGATGTTGCCGAAGGCGAGGCTTTGCTTGCGTTCGGCCGCGATCGCGCCGAGGGCTGGGAACGGGCCGCTGCGTTGCGCAACCTCTCCGAAACGGGCGACCTGCGCGAGGCAGCCAGCAATCTGTTCGCCTTCATGCAGGCGCTCGATCGTGTCGGCGCCGCGACCATCGCCGTCGAGCCGATCCCGTTGGAGGGCCTGGGCGAGGCGATCAATGACCGGCTTGCCCGCGCCGCCGCGCCACGTGACAAGCTTGCCTGAGCGCCCTAGGGTTTGTTTCATGAACGATCAGCCCTTCGATCTCGATCCCGCCGTCATCCACCGCTTCACGGCCATCGTCGGCGACAAATATGCCTTGCGCGACCCGGCCGACATCGCGCCTTACATCACCGAGCGGCGTGGCCTTTGGCATGGCCGGACATCGCTGGTGCTGCGCCCCGGCTGCGTCGAGGAAGTGAGCCGCATCATGCGGCTTGCGACCGAGACCGGAACGCCGATCGTGCCGCAGAGCGGCAACACCGGGCTGGTCGGCGCCCAGGTGCCGGACAAATCCGGACACGACATCGTGCTGTCGCTGTCCAGGCTGAACCGCATCCGCGAGATCGATGTCCTGTCGAATACGGTGACCGCCGAGGCCGGCGTCATCCTGCAGACCCTGCAGGAAGCGGCTGACGCCGCTGGCCGGCTGTTTCCGCTGTCGCTCGCCGCCCAGGGGTCCTGCCAGATCGGCGGCAATCTTTCCTCCAATGCCGGCGGCACCGGCGTGCTGGCCTATGGCAATGCGCGCGAGCTCTGCCTCGGCGTCGAGGTCGTGCTGCCGACCGGCGAGGTGCTCGACGACCTGCGCAAATTGAAGAAGGACAACACCGGCTACGATCTGAAGAACTTGTTCGTCGGCGCCGAAGGCACGCTCGGCATCATCACCGCCGCGGTGCTGAAGCTTTTCCCGAAGCCGAAAGGCAGGGAGGTCGCTTTTGCCGGCCTGCCGTCGTCCCCGCACGACGCGCTTTCGCTGTTCACGCTGGCGATGGATCGCGCCGGCGCCTCGCTCACCGCTTTCGAGCTGATCGCCAGAAGGCCCTACGACTTTACGCTCAAGCACGGGCAAGGCATCACCCGGCCGCTGGCCGACGGCTGGCCATGGTATGTGCTGATGCAGGTCTCTTCCGGCCGTTCCGAAGAAGACGGCAGGGCGCTGATCGAAGAGATTCTTTCAGCCGGCCTTGAACAAGGCATCGTCGGCGACGCCGTGGTCTCGGCAAGCCTTGCCCAGGGCGATGCTTTCTGGAATTTCCGCGAGACGCTCCCCGAATGCCAGAAGCCGGAGGGCGCCTCGATCAAGCACGACATCTCCGTGCCGATCGCCTCGATCCCCGAGTTCATCGAAAAAGCGGCCGGCGTGGTTGAGCGGGTTTGCCCCGGCGCGCGCGTCGTCTGCTTCGGCCACATGGGCGACGGCAATCTTCACTACAACATCTCGCGTCCGGTGGATTGGCAGGACGAGGCGTTCCTCGAGCTCTACCATCCCATGAACAACGCGGTGCACGATGTCGTGCGCTCCTTCCATGGCTCGATCTCGGCCGAGCACGGGATCGGCCAGTTGAAGCGCGACGAGCTGATCGCCACGGCGCCGCCGATGGCGATCGACCTTATGCGCCGCGTGAAAGCGGCCTTCGATCCGGCCGGCATCATGAATCCCGGTAAGGTTATCTGATCCTCACCACATCGGGCGCTGGTCGCATTCCGATAACCATCGGCTCAGATCAGCAAAATTTAACCGACTTTCTTAAGCGCGCCGGTAAGAAGCGAGCGCTAATGTTTCTTCCCATAACGAGGCCGGAAAAACCGGCCCTGAGAGAACCGGAAAACGGCCCTCAGGACTAACAGGGAAGACATCGATGAACACTGGACTGAAGCCAGTCTGGGCCGGGCGCAACATGCGTCTCGACCCGTTTCGCCTACCGCAGATGGTGAGCTATGCCACCCGCGACGACTATGGCGATGTAACCTTCACCATCGACCAGCGCGGCGCCGTCATCCGCCGTGTGCTGGAGATGAGCGGCGTGCCGGCGATCATCGCGCTGCCCGCCAAGGCGTTCCGCGGCGTGGCCGCCCGCGCCATGGAGGATCCGGAGGGCAATGTCACGGTGACGCTGGAGCTTCTGCACAATGATCCGATGCTGTCGGTGCCGCTTCTGGTCGCCGACGACCTCGACGACGTCGCCGCCGACTGGCGCGCCTGGGCCGATGCCTATCGCCTGCCGATGCTTCTGATCGAGGCCGACGGCATAGCCCGCACGCTGGAGGAATCGCTCGGCGCCGCCATCAAGTCGCTGCCGCCGCAGGAGCGCCGCAAGGGCCGCGTCTCCAACATGCGCCGCCCGCGCTTCCTTGCCCGCCGCAAGTCCGGCAACCTTGGCCTGAGACTGGTCATCGACGGCCAGGAGATTATCGCAAGGGAGTAGCCGCCGGTGACAGTCTTCTCCCCGTCACTATACGGAGAGAAGTGCCCGGCAGGGCGATGAGGGGCAGCGCCGACCTAGGTGTTTGGCCACCTCAAAACCCAATCACTCGCGACAGCGCCGCCGCGTATTTCATCTAACCTTCAAGGTTGGCGCCGCCCCTTATCCGGCTGCCGCCACCTTCTCCCCGTGGAACGGGGAGAAGGAAGACTACACCAGTGGCTTCAGCCATATCCACACCGAACCGCCGATCAGGCCGAGGAAGATCAGCCAGCCGACCTGGTTGTTCGACTTGAACAGCTTCAGGCACTGGTCGGGATTGTCGATGTCGAGCCGGATGATCTGGCGCGCCATATGCGCGCCGGCGGCGATCAGCCCGGCCAGCGCCACCACGGGCACCTGCGCCGAAGCGAAGGCGATGGCGAAGCAGACCAGCGCGCCGCCATAGAGCCCGACCAGCCAGGTCTTGGTGTTGTCGCCGAACAGCCGCGCCGTCGAACGCACGCCGACGATGGCGTCGTCTTCCTTGTCTTGATGCGCGTAGATCGTGTCGTAGCCGATCACCCACAGGATCGAGCCGATATAGAGCATGATGGCTGGATCATCGATGTCGCCGAACTCGACCGCCCAGCCCATCAGCGCGCCCCAGGAGAAGGCGAGCCCCAGCACAAATTGCGGCCAGTTGGTGATGCGCTTCATGAAGGGATAGACGGCCACGATCGCCAGCGAGGCGATGCCGAGCGGAATGGCGAAGCTGTTGAACTGCAACAGCACGGCAAGCCCGATAAGCGCCTGGATGATGACGAAAGCCCAGGCCTGGCGGCGCGTGACCTTGCCGGCCGGCAACGGCCGCGAGAGGGTGCGCTCGACCTGGTTGTCGATGTCCACGTCGGCGAGGTCGTTGTAGGTGCAGCCGGCGCCGCGCATGGCCACGGCGCCGACGAAAAACAGGAACAGGTACCAGGGCGCCGGAAGCAGCGTCAGCAACGGGTCGGTCGGGCGCGGATAGGCGCCCGCGGCAAGTGCCGCCGACCACCAGCACGGCCACAACAAGAGCTGCCAGCCGATAGGCCGGTCCCAGCGCGCGAGCTGCGCGTAGGGCCAGAGCCAGCGCGGCAGCACCCGGTAGACCCAATGGCCGCTCGGCGCGTCGGCGACCCGGCCCTGTGCTGCTTTCGACTGGACGGTTTCCATCACGCTGGAGTGGCAGCAGCAAGCAGCGCCGTCAAGCGGCCGCGTTGTCGCTCAAGTGTTGAAAACTTGGGCGTTGAAGCCCTAGGCGGTGAAAACATCGTGACTGGCAAACCATGCCTTGGCGACGTCGATGAAGGCCACGGCCGCCTTCGACAGGCGCTGGCGCGTGTCATGGGTCAGGATGATGCGCTGCATGGGCAGCGGATCGGAAAGCGGCTTGCAGACCAACGGCAGCCCGTCATAGCTGCGGTCGCCATGCGGCCTCGTATAGCTGACCGCGACGCCGAACCCGTTGGCCACCATGGAGCGCTGCAATTCGAACGAGCTCGTCGCCGCCCGGGCGATCGGCGACAGGCCGCGGCTAAGGAAAAGGTCCAGCATGTGCTGCCAGCTGTGCGGCTGGTCGGTGGTGATCAGCGGATGCTGCGCCAGTTCCGCCAGGCTGACGGCGTGCTTGTCCGCAAGCTCATGGCCCGCCGGCAAAAGCGCGTGCGGCCGCAACTCATGCAGCAGAATGCGCTTGAAATGCCCGGGCAGACCAAGATCGTAGGTGAGGCCGAGATCGACGGCGCTGTCGGCCAGCCGCCGCCCCAGCGTGTCGAAGGTTTCGTCGCCGATGACGACCGTGACGGCTGGGCAGCGCTCGGCGAAGGCGCGCATCAGCGCCGGCGCGAAATAGGGCGCCAGGTCCTCGAAGCAGCCGAGCACCAATTCGCCGCCGACATCGGCATCGCGCGATCCGAGCGCCGCGAGCTCGTCCGCTTCGCCCAGCACCTGCCTTGCCTTGGCGACGGCCCTGCGGCCGAAGGATGTCAGCGCAACGCCGCTTCCCCGCTGGCGCACGAACAGCTTCTGGCCAAGCGCATCCTCGACATTGTCGATCGCCACGGAGATCGACGGCTGCGAAACATTGAGCGCCGAGGCGGCCGAGGTCACGCTGCCATAGCGGGCCACGGCAACGACATAGCGCAACTGGGTGAGGGTCGGTCTCATAGGTAAAAACTATAAACTAGATGACAAGTTATTATTTTACGCGATGTCCAGCGCTTGCGATAGTCGCTCGCCTAATCAAGGAGAGCGCCATGGCCAGCCCAAAGATCGATGCTTCGACGATTGCCGACTATCAGCGCGACGGCGCTGTCTGCATCCGTGGTGCCTTCAAGGACTGGGTCGATGTCATCGCCGACGGCATCGAGCGCAACATTGAGAACCGCAGCGCCACGGCTTCCGACATTGCCGGCGGCAAGGGCAGCTTCTTCGACGACTACTGCAACTGGGAGCGCATCCCGGAATTCGTCAGGATCGTCAGGGAATCGCCGGCCGCCGAGCTCGCGGCCGCGGTCATGCAGTCGCGCACCGCTCAGTTCTTCCACGACCACGTCCTGGTCAAGGAGCCCGGCACCCAGAAGCCGACGCCGTGGCACCAGGACATTCCCTATTACTTCGTCGACGGCAGCCAGACGGTGAGCTTCTGGATCCCGATCGATCCGGTGAAGGAAGCGACGCTGAGGCTGATCGCCGGCTCGCACAAATGGGAAAAGATGGTGCTGCCGGTACGCTGGCTGAACGACGACAACTTCTATGCCGGCGAGGGCGATTACCGGCCGGTGCCGGATCCAGACAACGACCCCTCGATGAAGGTGCTCGAATGGGAGATGGAGCCCGGCGACGCCATCTTGTTCGATTTCCGCACGGCGCACGGCGCGCGCGGCAACCTGACTTCGGCACGCCGCCGGGCGCTGTCGCTGCGCTGGGTCGGCGACGACGCGCATTATGTCGAGCGTCCCGGCCGCACCTCGCCGCCCTATACCGGCCACGACATGAAGCCCGGCCAGAAATTGCGCGAGGACTGGTTCCCGGTCGTTTTCCAGAGCTAGAGTCGTCTTCCGGGCTTGAGTCGTTTTTCCGGCCCGGCCGGCGACGGGACTTGCCTCATTCCCCTCGATGCGGGCCATGTTCCCGTGCGCAATTGCCGCCAAAATGCCAAGATGCCTTGACCCATCGCCCGCGGACCAATAGCGGGTTCTCTCGACGAGGACGATCGGCAGCAAGAGGTGGCCATGAATGTTCTTCTTCTCGGCTCGGGTGGCCGCGAACATGCGCTCGCCTGGAAGATGGCCGCCTCGCCGCTGCTGACGAAGCTCTATGCCTCGCCAGGCAATCCGGGCATCGGCCGTGTCGCCGAACTGGTCAAGCTCGACGTCGCCGACCACTCCGCCGTCGCCTCCTTCTGCCAGGAGAAGAAGATCGACCTGGTCGTGGTCGGTCCGGAAGGTCCGCTGGTCGCCGGCATCGCCGACGACCTGCGCGCCTGGGGCATCCGCGTCTTCGGTCCGTCAAAGGCGGCGGCGCGGCTCGAGGGCTCGAAGGGCTTCACCAAGGATCTTTGCGCGAAGTTCAACATCCCGACCGCCGCCTATGGCCGCTTCAGCGACCTTGCCTCGGCAAAGGCCTATGTCGAGGAGACCGGCGCGCCGATCGTCATCAAGGCCGACGGCCTTGCCGCCGGCAAGGGCGTCACGATCGCCATGACGCTGGAGGAGGCGCACGCCGCGCTCGAAGCCTGTTTCGACGGCGCTTTCGGTGCCGCTGGAGCCGAGGTGGTGGTCGAGGAGTATCTGACCGGCGAGGAGGCGAGCTTCTTCTGCCTGTGCGACGGCGCCACGGCGCTGCCCTTCGGCACCGCGCAGGACCACAAGCGCGTCGGCGACGGCGATACCGGGCCGAACACCGGCGGCATGGGCGCCTATTCGCCGGCGCCGGTGATGACGCCGGAAATGACCGAGCGCACCATGCGCGAGATCATCGAGCCGACCATGCGCGGCATGGCCAATATCGGCGCGCCCTTCGCCGGCATCCTCTTCGCCGGCCTGATGATCACCGACAGCGGGCCGAAGCTGATCGAGTACAACACCCGCTTCGGCGATCCCGAATGCCAGGTGCTGATGATGCGGCTGAAGGACGACCTGCTCGTCCTGCTCAACGCCGCCGTCGACGGCCAGCTCGCGCATATGTCGGTGCGCTGGAGCGACGAGACGGCGTTGACCGTGGTGATGGCGGCAAGGGGCTATCCGGGCATGCCGGAAAAGGGCTCCGTCATCCGCGGTCTCGACAAGGTGGAAGGCGTCCAGGTCTTCCATGCCGGCACTGCCGTCAATGGCGGCGCGCTGGTCGCCAATGGCGGGCGTGTGCTCAACGTCACCGCTTTGGGCGCCACCGTCGGCGAGGCGCAGGCAAAGGCCTACGCGGCGATCGATCGCATCGACTGGCCGCAGGGCTTTTATCGCCACGACATCGGCTGGCGCGCTGTCGAGCGTGAGAAAGGCGCCTGATCAGGCGGCCTGGCTCCTGCCGCCGTTGCGTGCCCAGGCCGGCAGCCAGTCGCCGTGAGCGGCAAGCAGGTCGTCGACCAGTGACCAGATCTGGTCGAGGTCGAGCTCGGCCGCGGTATGCGGGTCCATCATCGCCGCATGGTAGATGTGCTCGCGGTTCTCGCTGATCAGCGCCCGCACCGTCAGTTCCTGGACGTTGATGTTGGTGCGGATCAGCGCCGTGAGCTGCGGCGGCAATTCGCCAATGTAAGTGGGCTGGATTCCGGAAGCATCGACCAGGCACGGCACTTCCGCCGCGCAATCGAAGGGCAGCGAGGTGATGCAGCCATTGTTGCGCACATTGCCGTAGATCACCGACGGCTCGCCGGTCCAGACCGAATTCATGATCGAGGAGGCATATTCCCTGGACTGCTCGACCTCGATCCGGTCCGCCGAGCGGTAGGCCTCGGCCTGGCCCTTCCAGCGCTCGATCTGCTCGATGCAGCGTTTTGGATATTCGTCGAGCGGGATGCCATATTTCTCGATCAAGTCGGGGCGGCCATCCTTGATGAAATAGGGCGTGTATTCGGCGAAATGCTCGGAGCTTTCGGTGACGAAATAGCCGAGCCGGGTCAGCATCTCGTAGCGCACCTTGTTCGGGCAGCGCGGGTTCCAGCCGGGCTTCGGCGCGCGGCCCTCGCGATAGGCGCGCAGGAGATCGGGATAAAGGTCGCGGTAGGAACCGTCCGGCTGGCGATGCTCGAACTTGAGATAAAACGCCATGTGGTTGATGCCGGCCGAGCGGTAGCGGATCTCGTCATAGGGAAGGTCGAGGTCGTGCGCCAGTTCCATCGCCGTGCCCTGCACCGAATGGCAAAGCCCGACCTGCTTGATCGTGGGATATTTCTCGGCGATCGCCCAGGTGTTGATCGCCATCGGGTTGACATATTGCAGCATGATCGCCTCCGGGCAGACGGCGAGCATGTCCTCGCAGATTGTCCATAGATGCGGCACAGTCCTTAAGCCCCGCATGATGCCGCCGACGCCGAGCGTGTCGGCGATCGTCTGGCGCAGGCCGTATTTCTTCGGCACCTCGAAGTCGGTCACGGTGCAGGGCTCGTAGCCGCCGATCTGGAAGGCGACGACGACGAAGTCGGCGCCGGAAAGCGCCTTGCGCTGGTCCGAATAGGTCTCGGCCTTCGCCTTGACGCCGAGCGTCGCGATCAGCTTGTTGACGACGAGGGCGCTCTCTTCCAGCCGCTGCGGATTGATGTCCATCAATGCGATGGTGGCGCCCGACAGCGCCGGCCGCTGCAGCACGTCGCCGACGATGTTCTTCATGAAAACCGTCGAGCCGGCGCCGATGAACGTGATCCTGGGATTTCTTGCCACTTTAAAGCCTCCGGCACTTCTCTAAGCCACGTCGAAAGCGGCCCTGACGAGCCGTTCGGTGTAGGCGGTCTTGGGATTGGAAAGGACCTCGTCGACGGGCCCCTGCTCGACGATCTTGCCATGCTGCATGACGATGACGCGGTGGCACAGCGCCCGCACCACCTTGAGGTCGTGCGAGATGAAGAGATAGCTCAGGCCGCGCTCGTCCTGCAGCTTTCGCAACAGGTCGATGATCTGCGCCTGCACGGAAAGGTCGAGCGCCGAAGTCGGCTCGTCGAGCAGGATGAATTCGGGCTCCAGCGCAATCGCCCGCGCGATCGCGATGCGCTGCCGCTGGCCGCCGGAGAATTCATGCGGGAAGCGCGACAGGATGTTGCCGGGCATGCCGGCGCTGGCCAGCGCTTCGCGGACCCGCTCGACCCGCTCGCGCCGCGTCGCGCCCAACCGGTTGACGACCAGCCCTTCCTCGATGATCTGGCCGATCGTCATGCGCGGGTTGAGCGAGGAGAAAGGATCCTGGAACACGATCTGCATGCGCGAGCGCAGCGGCCGCATTCCGGCGCGTGACAGCTTCTCGATCGGCTGGCCGTCGAAACGGATCTCGCCGCGCTTGGCGTCGAGCAACCGAAGCAGGGCTTGCCCGAAAGTGGTCTTGCCGGAGCCGGATTCGCCGACCAGACCAAGCGTCTCATGGCGGCAAAGTTTCAGGTCGAGATCGTCGACGGCGACCAGCTCGCGCCAGTCCGGCTTCATGAAAGAGCCGTGGCGCAGCATGAAACAGACGCGCACGCCATTTGCCTCGAGGATCGTGCGGGACTTGTCGGGCAGCACCTTCGGCCGTCCGTGTGGCTCGGAAGCGAGCAGCCGCTGCGTGTAGGGATGTTGGGGATTGGCAAAGAGCCGCTCGGTGACGTTATGCTCGCGCATCTCGCCATGCTGCATGACATAGACGTAGTCGGAGAATTTGCGCACCACGGTGAGATCGTGCGTGATCAGGATCACCGCCATCCGCAGCTCTTTCTGCAGGTTGCGGATCAGGTTCAGGATCTGCGCCTGCACGGTGACGTCGAGCGCCGTGGTCGGCTCGTCGGCGATCAGCACGTCGGGGTCGTTGGCCAAGGCCATGGCGATCATGACGCGCTGGCGCTGGCCGCCCGAGAGCTGGTGCGGATATTGCTTCAGCCGCGCCTCCGGCTCAGGGATCTGGACATGCCGCAGGAGTTCGAGCGCGCGCGCCCAGGCTTGCCTGCGGCTCACCTTGCGGTGCACCCGGATCGCTTCGACGATCTGGCTGCCGACCGTGTAGATCGGGTTGAGCGAGCTCATCGGCTCCTGGAAGATCATCGAGATGCGGTTGCCGCGCAGCTTGCGCCGCGAGCTCTCCGGGAACTTCAGGATGTTCTGCCCGAGATAGTCGACGCTCGACCGCGGCGAGACCGTCGCGCGGCGCGACAACAGCCCCATGACGGTGCGCGCCGTCACCGACTTGCCGGAGCCGGATTCGCCGACGATCGCGATCGTCTCGCCGCGATAGAGCTGGAACGAGACGTCCTTCACCGCCTCGACGGTGCCGTGCTCGACCTTGAAGGCGACCTCGATGTTGCGGGCGTCGATGACAGGTTGGTCATGGCGACCGCCATGATCATGCCGGACGGCCGGTGCGAAATTTTCTGCGAGCGCGATCGTCGTCATCCGGCCACCTCAATAAGGATCGACGGCATCGCGCAGGCCGTCGCCCAGCGCGTTGAAGGCAAAGACGGTGATCAGCACGAAGCCGACCGGCGACAGGATCCATGGATAGGTGCCGATGACCGAATAGGTCGCGGTGTCCTGCAGCATCAGGCCCCAGGAGATCAGCGGCGGCTTCACCGCGAAGCCGAGGAAGCCGAGGAAGGATTCGAGCAGCACCACCGTCGGGATCGCCAGCGTCACGGCGACGATCACATGGCTCATCACATTGGGGAAGATGTGCTGCATGATGATGCGCCGGTCGGTGGCACCGACCGCCATGGCGGCGCGCACATAGTCGATCCGCGCCAGCGCCAGCGTCTTGCCGCGCACCTCGCGCGACATCTGCGCCCAGCCCAGCGCCGACATGACGATGATGACGAAGGCGAGGAAGACATTCGTCGGCGCGGTGACCGGGATCAGCGTCGTCAGCGCCAGATAAAGCGGCAGTTGCGGGAAGGCGAGCACAAGCTCGACGAAGCGCTGCATCCAGACGTCGAACCGGCCGCCGAAATAGCCGGAGATCATGCCGACGCTGGTGCCGATGACCGTGATGATGAAGACCACCGTCAGCGCGATCATCAGCGACACGCGCGAGCCGTGGATGGCGCGCGACAGCACGTCGCGGCCGAACTTGTCGGTGCCGAGGAAATGCACCGGCTGGCCGTCCATCGAGGAAAACAAGTGCCGGTTCATCGGGATGAGCCCGAAGAGCTTGTAGGGCGCGCCCTCAACGAAGAAACCGAGCAGCCGCGGATGATCGTAGTCGGGGCCGACGATCGGCTGGAAGGTGACCGGATCGAGATCGGCCGAATCGGCCAGCGCATAGACCCGCGGCCGCGCGACGAAATTGCCGTCCTTGTCGTGGAAAGCGGGCACTTGCGGCGGCGCGAAGGCGACGTCGGTCGCCTTGGGGTCCATCGGCGCCAGGAATTCGGCGAACACCGCCATGACCAGCAGCAGCACGACCAGCCAAAGCCCGGCCATGCCGGTCCAGGAGCGCTTCAGCCGGCGCCAGACGAGCGCGATGTAGCTCTCATTGCCATGCGCGGCTTCGGCTTTGGTTACGCCTTCGGCCGGCAAGGGCGTAAGGGATGGGGGCGGGGGTGAGGGATCGCGGGCCAGCATCTAGCGCTCCCCGAACTGGCGGATGCGCGGGTCGAGCAGGACGAGCAGCATGTCGGCGATGATGTTGCCGACGATCAGCGTCGCCGACAGCACCATCATGAAGGTGGCCGTGACATAGACGTCGCCGACCGCCATGGAGCCGACGATCGCCGGACCGACGGTGGGCAGCGCGAAGATGATAGCCGTCTCGATCTCGCCGGTCAGCATATAGGGCAGCACCACGCCCTGATACATCACCAGCGGATGCAGCGCGTTGGGCACGGCATGGCGCATGACGACGGCGCCGCCGGTCAGGCCCTTAGCCTTGGCCGTCTCGACATATTGCGCGTTGAGCGTGTCGAGCAGGTTGCCGCGCATGACCCGCATATTGTAGGCGAGGCCGCCGAAGGTCGCGATCGCCACCACCGGCCAGACATGCTTGACCAGGTCGACGAGCTTCGCCCACGACCACGGCGCGCCGCCATATTGCGGCGAGAAGAACGAGCCGATCTCGGAGACGTTGAACTGGAAGACCAGCAGATAGACGATGATCAGCGCCATCAGGAAACGCGGCACCGTCATGCCGAGGAACGAGATCGCCGAAAGTGTCGAGTCGATCCAGGAATATTGCCGCGTCGCCGCCCATATGCCGAAGCTGATGCCGAGCACCGAGGCGAGCAGGTGGCAGACCAGCGCCAGAAGCAAGGTGCGCGGCAGGCGCTCGCCCACCACGTCGGCCACGGGCTTGTTGTAGTAGAGGCTGTAGCCGAAATCGCCGCGGGTGACGATACCGCCGATCCAGTTGAGGTACTGGACGGGCAGCGGCTTATCGAGGCCATGCTCGACGCGGTAGGCCTGGGCTTGCGCTTCAGCCTCGGCGTAGGAAGCGCCGCCCTGGTTGATCAGCTGCGAGCGGATATAATCCGCATAGTCGCCGGGCGGCGCCTGGATGATGGCGAAGGTGACGAGGCTCAAAATGGCGAGGACGGGAAGCGCCGACGCTATGCGCATAAGCAGGAATCGCAGCATGGGGGTCAGCTTCCTTTCTGGCCGGTCGCTCCCTGAGGTGCGTTCGGAGGTTTCGTTGTCCGGCCGCGCCGCGGCGCGGCCGGACGTCTTTTCGTCAGGGGAGGTAAACCTTACATCGGACCCTTGTCACCCGGTTTGCCGGGAAGCTCCTCCGGATACAATTCGTGCTTCGCCTGCTTGTCGGCGGCGACGAAGACACGTTCGCGGACGATCGAATCCTCGGCCCAGTTGAACATGTAGATCGGTGTGCCTTGCGGGATGTTGGAGAACCGCTTGTTGATGATGAGCGCGCCCGGATACTCGGTCAGCCCGACATTGTAGACATGCTCGGTCGATATCTTCTGGAACTTTCGCATCAGGTCGGCACGCTGGTCGTTGTCCTGCGTCGTCACGAACTTGTTGACGATGTCGACGAGGTCCTTCTCGAAGGGCATCAGGTCGACCTCGCCGCTTTCCGGCGCGCGGTGATTCCAGCTGGTCTTCGGGCCGACGGGAGCAAGTTGTTCGGTGTTTTGCACCACCGAGGTCAGCTCGGTCTCGTTGCGCCGGATCAGCCAGTCGAAACGGCCGGAATATTGGATGGCGTCGCGCTGCGTTCCGTTAACCCCGTTGAGCACGACCCTCAGCCCGAGCTTCTCCATCTGCGCGACCACGCCTTCGGCAAGGCTCTTGTCGGTGGTGTAGTCGTTGTTGACCAGCATCACGATCTCGACGTTCTTGCCGCCAGCGGTGCCGGCCGGGAAGTTCACGATACCGTCGCCGTCGGTGTCCTTCAGCCCGGCCTTGGCAAGCTCGGCCTTGGCGCCTTTGAGATCGAACGGATAGTAGACCGTCGATTTGCGGTCGTAGAAGCTGGTGCCCGACGAGAAGCCGCCCGGATAGATGGCGGTGAATGGACCCTTGACCAGCGAGTCGCCCAGCGCCTTGCGGTCGAGCGCCATGGTCACCGCCTTGCGGAAGTCCTCGTTGCGGTTCAATTCGCGCACCGCCTGACTGCGCTCGTCCGGGTTGCCCCAGCCATTGGCGGAAAAATTCATGCGCAGATTGTAGCCGATGAGGCGCGGGCCGAAGGCAAGCCGGGCCGGCGCGTTCGAGTCGGCAGCGCGCTTCAGCGAGGCGACGAAATTCTCCGGCTGCTCGAGGTTGGAGAAGTCGCCGGAGCCCGCCACCGCCTGGACGTCGCGGTCGGCCCAGGTCGACAGCTTGTATTGCAGCTCGTTGAGATAGGGCAGCTGGTTGCCCTTTTCGTCGACCTTCCAATAGTAGGGGTTGCGCCGCATGACGATGATATCGTCCGGCCGGTATTCGACCGGCACCCAGGCGCCCATCACCGGCATATTCATATAGTCCGGCGGGAAGGCATTCTTGAACTGGTCGTAGGTGTTCTTCGAGTATTTCGGATGCTGCGGCTTCAGGATGTGCGAAGGGCCGGGACAGAAGGTGCCGTAGGCCATCGCATAGAGATATTGCCGCGGGAACGCCTCCTTGAACGTCCACTCGACGGTGTAGTCGTCGACCTTCTTCAGCGTCGTGCCGACCCCGAAGGTTTCCGGCGTGGCGCCGTTCAGCGGCGAGACGTTCGGATCGACGACCTCATCGTCCCAGTAGAACATGACGTCGTCGGCGTTGAAGGGCGCGCCGTCGGACCATTTGGCGCCTTCGATCAGATGCATGGTGAGCTTGTGGCCGTCGCTCGACCAGTCCCAGCTCTTGGCGAGGTTGGGCAGCGGCTCGGTGTCCTTGGCTTCGACCTGGAACAGCGGCGCCGTGCGCGTCAGGCATTCGGACAGGCCGATATCGATCCCGCCCCAACCCTGCGTCTGGCCTGCGCCGTAGTTCCAGCCCTCCGGCCTGCCGCCGATGACGTGACGCATCGTGTCGCCGTAGACGCCGATGCCGTCCGGCATGTTGCCCGTCTTGAAGACCAGCGGCTCCTTGGGCAACCGGTCCTTGACCGGCGGCAGCTTGCCGGTCTTGACGTATCTCTCCGTCACCCAGTCCGGCTCGTGATATTCGGGCAGCGCCTTGAACTCCAGGATGGAGTCGCGCGCCACATAGTGGATCTTGCCCTCGGCCGGGAACGTCGCCGGCTCCGGCGGGATCGTCGGCTCGGATGCCAAGGCGTATGCCGGAACGGCAACGCTCATCGCCAGTCCGGCGGCAAAGCCAATTCTGCGTAAGGTCCTCATCGTCTCCTCCCAGTTGTTTGGACGCCTGCTGCTGCCCGCCTCTTGTTTCTGGACGGCTGATCCGGCGGACGCGCCTCCTGCGCGTCCGCCTGCTTGCCGGGGATCTCAGCCGGCTTGTTTGAGCGCCGCCTTTTCGGCGCGCAATTCCTCGATCGAGCGGACGCTGCGGCGCGCCGCGCCCGCCCATTCGCGGGTCTTGACCTTGGATTTCGAGAGCCGCTCCTTTGCCGCCGGAATGGCATCGGCATATTGCGGCAGCCACTGCGCCTGGGCGACGACCATCTCGTCCACCATCTGCCAGACTTCTTCCGGCGTCGATACCGCACCCACCAGCGGATCGTGCAGCACGGCGAGCTTGAGCAGGTCGATGTCGCCAGCGATCGCCGCGTGCACCGACATGCGCTGGACGTTGATCGAGGCCATGCAAGTCGCCGCGCAGGCCTCCGGCAGCGTGATGCCGGCGGCCATGTTGATGCCGAAACGGTCGACGAAGCCGGGCGACTCGATGATGGCGTCCTGCGGCAGGTTGGTGATCACGCCGTCGTTCTTGACGTTGAAATGGCCGCGATAGACGCGATTGGTCTCAAGCGCTTCCAGAATGTGGCTGGCGTGTTCGTTGGAGCGCTTGGCCGGGTCGATCGGCTTCGACGCCGCTTCGAGGAATTGCGGATACTCCGTCTCGAACCAGTTGCGGGTTTCCGTCGAGTAGCGCAGATAGCCGCCGGTCTCGCCATGGATCCAGTCGGACATGTCGATCCAGCGCGTGATCTCCTCGGGACGCTTGCGGTACCAGGGCAGATATTCCGACAGATGCCCGTTGCTTTCGGTCGAGTAGACGCCGAAGCGCTTCAGCACATCGATGCGCAGCTTTTCCTGCTTCGAATAGACCGGATGCGCCTCGAAGGCGGCGACCAGCTCGTCCTTGCCGATCGGCCGGCCGTTCAGCCTGAGCTCGATGAACCAGGTCTGGTGGTTGATGCCGGAGCAGACATAGTCGAGCTCCTTGGGCGATTTCGCGCCGAGCACCTCGGCGATCTGCTCGGCGCCGTGCTGGACGCCGTGGCAGAGCCCGACCGTGTCGACCTTGCCGTACTCGATCGCCGCCCATGTGTTCATCGCCATCGGGTTGGCATAGTTCAGGAACTTGGCGCCGGTGGCGGCGACCTCCCTTATATCCTTGCAGAAGTCGAGGATCACCGGAATGTTGCGCTGGCCGTAGAGAATGCCGCCGGCGCAGATCGTGTCGCCGACGCATTGGTCGATGCCATATTTGAGCGGGATGCGAATGTCGTCGGCATAGGCTTCGAGCCCGCCGACGCGCACGCAGCTGATGATGTAGCGCGCGCCCTCCAGCGCCTCGCGGCGGTTCGTGGTCGCCGTCACCCTGGTCGGCAATCTGTTCGCCTCGACGATCCGGTCGAGGATCGCCTTGATCATCGCCAGATTGTGCTCGCTGACATCGGTCAGCGCGAATTCGATGTCCTTGAATTCCGGCACGCACAGGATGTCGGTGAACAGCTTCTTGGTGAATCCGACGCTGCCGGCGCCGATAATAGCGATTTTGAAACTCATCACCTTCACCTCGATCCAATCGAATGCTAGGCAAGGAGCAGCAAGGGAGGATATGGCCGCACGCAACAGCGCGCCCGCCACTCAAAGCCGGAAATCCGGCTCTTTTCTCCTCCCGCCCGCTCCTCGACCGCGGGTCTTTCGCGTCTTGAGGGCCGGATTATGCGCTTATTCGCCGGCGCGGCCAGAGAAGGATTATGCTTTCGAGGGTAATTTTGTGCTGCAGGACCTGATCGCCAACGGAAAGCTGATGCGCACGATCTCGCTGCCGCGCGGCCGCCAGCGCCTGCATGCCATGCCGACCAGCACGGGCTACGAGCTGCGCGAGGACGAGACCTACGACTGGGACGGCAGGAAGCGCGGCCAGACCCCGTTCACGGTCCTCCAGCATACGATCAGCGGCACCGGCCAATTGCGCTACGAGAGCCGCAACTATCGCCTGCAGGCGAACGACACGCTGCTGGTTCTGGTGCCGCACAACCATCGCTATTGGCTCGCGAAGGGCGATCGCTGGGAATATTTCTGGATCTCGATGAACGGCGAGGAGGCGCTGCGCATCCACAAGTCGATCCTCAGCGTCTCGGGCCCGGTATTCCGGCTGCAGCCGGCGACCATCGATCACCTTGCCGATTGCAGCCTGCGCCTGATCAAGGGTGCGGCTTCGCCCGGCGCCGCCTCGGCGATCGCCTATGAGGCGGCGATGGCGCTTTACGACGACATCTTCGGCTCACACGCCTTCGCAGAGAAGCAGAGCGCCATGCAGCCCGTCATCGACCACATCAACGCCAATCTCGACAAGCCGCTGCCGGTGGCGGAGCTGGTGGAAATCAGCGGCCTCAGCCGCGCCCATTTCTCGCGCTGCTTTGCCGAGAGCGAAGGACTGCCGCCGGCCGAATTCGTCCTGCAGCAGCGACTGCAGCGGGCGGCGAAACTCCTGACCAAGGCGGATTTCCTGCCGGTCAAGGAAGTCGCGGTGCTGTGCGGCTTCGAGGACTCGAACTACTTCTCCAAGGTCTTTCGCCGCTGTTACGGCATCAACCCGACGCAGTTCCGCACCACCGGCATGTATGCCAGCCTGGGCAGCCACCGCTGAAGCATTTCAGCGCTTGGCCTCAAGCGTTGTCGAGGCGGTGCTCACCGGGTCGGCCGCCGCGGCAAACGCTGCGTCGATCTGTTCGGGCGTGCGCTGCCCGGACCGTTTCCAGGCGACATATTGCACGATGCCGATACCCGGCCGCGTCGGCACCGTCTTCACCACCGGCATGCGGAACCCGTCGCGGAATTTCTCCCAGCGCGCCCCGAGCACCGCGACCATCTCCTCGACGGTCGGCGGCGTCGCCACATCGGCATAGGTGATGGTGACCTTCCCGGCGAGCGCCGCCTGGCGCGACAGCGGCACCGGGATCGAGGCCAGGTAATCGGTCGGCACGTCGATCAGCCCGCCGAAGGCCCACTGCCGGTGCAATTCGTCGGCGCTCATCGGCGCGACGTTGACGTCGATGTCGTGGGGCGTGCCGGGCACCCGGTAAGGGCAGGAGAAACGGCCGCAATTGGCCTGCGCCGAGAATTGCCACAGTGCGTAGCCCTGCCAGTTGCCCATCGGGAAATGCACGTCGATGTCCGGCTTGTAGCGAGCGTACCACAGCGGCAGCCGCGACAAGAGCCGATACTGGTAGCGATTTTCGGCGATGTACTGGGCGGTCTTGCCGTTGACATAGAGCACCGGGAAGCGGCCGAGGCGGCGATGCACCTGGCGTACGAACTCCTCCGCGTCCTCCATCGACATCCATTGCGTGGCGTCGATGCCTTCGATGTCGAGGGCCATCAGTTCATCCGGAGCCGGTTCCGCGAAATCGATGAAATTGTTGGCCTGTTCGACCGGGTTGCCGGGGCGGGCGAGGTGATAGGCGCCCCATTTCAGGCCAAGCGCCTTGGCCACCACCTTGCGCGTCTGGAACAACTCACGTGTCACCGCGTAGCGCTTCCATTGCGCCTTGCAGAGTTTGACGTCGGCCTCGGCGCCGAAGCAGAAATAGGGCGGCGGCAGCCCGTCGGACGCCTTGTTGATGAAGCCGGCGACACGCTTGTCGGTCACGAGCTGTTGCCAGTCGATCGAATTGTATTCGTAGGCGTCGATGACCAGCGGGCGGTCGGCATTCTTCCACGGCTCGGAGAAATCCGAGGCCTGTGCCGCCGTGCCCAGCGCAATCGCCGCCGCGAGAAGCGCCAGGCGGCGAAGAGGGCGCGCCGGCTTTTTCAATCAGGGTGTCCCCACTGACCAGGGGACGATCCTGAACCGCTATGGTTAAGGAAGTGCTTCGATCGCCTGTGTCGTCGGCGGGCCGAAAAGATCGAGGTCGAAGAGATCGGCCATCGCCTTGTAGCCGGCATCGGACGGGTGCAGGCCGTCGCCGCAGTCGAATTCCGGACGAATGCGGGAGCTGTCTTTCGGGTCGGCCAGCGCCCGGTCGAAATCGATGACGGCATCGGCGGGACTGGAGGCTCTTATCCAATCGTTGACGGAGCGGCGCACCCGTTCTTTCTCGGGCGAGTGGAACGTGCGCAGGGCCTCGCCCGCGAACGCGCCGGCAGAGGGCGTGAGCGTGCCCTGGATGACTTTGATGCGGCGCATGTGGGCGCGCGCGATCAGTTGCCGGTAGCTGCCGACCAGATCCTCCAGCGAGACGGCCTCGGCCGGCCCGGCCAGCATCGTTCCTGGCCAGCCGATGTCGTTGATGCCTTCCAGAAGCACCATCTGGCCGACATTGGGCAGGCCGAGCACATCGCGGTCGAAACGAGCGAGCGCGCTCGCGCCGCGTGCCCGGCTCGCGGTCACCCGGTTGCCGCCGATGCCATGGTTGAGAACGCCGAGACGGCCAAGCAATCCGGCCGCCGAAAGCCGCTCGGCCAGGCGATCCGGCCATCTGGCGTTCGCATCCACCGTCGATCCGAAGCCGTCGGTTATGGAATCGCCGAAGCAGACGATCGAGCGGCTGTCGGCCTCGCATTCGACAAGAACGGCCGTCAGGAAATAGCGGCTGGTGGAGGTCTGCTGCAAGGGCATGCGCTCGGCGTGAACGAACTCGCCGTAATCGGAAATATAGGCGGTCTGCTGGGCCTCGTAGTGATAGGTCTGGATCGGCGCGAAACCGCTGAAATACAGGCTGACGGCGACGTCACAGAGGTCGCCGGCCGCGAGCTCGACCGGGTCGCTCAAAAGCGGCGCGCCGGGCAAGATCCTGGCTGCGCGCGAGCCGCCGAAGGTCAACCGGCGCAAACTCCCGCCCTCGATGCTGCCGCCGTCGGCGGCCCTGGCGATGGATGCCGCGCCGATGTCGATCGGGTCGCTGCCATGCTCGTTCGAAAGCCGCACACAAAAGCGCGTGCCACCCTTGCTGATGCGCACAACCTGCCTGACCGTCTGGTTGTGGAAGCCGTAAAGAACGGCATCGCCCGGCCAGACATTCATCGGGCTGGCGGCCCACGTTCCCATCCAATGTCCGGTCATCCCGTCGCCTCCTCGTGGATCGAGCAGCGGCAACGCTAGCAACGCGCAATTGGCTTCACCACCAGAAATCCGATGCCTGCCTGGTACTTTCTTGCTCTCGCGGCTTGCCTCTGCATCCAGCGCAGGACCGCCGCCATCACGGTCGCGCTCGAAGCACAAGAAAGTATCGGTCATGCGTCAGGGGCGTGGTGGCATCGCCATTTTCGCTTGGTTAGCTTTTCCGTCGTAGCAGCCGGCAGTGGAGGAGCCTTTGCCGGCCAGCGAGCGGTTTCGCGGGCTGGTGCGTGTCGCACCCGCGACCGGTCAATTGCCTTTGGGAAGGGAGGATAACCATGTCGAACATCATGAATTTCAGACTGAGCCGCCGAGCTTTGCTTGCAAGCGCCGCGGCGGGCGCCGCCGCTGGCGTAATGGCCCGAAGCGGTTCCGCCGGCGCGCAGGAGCTCTCGAAAGTGGTGGCCTGGGAAACGCCCTATCTCGGCTTTTTCTTTTTCGTCGTCCTGCAGGAGGCGTTGAAGCGCAAGGCCGAAAGCCTGGGACTGCAATTCGTCGGCAAGGACGCCAACGGCGATTCCAACGCGCAGGTGAACGACTGGAACAGCCTGCTGTTGCAGAAGCCGCGCTACCTTATCTCGGACGCGCTCGATTCCGAACTGCTCATCCCGCTTACGAAGAAGGCCAAGTCGCTTGGCGTTCCGGTCGGCATGGTCGACACGCCGCTCACCGGCGGCACCGTCGCCGCTTCGGTCACCTTCGACAATCGTCAGTCGGGCGTCATGGCGGCCGAAAAGACGGCCGAACTGCTGACCAAGAAATATGGTTCGCCCAAGGGCAGCGTGCTGAACAATTACGGCTCGCTGACGGCGGTCGCCCTGCGCAACCGCAAGGAGGGTTTCGAGGAGACCTTGCAGTCCAAATACAAGGACATCGAGATCATCTCGCGGCCGCAGAACAACCAGCATGAAGAGGCTTTGGCCGTCGTCTCCGCCACACTGCGCGAGCGCCCCGACCTCGACGCCATCCACATGCCCACCGACATCTTCGTCGTCGATGCCCGCAAGGCCATGGAGACGCAGAAGCGGCTCTTCCCGGTCGGTCATGAGAAGCACATCATCCTGACCAGCATCGACGCCTCGCCCAACGCGCTCGAATGGGTCAAGGCCGGCGAGATCGATGCCGACATCGCCCAGGATCCGATCGCCTATGTCGAGATCGTCGTGGATCTGCTGGAGCAGTACACGCTCAAGGGTCAGCTGGTGCCGACCGGCCCGTATGAGAACAAGAAGTACTTCTGGGAGAAGGGAACGATCGCCGACAGCCCGTCCGGGCCGCTCCTGACCATACCACCCTACTTCCTGACCAAGGAGAACGCCGACGATCCGCGCCACTGGGCCAACGTCGTCACCAAGGTCTGGAAGATGGAACAGAACGCCGGTTGAGAACCGGCGGGCGAGGGCGCGCGGTATCGGCCGCGCCCTCCTTGACCTGGAATGGGGAGGCGGCCGATGACGCAGTCAGATCGCGAGCCGGCAGACGGCGCACGCCGGACACGCGAAGGGCCGTTTGCCGCGGCGACGCCGTCCGGCCGGCCCGTGCTGGTCGTCGACAACGTCTTTAAGGCATACGGGCCGGTTTCGGCGCTCGACGGCGTGTCGCTGTCTGTACGCAAGGGCGCGATCCACGGCCTGCTCGGCAAGAACGGCGCCGGCAAATCGACGCTGTCCAATGTCGTCGCCGGCTTCGTGCGCGCCGACGCGGGCAATATCCTGCTCGACGGCGAGGATGTCTCGTCGCTGTCGCTCACCGCGCGCAACAAGCGTGGGTTGTATCTGCTGTCGCAGCACTCCGAAATTTTCGAGGACCTGTCGATCGGCGAGAACCTGCTTTTGCCGAACCTACCGCGCCGCCGCGGCCTGGTCGACTGGGGCAAACTGCACCGGCAGGCCGCCCTTCTCCTGGAAAGTCACGCCATGCACGTCCCCTCGCGGCGGCGCGCGGGGGATCTCAATGCCAGCGACCGCAGGCGGCTCGCCATCATCAAGGCCGTGGCCGGCGATGCCAGGCTGATCATCCTCGACGAACCGACGGCGGGGCTTGCGGCGCGCGAGCGCCAGCATCTCATGGAATGGGTCGAGGCGCTGACCGCCCAAGGCACGTCCTTCGTCTATATCTCGCATCACAATGACGAGGTCCGCCAGCTTTGCAGCGAATACACCGTGCTGCGCGACGGCAAGGTCGCAGCAGGCGGCGTCGCAGGATCGCTGTCCGCCGACGGCATGGCGCGGCTGATCACCGGAAGCGATGTGAAGGAATTCCGGCGCGCCAGGTCGGCGGCACCAAAGCCCCCGGTCGTCAAGATAGACGATCTGTGCTTCCCCGGCGGCGGCCCGGTCGATCTCACCATCGGTCGCGGCGAAATCGTCGGGCTTGTCGGGCTGCTTGGCGAGGGCCCGCAAGAGTTGCTGCGCACGCTCGGCGGGCTCCTCCCGGTCATGTCCGGCCGCGTTCTGGTCGACGGCCGTCCAGTCCGGCTCGGTTCGCCGGCCCATAGCCTTGCCGCCGGCATCGCCTATCTGACGCATGACCGTATCGGCGAAGGGCATGTCGCTTCGATGTCCATCGCGGAAAACCTCAGCCTCGGCAACTGGCCTCGCCAGGCCGGATGGGCGATCAGCCGCTCCGGCATGCTCGGCCGCGTGCGCCGGGCGCGCGCGGCAATGGACGTCGTGATGGACGGGCCGGATCAGGAAATCCGCAAGCTCAGTGGCGGCAACCAACAGAAAATCCTACTTGGCCGCCTGCTGGAGCGAAACCCGGCGATCCTGCTGCTCGACGAACCGACGATCGGCGTCGACGTGGCGGCTAAGGAACACATCCATCGCCTCATCGATGACGCCACCAAACGCGGCGTCGCGGTCCTGCTGATCGCGCAGGATCCCGACGAGATGCAGCGGCTGGTCGACCGCGTGGTCGTCTTTTCCAAGGGCCGCATCGAACGCTCGCTTTCGGCCGAGGGCCTGACGGTCGGCGCCATCGCCGACGCCAGGTCCCTGAGGGAAAAACCATGACAGGACGCAGGACGACATGAACGGCAGGAAATTCCTTCTCGACAATGTGGTGTGGATACTGATCATCGTCTTCAGCCTCCTTGCCGGCGTCCTCAATCCGTTCTTCCTGTCGGAAGGCAACCTGCAGAACGTGCTGGTGCAGGCCACCACGCTGGGCGTGCTGGTGCTGGCCGTGTCCTTCACGCTGCTGATCGGCGAAATCGATCTGTCGGTCGTCGGCAATCTCGTCTTTTCCGGCATGATCGGCGCCTATGCCATGCAGGAATACGGCGCGCACTGGACCGCCGCCGTCGCGGTGACCGTGCTGACGGGCACGTTTATTGGCGCCGTCAACGGCTATTTCGTCTCCTACATGCGGATGAACTCGCTCATCGCCTCGCTGGCCATGGGCCTGTTCCTGCAGGGCGCGGTGCTCGGCGCCACGCAGGCCCGCACGCTGGTCATAGCCGATGAAGGATACGCCTATATCGGCAGCGCGACGATCGGCACATGGCCGATTATGCCGGTCGCGCTGTTCGTTATCTATCTGGCGGCGCATATCGTGCTTGCCTATTCGGCCTGGGGCCGCAATCTCTACGCCACCGGCGGCAACCGGCGGGCCGCGCATGCGGCCGGCATCAACGTGCGGCGCGTTCGGCTCGGCGCTTTCGCCGCGTCAGGCTTCCTTGCCGGTCTCGCCGGCTTCCTCTACGCGTCCTATCTCGGCGGCGTGAGCGTCACCGTGGGCAGCACGACCCTGCTCTACGCGGTCGCGGCTCCTGTCATCGGCGGCGTATCCCTGCTTGGCGGGCGCGGACGGGTGCTCGGTATGCTCGGCGGCACGCTCCTCATCACGGTCATCCAGACCGGGCTGCAGCTGATCAACGTGTCCGCCTATTACATTCAGATGATCGGCGGCGCGATGATCCTGCTGGCGATTGCCGTCGACGCTTTCCGGGTGCGTGGCGAGGAGCAGGGATCGGTCTGAGTGCGGGTGTTTCTCGGTGCGCGCCGCACACCGCATCCGTCGCTGTTTATGTTCGTGAGCCGTTCTCCACCTGCTCCGAAACGTCAAAAAAGTATCGGTCGGGTGGACAAGCCGTGGTGGCAGGCGCTTCAATTGCCGCCTAAGCTTTCAATAGAGGCGGCCAGTGGGAATACACGGGTTGCCCAACGAAGCGCAGCAACCGGTCACAAGACCGGACCCGCGCGGGGAGGAAATGAAGATGAATCCGGACCTGGAAGTCGTCCAGATCAGACAGGGAGAGTCGTTCAAGGCCTGGGCCCACGGCTATCCTTTCCGCACCGTGCGCTGGCACTTCCATCCTGAATACGAGCTGCATCTGGTCGTCGCCACCACCGGCCGCTATTTCGTCGGCGACTTCATCGGCGAGTTCGAGCCGGGCAATCTGGTGCTCACCGGGCCCAACCTGCCGCACAACTGGGTCAGCGACGTACCGCCGGGCGAAACCGTGCCGCTGCGCGGCCGCGTCGTGCAGTTCTCCGAAGAATTCATCGCCGAGGCTTCCTCCGCGCTGCCCGAACTTGCCGCCTGCGCCGGCATCCTCGAAACCAGCCGCCGCGGCGCGCTGTTCTCGGCGGCGACGGCTGAGCTCGCGGCGCCCTTGCTGGCGGAGCTGACCGAGGCGCAGGGCGTGCGCCGGCTGTCGCTGTTCATGGCCGTGCTCGATATCTTGAACCGCGCCGGCGACGTCCGCACGCTGGCCAGCGCGGGCTATCTGCCCGACCCGTCCGGCTTCATGTCGGCCGGCATCAACCAGGCGCTCGCCTATATCAACTGCCACCTGACCGAGCCCTTCAGCGAAGGCACTCTGGCCGAGATCGCCGGGCGCAGTCCGAGCGCCTTCTCGCGCAGCTTCCGACGGCACACCGGAATGGCGCTGGTGCAGTATGTCAACCGGCTGCGCATCAACCTCGCCTGCCAGCTGCTGATGAGCGAGGCGCAGATGTCGATCACCGAAATCTGCTACGCCGCCGGCTACAACAACATCTCGAATTTCAACCGCCAGTTCCTGGCGCAGAAGGGCATGTCGCCTTCGCGCTTCAGGGCCTTGCTGGCTGAGAACATCAACGCGGAGATTGCCGCCTAACAGGGAGGAAGCGGGAGGAGCTTAGAGCAATTACGAAGCGGTTGAACGCGGCGACCTTGCCGTAGCCTCCGTCCGGAATTGCGTCAAACAGAGAGACATTCAGGGAAGGAAGGACGCGGGGTGCAGGTCACCCTGTGCTGGGGATCGCTTGTCCCGAGATCCAGCACGTTCAGGAGGATGTTTGCGCGGCTTATGGGGATCGGATCGATCCTTGGCCGTCGCTGATCATACTCCTTCCAACAGTTCGACATGCAGTCAGGCCTGACGCGCCAGCCATCGCGCAGGTCCTCGTGAAACCATTGCTTGAAAACGGAGACATTCGAATGACCAGATATGCATGGAAATCGCCGTTTGCCTTGAAATCGACAATCGCGGCCGCGTTCGCGCTCTCGCTGCTCGGCGCCACGGCGGCATTCGCCGACACGGTCACCGACGCCACGATTGCCTTCCTGATGCCCGACCAGGCATCGACCCGCTACGAGCAGCACGACTATCCCGGCTTCGTCGCCGAGATGAAGAAGCTCTGCCCGGTCTGCAAGGTGATCTACCAGAACGCCGATGCCGATGCGGCGCGCCAGCAGCAGCAGTTCAATTCTGTGATCTCGCAGGGCGCCAAGGCGATCGTCCTCGATCCCGTCGATTCGACCGCCGCCGCCTCGCTGGTCAAGCTTGCGCAGAGCCAGGGCGTCAAGGTCATCGCCTATGACCGGCCGATCCCGACTGCGCCCGCCGATTTCTACGTGTCCTTCAACAATGAAGGCATCGGCAAGGCGATCGCGGACTCGCTGGTCGAGCATCTGAAAGCCCTCAAGGTCGACCCGGCCGGCGGCGGCCTGCTGCAGATCAACGGCTCGCCGACTGACGCGGCCGCCGGCCTGATCAAGAAGGGCATCCACGAAGGCCTCGACAACAGCGGCTATCCGATCCTGGCAGAGTTCGACACGCCGGAATGGGCGCCGCCGAAGGCCCAGCAATGGGCGAGCGGCCAGATCACGCGCTTCGGCGCCAAGATCCTCGGCGTCGTCGCCGCCAATGACGGCACCGGCGGCGGCGCGATCGCGGCCTTCAAGGCGGCCGGCGTCGATCCGGTTCCGCCGGTGACCGGCAACGACGCGACGATCGCGGCCTTGCAACTGATCATCGCCGGCGACCAGTACAACACCATCTCCAAGCCGAGCGAGATCGTCGCCGCGGCTGCCGCCAACGTTGCCGTCAAGCTGTTGTCGGGCGAGACGCCGAAGGCCGAGATGACGCTTTACGACACGCCCTCGCAGCTCTTCACGCCGGCGGTGGTGACGCAGGAGAACCTCAAGGCCGAGATCATCGACAAGAAGATCAACACGGCCGCCGAGCTGTGCGTCGACCGCTATGCCGAGGGTTGCAAGAAGCTCGGCATCACCAACTGATCATAGGACATCCGGCCGCCCGTCGGCGGCCGGATGTCCAGGGAACGACTGTCACGAAAGGCGGCGCATGAGTGAGAGTTTCGAAAGATCGGCTTCCGTCGGCGAGCTGGTGCTCAGCCTGCGTGGCATATCGAAGAATTTCGGCGCCGTCTCGGCGCTGACCGATATTGATTTCGACGTCCATGCCGGCGAGGTCGTCGCGCTGGTCGGCGACAACGGCGCCGGAAAGTCGACGCTGGTCAAGATCCTCGCGGGCGTGCATCAGCCGAGCTCGGGAACGATCAATTTCCGCGGCAGGGCGGTGACGCTGCCCGACCCGCGCGCGGCGCTGACGCTCGGCATCGCCACGGTGTTCCAGGACCTCGCGCTCTGCGAGAACCTCGACGTCGTCGCCAACATTTTCCTTGGCAACGAGCTCAGCCCGCTGCGGCTGGACGAGGTGGCGATGGAGATGCGCGCCTGGACGCTGCTCAACGAATTGTCGGCGCGCATCCCGAGCGTGCGCGAGGCGGTCGCCTCGCTGTCCGGCGGCCAGCGCCAGACCGTCGCCATCGCGCGCTCTTTGCTGCTCGAACCGAAACTCATCCTGCTCGACGAGCCGACCGCCGCACTTGGCGTCGCCCAGACGGCTGAAGTGCTCAACCTCATCGACCGCGTCCGCGCGCGCGGCCTCGGCGTCGTGATGATCAGCCACAACATGGAGGATGTCCGCGCCGTCGCCGACCGCATCGTGGTGCTGCGGCTGGGGCGCAACAACGGTGTCTTCGAGCCCGACGCCTCGAACCAGGATCTGGTGAGCGCCATCACCGGCGCGTCCAACAACGCGGTGTCGCGCCGGGTCGAGCGCCTGCGCACGGAGCGCGATCGCAGCGGCAGCGCACAGGCGGGGGAGCAGCGCCCATGACGGCAGAGAAAAGCACCTCCGCCCCAATGGCGCTCGACCGCGCCGATGCGCGGGTGAAGCATGAAGCCGGCTTCGGCGGCGCGCTCCGCGCCTTCCTGGATCGCGTGCGCAGCGGCGATCTCGGCTCCCTGCCGGTCATCGTCGGGCTTGTGGTCATCTGGACTGTCTTCACCAGCCTCAACCCCGTCTTCGTCTCCAGCAGCAATCTGGTCAATCTCCTGTTCGACTGCTCGACGGTAGGCGTCATCGCGCTCGGCATCGTCTGCGTGCTGATGGTCGGCGAGATCGACCTCTCCGTCGGCTCGATCAGCGGCTTCGCTTCGGCAATGGTCGGCACGCTCTGGGTGAACCAGGGCTGGCCCGTCGCGCTCGCCATCCTGGCGGCGCTCGCCTTTGGCGCCCTGATCGGCTCGCTCTATGCCCTTTTGTTCAACCGTCTGGGCATGCCGAGCTTCGTCTCGACGCTGGCCGGTCTGCTCGCGGTGCTTGGCATGCAGCTCTACATCCTCGGCTCCACCGGCTCGATCAACCTGCCATACGGCTCCGCTTTGGTGGATTTCGGCCAGCTGATGGTGATGCCGAAATGGGTATCGTACACGCTGGCCGCGATCCCGGGCCTGGCGCTGCTGATCTCCGGGCTTCGCACCTTCGCGCGCCGCCGGGCGGCCAACCTGTCGGCACCGTCCGCGACCGGGCTCATCGTGCGCGTCGCCATCATTACCGTCGGCCTCGAGCTGATCGTCGCCTATCTCAACCAGTCACGTGGCATCCCGTGGATGTTCGGCCTCTTCGTCGGCCTCGTCGTGGCGATGAACTATGCGCTCACCCGGACCAAGTGGGGGCGTTCGATGACGGCCGTCGGCGGCAACCGCGAGGCGGCGCGCCGCGCCGGCATCAAGGTGCGCGCCATCTACCTCAGCGCCTTCGCGCTGTGCTCGCTCTTCGCCGCGCTGGGCGGCGTGCTGGCCGCCGCGCGGCTCGCTTCCGCCAGCCAGCAGGCCGGCACCGGCGACGTCAACCTGAACGCCATCGCGGCCGCGGTCATCGGCGGAACCAGCCTGTTCGGCGGCCGCGGCAGCGCCTATTCCGCGCTGCTCGGCATCATCGTCATCCAGTCGATCGCCAGCGGGCTGACGCTGCTCGATCTGTCCTCGTCGCTTCGCTACATGATCACCGGTGCCGTTCTGGCCATCGCCGTGATCGTCGACTCCCTAGCGCGCCGTTCCCGTGCTTCGCACGGCCGCGCCTGAACAGTTCAAACGAGAAGGGTACACATGGCTCAAGATCTTTCGGGAAAAGTCGCCGCGGTCACCGGCGCGGCATCGGGCATCGGCCTCGAATGCGCCAGGGCGATGCTTGCCGCCGGCGCCCGCGTCGTGCTGGTCGACCGCGCGGAGGACAGGCTGAAGGAGGTGGTCGCCGAGCTCGGCGCCGGCGCGATCCCGCTGGTGGTCGACCTCACCAGCCCCGCCAGCGTGGCGACCATGCTGCCCGGTATCCTCGAAAAGACCGGCCAGCTCGACATCTTTCACGCCAATGCCGGCTCCTATGTCGGCGGTGAGATCCTCAACGGCGATCCGGACGCGTGGGACCGCATGCTGAACCTCAACATCAATTCGGTGTTCCGCTCGGTGCACGCGGTGCTGCCGCACATGGTCGGGCGCAAGACCGGCGACATCGTCGTCACCAGTTCGATCGCGGGTCTTGTGCCTGTCGTCTGGGAGCCGGTCTACACGGCCTCCAAGCATGCCATACAGGCCTTCGTCCACACGCTGCGCCGGCAGGTGGCCAAGCACGGCCTGCGCGTCGGCGCAGTCGCGCCAGGGCCGGTGGTGACGGCGCTGATCAGCGACTGGCCAAAGCAGAAGCTAGAGGACGAGCTGGCGGCCGGCGGGCTGATGCAGCCCACCGAGGTCGCGGAAGCCGTCCTGTTCATGCTCACGCGGCCAAGAAACATCACCATTCGCGATCTGGTGATCCTGCCGCAGAGCAATGATCTGTAGGCAATAGGAATTAGGCAGTAGGGAATAGGGAAAGAGGCCCTTGCGTCCGGCCATCCAGCATTGACCATCTCCTACTGCCTACTGCCTACTGCCTACTGCCTACTGCCTACTGCCTACTGCCTACTGCCTACTGCCTTACCTTTGAGGTTCCCATGCCTTCCCATTTCCTCGGCATCGATGTCGGCACCGGCAGCGCGCGCGCCGGCGTCTTTGACGAGCGCGGCGAACTCCTTGCTTCCGCCAAGCGCGACATTGCTCTGTTCGTCGAGCCCGGCGAGATCGCCGAGCAATCCAGCCGCGACATCTGGCAGGCGGTGTGCGCCAGTGTGCGCGAGGCGGTCGGGAAGGCGGGCGTCGATCCCCGGGAAATCTGCGGCATCGGCTTCGACGCGACCTGTTCCCTGGTGGTGGTCGGCGACGATGGCGAGCCCTTGCCGGTCGGCCGTTCGGGAGACAGCGATCGAAACATCATCGTCTGGATGGACCATCGCGCCCTCGACCAGACCAGGCGCATCAACGCCCTGGGGCTTCCGGTCCTCGACTATGTCGGCGGCGTCATTTCGCCGGAGATGGAGACTCCGAAGCTTTTGTGGCTCAAGGAGAACCTGCCCGCGACCTTCGCCGGGGCGCGGCATTTCTTCGACCTCGCCGATTACCTGACCTGGCGCGCCACGGGCAGCCTTGCCCGCTCGGTCTGCACGCTGGCCTGCAAATGGACCTATCTCGGCCATGAGCGGCGCTGGGACGACAGTTATTTCCATGCCGTCGGGCTCGGCGAGCTTGCCGACGAGGGCTTTGCCCGCATCGGCACCGAAGTGGTCGATCCCGGCACGGCGCTTGGCGCCGGGCTGACGGAGAAGGCTGCGGCCGAACTGGGACTGGTTGCGGGCACAATCGTGGCCGCCGGGCTGATCGATGCCCATGCCGGCGGCGTCGGCACGGTGGGCGCTGCCGGCGATGCCGGTACCATCGCCTCACGCATGGCCTATGTGCTCGGCACCTCGGCCTGCACCATGGCAAGCAGCGAAGGTCCGGCCTTCGTCCCGGGTGTATGGGGACCCTATTATTCCGCCATGGTGCCGGGATTCTGGCTGAGCGAGGGCGGTCAGTCGGCGGCCGGGGCGGCGATCGATCTGCTGGTGCGTTTCCATCCGGCCGCAGCGGAGGCTTCCGAGCGCGCCGCGGCCGAAGGCAAATCGCTGGTCGATTGGCTGGCCGCGGCCGCCACGGCGGCTTCGCCCGACCTGTCGGCTGCCGCCACGCTTGCGGGAAGCATCCATGTCGTACCAGAATTCCTCGGCAATCGTTCGCCATTGGCTGATCCGGATGCGCGCGGCCTGATCGCCGGGCTCGGCACCGACCGTTCCGTCGAAAGTCTCGTCGGCCTTTATGTCGCCGGGCTTTGCGGCCTCGGCTATGGCGTGCGTCAGATCGTGGCGGCGATGGCCTCATCCGGTCTTGCCGTCGACACCATCGTCATCAGCGGTGGCGCCGGGCAGTCGCCGCTGGTGCGCCAGTTGCTTGCCGACGCTGCCGGCCTGCCGGTCGCCGCCCCGCAATCGCCCGAGCCGGTGCTGCTGGGTGCCGCGATGCTCGGAGCGGTGGCATCCGGCCGGTATGCGGACCTTTCGACCGCCATGCCTGCCATGTCCCGGCTTGGTGATGTTTTCAGGCCGGCGGCCGACGCCATGCGGACGTGGCACGATCGCCGCTACGAGGCCTTTCTGGCGCTGCAGGCGGTGGGTCGCAGCATACGCTGAGGGATCGATCAGCGCCTAAACAGCGACGGGACTTCGAACGGATCGGGCGCCGGCTCCTGCGGCAGCGTGCCTTCCGCCTTGCGCTTCTTGTGACGCGCGAGCGAGCATTGCGGCGAGCACAATAGGCCGGGATCGGTCCAGTAGGCGGGGCCTTCCTCGATCATGCCGTGATAGTACGAGAACCCGGGCGCCCGGTAAGGCAGGCCGCATTCGATGCAGCGATAGGCGTCGGGTCTGGCAAGCATGGGGTGTTCCGGTTCGCTTTGGTCTGCAATCGCCGATAATACCAGCCGGATACAGTTCGTCGTAGAAATTTTCAGCGGCAATTGCAGCCTTGAAAATTGGCCTTGGCCGTCGCGATTTCGTCATTCTATGGCGAAGCAAGGAGCGAAGCGACGGGGCGCAGACCCGAGGATCCATTCCGTGATCTCGCGCGAGGGATGCAGCGGAGCAGAATTCTGGACCGTGGTAACGCCT
>NZ_VFTM01000013.1:0-165903 GCF_006439555.1 Mesorhizobium sp. B3-1-6 | reverse complement strand
ACTCCAAAACCCCTTCGGGCCAAAAGTGTTACCCATGTCTCCGGTATAAACCGTAACCCATGTGTCCGGAACGGACCAGGAAGCAATGGTCGGAGTGGCAGGATTTGAACCTGCGACCCCCTGATCCCAAATCAGGTGCGCTACCAGGCTGCGCTACACTCCGACGTCCCGCGGCGTATAGGGGGCGCACGCCCGGAAGGCAACACAAAAACCGAGGTCGGAACTGACGATGCCACTCAGCGTTTCTGGCTGGCGATCTTCCTGGCGATCGCAGCGCCCTGGATCCTTGCATTGGCAAAGCAGCCGCGAATGCTCGGCCGCATGCCGGTGAACCAGAGTCCGGGCAGCTTCGGGTCGTTCGCGGCGCCGTTGAACAGCGGCACGCCCTTGGCGTCGAGCACGCCGAGCCCGCCCAGCATCGTCTCCAGCCCGGTGCGGTAGCCGGTGGCGGCAATGACGATGTCGGGCGCGATCGTCTGTCCATTGTCCAGCACGACGCCGTCGCGCCTGAATTCGCGCAGCTGCGGCACGACGATGATGCGCCCGGCCTTGATGGCATCGACCGCGCCGTCGTCGGCGGCGATCGCCGTATAGTCGGAGCCGAGCCGGCTGGCGCCGCCGGACGGGGCAGGGGGCAGGCCGTATTTCGTCAGATCCCCGAACACCAGGCGCTGCGTTGCCGCCATGGCCGCGTCCGCGAGCCGTGTCGGCAGGCTTGCCATCACCGGCGAGATGCGATGCACCGCGATCTTGCCGATGCGCTTGGGCAGCAGCGAAGGTCCGTTGCGCGCCGAAAGCCACATCTGGCCCGTCTCGACGCGGGAAAGATGGTTGAGCGCGTCGAAGCCGGAATTGCCGGCGCCGACCACCAGCACCTTCTTGCCGGCATAGTCGCTCGCCTTGCCGAAATCGGCCGAGTGGATGATCGATCCTGAAAAATCCGCCATGCCCTTCCAGGCCGGGATGAAGGGTTGACGGTCGCGCCCGGTGGCGACCACCACATATCGCGCCGCCTTCAAGCCCGCGCTTGTCCGCAGCAGCCAGTGGTCGCCACGAAATTCGATTCCTTCGACCTTGACGCCGAAGGCGATCGGCAGCCTGTGCGTCTCGGCGAAATCGTTGAGATGGCGGATGACGGCGCTGCGGTGCGGGAAGGCCGGCGTTCCCGCGGGATAGGAAACGCCCGGCAGCGAAGAAAGATCGCGATGCGTGTTGAGGTGCAGGTTGTCGTGGCGGCGATGCCAGGGCTCGGCCAGCCGTTCCTCGCGTTCCAGGATCTGCATCGTCACGCCGGCCTTGGCCAGCGCATGCGCGGCGGCAAGCCCCGCGGCGCCCGCGCCGATGACAATTGCGCCTTCCAGTATCGCTGGCTCGCCGGCCCCCGACGGCAAGACTTTCGCTTCCGCGCCCATACGTGTCTTTATCGCCGTCATCATGCCTTCAACTGGCACGACCATGTATCTGACATATGCCGCCCACGGGCCAAAAGGAATAGGCCTATGTTGCAAAGACCTCCGGCATTGTGTCGCGGATTTTTGCAAGCGCCGGCTAATGAACCGGGTCGGCGTGGCGATGCACCAGCTTGAACGCGCCGTCCTCCAGCCGGAACACTTCCGTGACCCGCAAGGTCATCTCGGTCGCCTCGCCGTTTCTGCCCATGCGCGCCTTGGCATGCTGCAAGCCACTCCAGAAGGCCAGATCGCCGCTTGCCGACGCCTGCAGCACCTCGAGGTCGGTGTTGCCGCCTTTGTGGAAGCTCACAGCATCGCGCTCGTAACGGCCGGCAACCGCTTCGGCCCCTTCGAGATGGTCGCCGCGCGGCGAGAAGAACGTCGCCGGCCCGGCACGGGTGACGATCGCTTTCAGCGAGGAGGCGTCGCCGTTGACATAGTCCCCGGCAATCTTCTCGCGCTGTTTCATGAAGGCATCGAAGGACGAGCCGCCAGGATGCACCGTCCTGATCCAGGTCTCCAGGCTGGCCATGAAATTCTCGAGGAAGGTGGCGGTGTCGGCGTTGGTCACCGCGCCTTTGTCGTCCAACAGCTCCGAGACATTGCCTATATAGGCCTCCGGCTGCTGCATCACCGGCATGTCGAGGAAGACGAAGGTTTGTCTCAGCGCATGGTTGGAGCCGAAGGCGCCGATCTTGCTCGGGCTGACGCTGACGACCCCCGCGGGCAGGCCCTTGAACACGCTCTTGCCCGGCGGCCGCGAGCCGACATCGAGCGCATTCTTCAGACAGCCCGGGATCGAGCGGTTGTATTCCGGGGTGACGAACAGCACCGCGTCGCATTCGCGTATCGCCGCGCGGAAGGCCGACCACGCCGCCGGCGGGCTGTCGCCGTCCAGATCCTCGTTGTAGAGCGGCAACTCGCCGATCTCGATGAAGCGGCAGCGCACCGAATCCGGCGCGCGGGCGGCGAGCGCCTTGGCGATCTTGCGGCTGAAGGATTGGGCGCGCAGGCTGCCGACAAGCACGGCGAGCTGCAGGACGGGGTGTTCGGTTGCATTGGTCATGGCGAACGTCCGCTTCTGATGGATGGTTCACGGGAAGGCTGGCTCCGGCCCGCCGCCCGACCTTTCGATAATGTCGCCGGCGCGGCGAGGTTCCCAGCGCCGTGGGAACGCAGGGGCGCTTGCGGCCTTGCCGCCGCGCCGATTGCACAGTAATGACGGATTGGCGTGAAATCGGGGCTTCCGTAGAATCCCCGGAGGCGCTGAACGAGGTGCCCGGTCTTCGGGCGGCAAAGAGGTGGTCATGTCCGCGCGCATTTTCAGTCCAGCCAAAACCGCGATGCAGTCCGGCAAGGCCAAGACCGGACATTGGGTGCTGGAATTCGATCCCGCCCAACGCAAGAAGATCGATCCGCTGATGGGCTACACCACCTCGGGTGACATGCTGAGCCAGGTGAAGCTCACCTTCGACACGAAGGAAGAGGCCATGGCTTATGCCGAGAAGGAAAAGATCGCCTATCGCGTCGAAGAGCCGAAGGAAGCCAAGCGCCGGCAGATTTCCTATTCGGACAATTTCCGCTATGACCGCAGGACGCCCTGGACGCACTGACTTCCCGAGTCTTGCCTCGCCTTGGCGTAGCGCGCATCAGCCGGCCCGGCCGGCCGACGGTCCCGTAGCTCAGCTGGATAGAGCACCGGCCTTCTAAGCCGATGGTCGCAGGTTCGAATCCTGCCGGGATCGCCAGTTTATTCAACGGCTTACGGGACTTGGCTGACTCTGGATCCAACCTTCGCCAACGGCTCGGTCGCGAAAAACCTCGTCAGAAATCACTCACCGTCTGCCCGGCCGGGCCGCCGAGATAAGTGTTCCACACATAATCCCGAAGCATTTCCCGGTGCTCCTCCGTTCGGTGGTGGTAACCCGGTCTTTCGGGGTACGACACGCCGGCGAGGTGAAAGAAGGCGCCGTCGATGAACTCGTGGTGCCCGACCGCGCCGGCCATGGTCATCGGGCTTTCACGCACCAATGCGACGGCCACATCCTTGTCGGCGTCCAACTTAGAGTAAAAGAGCGCCCAATTTGCGCCTCCAGTATCCAAGCCGAGATTGAGGCGGGGTTCGAAGTTCAGCTTATGGCCAGCTACGGCCGAGAACCGGTAGAAGCAAAAGCCCGCCCACAGGTTCCAGTGCCGATCTCCCGGCTTTGGCTTGTAGATGTGGTTTTCCCCCGGAAGGAATTTCTTCCCGTAGGCCGCCTTGTCTTCCAGCTTGGACGGAATATCGAAGGGGGCGACCGGGAAGCAGTCGTGATCGATGAAGCCGAACAGCTCCGGTTTCAAATGCCTCACGATATTGTTGAATGCCCACGTGATCGCCGATCCGTGCGATCTCGACAGATGCTTCTCAATCCGCATCGGCAGCGCGAGATAGGGGACGTCCCGAATTCGGCAGATGCGGGCAATGGCCTCCCTGGCCTCAGGTTTTGTCGAATTGTCGACGACCACCAGCGTCATTCCCGGCGGCTGGATTTCCCACGCCTTCGTCAAGGCGTCGATCACCCACGGCGTATTGAAAGCGATCGTAATGCAAACGCGCGATACGCTTGCGTCTTGTAACTGCTTGGCGAGCAGGTGCCCGGATGCCCGTCCTCGACTTTCGAAATTCTTATAGACGAATTGGTTGCGAAGCATCTTGGCCTGGATGACGGCCTGGCTTCTGCTTAGTCTGTCCACGATTGGTTTGAATGCCAAGGCTGCCTCTCGAAGCGGCAAACCCCCCGATACTCCCTTTGCTTGGCAGCGTAAGAAAAATCAAGCAGCCTGAAGATTTCATCGGGCGGGCAACCCGGCCTCAAATTGACTATCGACACCCATTGATACGAACTCGGGATCGCCAGCGCACCGGCGACGATCTGACGACAGCAAACTAAAACGACCACCTCCGCCGCTGGCGCCAAAGGTCTACGGGGGATCGCCATAGGCGATACCAACCGGCTCTCCTAATTTGCTCGGCAATTGGGTAGTCGCCGTACATCTTGAAGAACTGCAGCACGCGTGGGCTGGCGAAGGCCTTCTTGCCTCGAGTGTTGTAGTCGCTGACCGGAAGGTGGTGTCGGCTGAGAGCCAGGCCTTTTCGAGAAAGCGCGACACCGATGCAAAACTGTTCGGGTGCGTCTGTATTGGTCAATTCGCGTACTGCCAGCATCGCGGAATAGGCTTCGGTCAATGCACCGACATTGGCTCGATGAATGCCAAGGATTCCACTTTGCCACATCGGTTCGTGCCCAGTCAGGGTATAGTCTGCGATTTTGACGCCTTTGCCTGTAAGAACCGGGTAAAGCCGATGCTCGCCCTCGCACTTACGCATGAATGAACGAGTCGGCGAAATCTGTCGGAACCCTCTGGATGGATCGACATAAGGGTAATGGTCCGAGTCCATGAAGATCAGGCGGTCGGCTTGCTTCAGGATTTCGATGAGGAACGCGGCCTTGATGCCGAAATGATAACGCCAGCCGAAAGACATCAACTCTTTCTGCTCGGCGGTTATAGCAATCGTCTCGACGGGGTATCCGCGAAAAAGCTCGGGCCTGTCGGTTGCAACGATTATTCTGGCGCCTAGGCAATTGTGCAAAAGCTTAAGTGCGCTCAGCAATGCGCCAAAGTGATAAACCTCGTTATCGCCATAAGCGATATAACCAAAAACGTCGTTCATTCGATCAATGGGAGAAGTGCCGGGGACCTCCCACTACCAACACGCGCTACCGCAATCCACTCAAAACTTTCCTGATGTCGGTGCGCTTTCGGGTGGGCCGCTCCCTTGCGCCGCCCAAAGTTCCCGGTTGATGGTTCCGCCGGTCCGGGGCTATGTCGCATGAGCGTTGGGGAAGAGATCTGAATGTCGGCGCTTTCCAAATGGCTGAGGGACATGCGCTCCAAGTTACCGGAGCATGTAACGGTTGGCCGTCACACCTACGGCGTGACATGGCGAAAGGTTCTGTTCCCCTTGAAGGATGCTCCGCTGCAAGTCGGAGCCTTCTGCTCGGTTGCCGGTCGAGTGCTTTTCATTTGCTCTGGCCAGCATCCAACCGACAGCGCAACATCATTCCCGATCTACAGCCGATTGCTGAAGCAGCCCGAGCCGATCGTTAATGGCGGCAAACCGGCCGGCATCACCGTCGGCAATGATGTCTGGATCGGCAACGGCGCGATGATACTGCCGGGAGTGGAGATCGGCGATGGCGCGATTGTCGGCGCCGGAGCCGTCGTCATCAAAAAAGTGCCGCCCTACGCGATCGTCGGCGGGTCTCCGGCCACCCTGATCAGGTATCGATTCCCGGAGGAGACCATATCGAAGCTTCTGGCGATCCAATGGTGGCGCTGGGACGATGACAAGATCAAGAGCGAGGCGGCCTCGCTCACCGGCCCGATCGAGGCTTTCGTCGAGAAGCATTTTGTGGCAGGCACCGCGGCGAAATAAGGGTTGCGGTGGCGAATGACCAAATCGTGTTTCTTTCTGGCCACGGACGCCGAATACTTTCCATATGCCTGCCTGGCGGCGCGTCGGATAATCGATGTCTCGACACCGGTCGACGGCTTTCTGCTCTACACCGGTGCGAGCGAACCGGACCTAGACGTCGCCCGCCATCTGCTGAAAGGCAAGGTCGAGCTGGTCGATGTCACGGACTTCATGACGAATTTCGGCTTTCGCTTCGGAACATACAGCATTGCCGCTTACGTTCGGCTTTTCGCCGACCAGTTTCCGGTTTTCGAGCTGTACGATCGCATCGCATACACAGACTGCGATGTCCTCTTCAACAGGGACATCAGCGACTTGATCGGGCAACCGCTGCGCGCCCCGCTGCTCGCCGCGCATGACGACTACATGTATTTCAGGCCTTCATACCGGCAAAAGCTCAAGCTGGCGCCCGGCGCGCCGTATTTCAATTCCGGTGTCGTCGTCTTCGACATGAACGCTGTCCGGGAGAATGCCCTGCTGGAGCAGACGCGAAAGACCGCCGTCCAAGGCCAGATGAACGATCAAAATGCCCTGAACGTCGCCTTCGAGGGCAAATGGCAGACGATGCACCCCAACTGGAATTTGCAATCGCTCGGAACGAGAGAATTTCGCTTCTCGCAAGCCTGGGCCAGGCATTTCGCGGGCGGCAAGCCGTGGGGCAATCAGGTCGGCGTCGAACTCGAAGCTCTCGGGGTCTGGCGCGACCTGGCAAAGGACACGCCCTGGCGCAAGCCGTTCGAGCAGCGCATACCCTTCGAGCGCGGCGTGATGAAGCGCTTCATCCGGCGCTTCGATGCTGTTGCTGGCCTTTTCGGCAAGGACGTGCAACGCCGCCGGGCCAGGTATGACGGCACGAAGATGCATCGGATCTACGCCCGGCAGGCGGATGAAGGAGCGATGGCGGTCCAGTTTCCGGAAGTGCTTGGCGGATTCGCCTGATCGGGTCGCGCAAGCCTGTTTTCGCCCTCCGCCGCTGTGGATTGTAACCACCCGGTTGCCACGCGCCGGCGCTTGCGTTGCGGCCCGGCATCCCACTCACCGAAATGGAAGGGCCTGAACCCGTCAGGCCCCCGAAGCCCAGCGGCCGGCGTTTTCATGTGCCCAACGGGATGCGTGCTTGAACGTGTTCCGGAGTATGCGTCGGCCGCCGCTTCGCCCTCATGGAAAACAAAAGCCCGCCGCGGCAATGGGAAACCACGACGGGCTTGGCGGCGTCCCCGGTGGGACGCCATGGGAAATCGAGGCTACGCCAGCAGGCCGGCGACCTTGGCCGCCTTGCGCAGTGTCTTGCGGGCTTCCACCGGGCTGCGCAGGCCGTCGAGCGCATCGCGGCAGACACGGCTTGCCGAGCGCCAGGCGCCGTCGCGCGCCTGTCCCGGCCAGCGTTGGTCGAGGCATTCCATCGCTTCGAAACAGCTTGATACCTTCCGCTGGCCGTTTGGCTGGAAATCGATCACGACCGGTTCGGAAAACCAGACATCGTTCATCACTTCCTCCGTTCTTATGATCGTATTTTGGGCAAGCAAGCGACGCCGGATGGCGTCGATGCAGGCCGAGGGCGATTGCCGACCCGCGCGTTAACCAACCACCACGCATTAGGTTCCGAAGAATTTCAAACCGACGATTGGCAGCGTCCGGACGGGCCATGGGCCGGCGGATTCGCGATCCGGCCGGCTGAAAAATCGCGTGACCAAAGTCACTGACGTGCCCTCGCGGACGGCGCTAATGAATCCGGCAGGCTGATGAAAACGCGGGAAGACCTCTCATGCTTATCGCCGTGCTCGCATCCACCATGACCGTCGCCACCTTGATGGCGACCGCTTTCGGACTCTACGAGGAGATGCGGCTGAGCCGTGCCCGCGCTGAAACTGATCGTTTGCGCGCGTTTGGAACGGCGCGTCGGTTTTCCGTCAAGTCGCGCGATCGATAGGCCCGACGCCGCCAGGCATGTTCACTCCGCTTCAGCTGGCCATGTGCATCTTTCGGGCCGGAATCCTGCTTTCTCCGGCGGTGTTCGCGGTGCTGGTGCTCTTGTGGCTTTACTATCGATAGGCGGGCTTGTGGAACGCCGGTCCGCTCTATTCCACCAACACATGCGCCTCGCGCGCGGCGACAACAAAGGCCTCCCTGGCATTGTCCGCCGCGACGTCGCCGCGGATCGCCCGGCGGCACGCGCGCAGCGCCGCGCCGTGCGGCGCGCTGCCGGCATCGCGCCATTGGCCGGTCAGCAGTTCGACAGCCTGCTCGGCGTTGGATATGTGGCGGATCGAGCCGGAAACGCCGACGGCGACTTCGACCGGCCTCGAAAACCATCCTTGGATCATCGCCAACCTCCCGAAAAATGTCGGAGAACGATATATTTTACCGTAGAGTTGCCCCGCGAAACGTCAACTTAACGTGAAGCCGTCTCACCGGTGCGGCACGCGCTGCTCACCGTCCAAGCGGCCTTCGCGAAAGCTCCATCAGTTCCGCCTCGTCGGTGATGCCCGCCATGTAATTGGCGAGGATGCGCGAGGCGCGCGCCTCCTTCTGCTCGGCGGTCTCGCCCTCGACATTGCCGTTTTCGTAGACACGGCCGAGCATGGCCGTCTCGTCGGGGGTGAATGTGTTGCGTACGACGGACATGGCTTCCTCCTACAGCCCGGTCCCCTTTGCCCGGCTAATATTAGCACGCTTCGAGATTGGGAGTGAGTCGCGGCAACATCGTGGCCGAGGTCTCTTCGACCGGTCACGCCGGCTGCGGTGCTTGCATGCCCGCGGTTGGCCATTGCTTTGCCGGCCTCGTTATATTCTTGCCGAATGAGCGCTTCGCTGATACGCATTAGCAGCGTGGAATTTTTCCGAGTCTGCATTGACTTGCGCCCAGAAAAGCACCGCGCGTTCTGTCCGATACCAACAACCCCGACGTGGTGGCAACCGGGTTACGAAGGGGTTCTGGTTGAAAAGAAGCAGGGCAGGTCCCGTGTCCAAATCGGGGCATGCTCACCAACGCTCTGGAACTCTGAAGCCATCGCCCCCATGGCCTTCGGAAGAGCATGAACCACGGGGAAATCGATGGTCACCAAGAAACTTACCGCCAACGCAGAAAGCGCGGCAGCCTTTCTCGCGGTGATGGGCAACGAGAAGCGTCTGCTCATCATGAACTACCTGGCCGAGGGCGAACTCTCTGTCGGCGTGCTCGCTGACAAGGTCGAACTCAGCCAATCGGCGCTGTCGCAACACCTGGCCAAACTGCGCAGGTTTGGCCTGGTCGAAACCCGCCGCGATCGTCAGATGGTCTATTACTCCTGCAAGTCTTCGGCAGCGCGCGAACTCCTGGCGCTGCTCGATGGCCTGCTGGCCATGGACAAGCCGCTTGCCGGACCGGCAAGGCAGGCCTTTGTCGAGAGGATGCGGCGGCCGCAGGCCGCCTGAACTGCCTGCACGCACGGACGAGGCCGGGGGGCCTTCGTCCGGTGCGGCGCCTCGATGGCGTGGACGAGAATAGACGGCAATGCGACAGGCAAAGCGCTGGTTTGCGTTTTGCCGGTTTGTTGTAGTCTTACGAATTCTTAATTTAGCGGCCACAAGTCTGCCGGGAAAGCGTCCGAAACGGGAAGACCTGTCAAAAGGAGCCCTTCGGAATGGCCCTCGCCATGACCTACACGTCCACCCAGAAGTTCCTTCATTGGACACTATTCGCGCTCGTCGTCCTGCTCTACGCCCTGACCTATGGTGACGCTTTTTATTCTCGCGGGGATCCTGCGGTCGCATTCTTCTGGCGGTTGCACATTTCGTTTGGCCTTCTCCTGGCCGCGCTCGTGTTCTGGCGGGTGGTGCTGCGCGGCCTTAGGGGCGCGCCTGGCCTTCCGTCGGAAATGCCCGCTGCCGAGCAGGCAGCGGCGAAGATCGGGCATTTCATTCTCTATACCCTGCTCATCGCCATCCCCGTCCTCGGGATCCTGTTGACCTGGTTCCGGGGCGACGCGTTGAGCTTCTTCGGCCTGTTTATGATTCCCGCACCCTTCGCCCCGGACAGGGTAACCGCACGCACTATTCGCGAGCTTCATTCGCTCTGCGCGAACGGCATATTGATCATGGCCGGCTTGCACGCCATGGCTGCGCTTTATCACCACTTCATTCGCCGGGACACGGTGCTGACCAGAATGTTGCCGCGGAATCGGTAGTCAGCCGGTTTCCGCTCCATCACTTTTGATTGAAGGCGCCGTGACGGCGCGATCGCGGACGCTCGCAAGACTATGATAACGTGCCTCTTTTTGTTGGTGTCGCCTGATCCTGCCGGGCCGAAGATTACAGATTTGTAAGTCGCCGGGCCGGGCGCTGTTGGCTAAATTTCGAGTCGATCCACACCCCCGGATCATGACGGCGCCGAGCTTCCACTTCGGCTCCGTAAGAGGCTCGCCGCTCCCGGCGGGCCTCTTTCGTTTTGCGGTCCCGTGCCTTGCCGCGTTCACCAAGGGCGATCACCGGCTTGGTGTCGTCGGGAAGCTCCTGACTGGCAATGTGGACTCTCGATACCCCGTCGCCTATCGTCTCGCCTGGTTCACATTGCGCAATGGTCCCAGCCGGGCTCCTGATCCGCGAAGCGCCGGGCGGCGTGGCATTTTTTGATCTTCGGTGCTGTCGATGTTCGATACGCAAAAAGCCAAGGCCGCTTCGCGCCTGTTGGTGGCCCACTGGGACAATGGCACCCGTCTCGATGCGATACCCGAGACGGTGCGGCCGCAAACGCGCTCCGAAGGCTATGCCGTCCAGTCGCATGTGATGGATCGCTCCGCGGCTCCGCTTTTCGGTTGGAAGATCGCCGCAACCAGCCTTGCCGGTCAAAGGCATATCAACGTCGACGGTCCGATGGCCGGGCGCCTGCTGGCCGAGAAGGCGGTCGATGTCGGCGGAGCCGTTTCGCTGGCGACGAGCAGGATGCGCGTGGCCGAAATCGAATTCGCCTTTCGCTTCGGCCGCGAGCTGAAGCCGCGCGCCGAGCCCTATGAGATCGCCGAAGTGATGGATGCCGTGGCGACCCTGCACCCGGCGATCGAGATACCGGACTCGCGATACGACGATTTCTGCGCGGTCGGCGCGGCGCAGCTCATCGCGGACAATGCTTGCGCCAATCTGTTCGTCATCGGCGAGGCCGTGGAGGACGATTGGCGCGATGTGGATATGGCGAAGCACCCGGTGGTCGGGTTCCTCGCCGGGAAGTCGCGCCATGACGGATCGGGGGCGGCCGTGCTGGGCGATCCTCGGATTGCCCTTCAATGGATCGTCAACGAATTGTCGGGCCTGGGCATAGCGCTCGAGCCAGGGCAGGTGGTGATAACCGGCACCTGCGTTAAACCGATAGAAGTCGAGCCAGGCGATGAAGTCACCGGCGATTTGGGCAGGTTCGGCCGCGTCTCGGTCAGGTTTGTCTAATCAGGCCTTGCGCCGCGCTGCCTTGTGATGACGCTGCGCGCGATAAGCACCAGCACGGTGATGATGATCAGGATCACCGAAAGTGCCGCGATCGCCGGATCGATGTTGTCGCGCAGGCCCATCCACATCAGCCGCGGCAGGGTGATGGCGTTCACCGAGGTGATGAACAGCGTCACGCCGATCTCCTCCCAGGAGAGCACGAAGGACAGCAGCGCCGCGGTGACGATGCCGAACTTGATGTTGGGCATGATGACGCGCGTTGCGCGTTCCCAAACGCTGGCGCCAAGGCCGCGCGCGGCAAGGTCGATACGGCGGTCGAGCTGGCTGAGCGACACCAGGATGAGCACCGTGGCGAAAGGCACCGTCATCACCGAATGCGCCATGGCCACACCCAGCCAGGTATCGTAGCCGAAGAAGGAGGTGAGGCCGGAGACCGAGGTGAGCAGGAAATAGAGCGTGACGGCCGAGACCACCGGCGGCACCACCATCGGCAACAGCACGAAGCCGACGAGGGCGGCGGTGAAGCGCGGCTGGAACATCCACACGCCGAGGCTGAAGGTGAGGGCAAGCGCGGTGGAAAGGATGCTGCTGACGACGCCGATCCTGAGCGAGAGCAGGATCGATTCCAGCCAGCGCGGATCCTCGATCAGCGAGCGGTAATGGCGCAGCGACAATTCACCGGTCGGCATGGTCAGCATGCGGCTCGGCGTCAGCGACACCGGGATGACGGCAAGCAGCGGCATCAACAGGAACAGCGCCACCAGCACGGCGAGGATGAGCGAGACGGGGCCGGGGCGATAAGTCGGCATCGCGCTACACCAGTTGCTTCGGTTTGACATAGCGGAACAGAAGCGCCATCAGCGCGCCGACGAACACCACCAGAACGACGCTGATCGCCGCGCCAAGCCCCCAGTCCGGGCTCTGGAAGATGCGCAGATAGATCAGTTCCGCGATCATCACGCTGCGGCCGCCGCCGAGGATTGCCGGCGTGACGAAGAAGCCCAGCGAAAAGACGAAGGTGATCAGCGCCGAGCCGATGATGCCGGAGCGCGTCATCGGCACGAACACCGTCCAGAACGTGCGCATGCGGCTGGAGCCCAGGCCGCGCGCCGCGAGCAGCACGCGTTCGTCCAGGCTGCGCATGGCGGACGCCAGCGGGAACACCGCGAAGGGGATCAGGAAATGCGACATGCCGACGATGACGCCGAACTCGTTGCGCACCAGGGTCAGCGGCTCCGAGATGAAGCCGATCGATTGCAGCCAGGTGTTGATCAGGCCGCGATTGGAGAGCAGCGCCACCCAGCCGAAGGCGCGCGTCAGCACCGAGATCCAGAACGGCACCAGGATGCAGAATTCGGCAAGCACGCGCTGCGTCGGGCTGCCGCGCACCCAGACAACGGTGATCGCATAGGCGGCGGTTACGGAGACGACGGTGACGATCGCCGCGATGCGCAGCGTGCGGATGAACACCGACTGCACGAGGTCATCGGTAAGCAGGGCGTGGTATTGCTCCAGCCCTGGCGTTGGAAGCGTAAAACTCCACTTCACCACGCCGAGGAACGGCCAGGCATAGGCAAGGATAAGGAATAGGAGCAGCGGCGCCATCAGCAGCGCCGCGCCCATCCTGTCGGAGAGGATGCCTCTCATCGGTTGGAAAATCTCGGCCCGATCAGGCCGAGATGATCTTGGTGTATTCGTCGAGTGCGGCGCCGTAATTCTTGGCGTACCACTCCATGTCGAGCGGGATCTGCTTCTTCATGTTTTCCGGATCGACGGGGTTGATGCGCTTCTTGTCGGCCGGAATCAGCGCGTCGGCCGCCGGGTTCGCCGGGCCTTGGCCGAGCTTGTCGAACATGACGAGCTGCTTTTGCGGATCCTGCGCGCTGGCGATGAACTTCATCGCAGCGTCCTTGCCGCCGGGGTTGTTCTTCAGCACCGCGAGCGCGCCGGGCGAGATCAGGCCCTGGTCCCAGATGAACTTGATCTGGCCGCCCGAGTCCTGCTCGATCAGCGAGGCGCGGGTCGACCACACGATCGCCATCGAGGCCTCGCCGTTGAGCAGAACGCTCTGGCTTTCTGCACCGCCGCCCCAGTAGGAGACGACGTTTTCCTTGAAGGCGGCGATCTTGTCATGCGCGCGCTTCAGGTCGAGCGGATAGAGCGAGGCCGGCGCGATGCCGTCGGCCAGAAGGGCCGCTTCCCAGCTCGACACGCCCCATTTGTAGAGCGAGCGCTTGCCGGGGAACTTCTTGACGTCGAAGAAGTCGGCCATGCCGGTCGGCGCGTTGGAGCCGAACTTCTGCGAGTCATAGGCGATCACATAGGAGAAGAAGTAGGTCGAAGCGGCATATTCCCAGCCGAAGCCCGGACGCATCTTGTTCTTGTCGACGACCTTGTAGTCGATCGGTTCGAGCATGCCCTGGCCGCCGAGCGTGATGGCCGAGAACGGATCGACGTCGACCAGGTCCCAGGTCGGCGCGCCGCTCTTGTACTGCGCGGCGATCGCGCCCTCGGTCGGGCCGGAACCGTCCATCTTGACCGGGATGCCGGTGTCCTTGGTGAAGGCCTGGCCATAGGCTGCGTCGTAAGCCGTGATGGCGTCGCCGCCCCAGTTCACCAGCACCAGCCCTTTGGTGTCGGCGAAAGCACCGGTCGAGCGCAAAAGCATCGGCGTACCGGCGAGCACGAGGCCCGCGAGCTGCGCGAATCGCCGGCGCGAGATCTCGCCGCGCTTGGTCCGCTCGGCGAGGGATTCGATGGCCTGTTTCCGAGTCTTGTTGTTCATATCGTCGTTCATGTCAGTTCCCCTTGTTGTCGTTGATTTGAACCGGAAGCCGATGCAGCGATTTCAGGCCGCGGCGGCGCGCTCTATTGTCCTCCATCCGGAAGGAGGAAACCTTTTTCCGCCGGCCAGGTCAGCCAGACGGAATTGCCTTTGCTCAAGGCCGCGGCCGCGACCTCGTTCGGCACCGAGACGGTGACCTTGGCGCCTTGGCGCGTGGTGAGGTCTAGCTTGGTCGCGGCACCGAGATAGGTCGAGGCGACAGCGGTCGCCGCGATGCCGTTCTCGTTGACCGATGCTTCCGGCGCGATCGACATGTCCTCGGGTCGGATGGCGAGGATGGCGTCGCCCTTTATCGTCTCGGCCTTGCAGCGCATGTTGACGGCGCGATCCTCGCAGAGCCCGGTCGCGCCACTGTCGGCGGGGCGCACGCCCTTCACCGGCAGCATGTTGATCTCGCCCAGGAACTCGGCGACGAAGCGGTTGGCCGGCCGGTCGTAGACCTCGTCCGGCCTGCCGACCTGCAAGAGCTTGCCGTGATTGAAGATGGCGACGCGCGACGACAGCGCCAGTGCCTCGCTCTGGTCGTGGGTGACGAAGACGAAGGTGGTGCCGGTTTCCTGGTGCAGCCGCTTCATCTCGGCCTGCATCTGGCCGCGCAGGCTCTTGTCGAGCGCCGAGAACGGCTCGTCGAGGAGCAGCACGCCCGGCTCGAACACCAGCGCGCGGGCCAGCGCCACGCGCTGCTGCTGGCCGCCGGAAAGCTGCGCCGGCAGTTTCTTCTCATGGCCCTTGAGGCCGACGCGCTCGACCATCTCGCCGACACGTTGCTTGATTTCCGAGGCGGATTTCTTGCGCACCTTGAGCGGGAAGGCGATGTTCTGTTCCACGCTCATATGCGGGAACAAAGCGTAGCCCTGGAAGACCATGCCGGCGGCGCGCTGTTCGGCCGGCCGGTTGGTTATATCGACGCCGTCGCTGAAAAGCTTGCCTTCGCTCGGCTGCACAAAGCCGGCGAGGATCATCAGGAAGGTGGTCTTGCCGGAACCTGACGGTCCAAGCAACGTCAGGAACTCGCCGCGGCCGATATCCAGCGACAGATTGTCCAGCGCTCGGAACGAGCCGAAGCTCTTACCGATCCCGTTCGCCTTGATCTCCGCGGCCCGGCCGGGTTGCTGCATCCTGGCTCTTTCCTCAGTTCCCAATGAAATCGTAGGCATGGCTGCGGCTCACCGCAACCGAATAGTTTTCGTCTTATCGGCAAATTCGATTCACGTCTGAGAGAGGGAGTGGCGCTGGAACTGCCAATCTCCCCTGCGGGGAGATTGGCTCTCCATCGCCCCGCTCGATCTAAAGCCTGTTCTCCAACAACTTCGCCCTTAGCCAGTCGCTGAACGCATTCAGCACCGGATGCGCGGCCTTCGCATGCTCGAACACCAGGTAATACGAACGCGGCGAGGGGACCGACGCCTCGAACGGCTTGACCAGCCGGCCCTCGCTCAGTGCCCGGCGACCGGTCAGCTCGTCGCCCATGGCAATGCCTTGGCCGGCGATCGCTGCCGAGAAGACGAGGTTCATGTCGGAAAAGAAGATGCCGCCTTCGGTATCGGGATTTTCCACCTTGGACAGCGCCAGCCAGCGTGCCCAGTCCTCAGTGTCGGAAAGATGCAGGAGATTGGCGCGCAGCACGTCGGCGGGTTTGGAAAAGCCGCCGATCTTGTTGAGCAGGGTCGGGCTGCACAACGGCGTGAAGTGGACTTCGCAAAGCAGTTCCACCGCCCGGTTCGGCCAGTTGCCGACACCGAAGGCGATGAAGGCGTCGGCCTCCGGGTTGGAGACGTCGTCGAGCCGCCGCGGCGTCAGCACGGAGAGCGCCACGTCCGGATACATCTGCTGGAATTCGCCGATATGCGTGCACAGGAACATCGAGGCGAAGCCCGGCGGACAAGAGATGCCGAAGGAGCCGCCGACGCCGGCGCCGCTGTTTTGCGTTCCCGCGTCGCCGAGCACGGTCAGCGCCTTCCGGACATCGGCAGCATAGCGCTGGCCGCGCGGCGTCAGCGCCACGCCCTTGCCGATGCGCTGCAACAGATCGAAGCCGAGATCGCGCTCGAGCAGTCGCAACTGATGCGAGACAGCACTTCGGGTGAGGTGAAGCTCGTCGGCGGCGCGCCAAACGCTGCCGTGACGGGCGAAGCTGTCGAGGGCGCGCAGCGCCTGCGTGGAAGGTATGCGCAAGGGGCCTCAGGTGAACCGAATTTGCACGAGCCGGGAAAACATATCACTTTTTGATGAGCCGCTTCACTGCTTTCTTTGAGCCATGGACAAACCGGTGACGACTTCGGCGCAAGAAACCGCGCTTGCCTGCATCGACAGCATCCAGCCGCTGCTGTCGGCCTGGACGCGCACCATCTTCGATTTCGGCGAGACCGCCTGGCGCGAGTACCAGTCGGCCGCCTGGTATGTCGATCGGCTGAAGCGCGAAGGCTTTTCGGTCGAGGAAGGCTCGGGTGGCATGCCGACGGCCTTCTGCGCCCATTGGACGAATGGCGATGGGCCGACGATCGGCATGTATGGCGAATATGACGCAGTGCCCGGCAACTGCCAGGATGCCGCGACGGTCCAACGCGCGCGGCCGGGCCTGGGCGTCGAGGCCGGCGGGCACACCGATCCACATTCGGGCCTCGGCATCGGCAGCCTCGGCGGGCTTCTGGCTACCAAGGCGGCGATGCTGGAGCATGGCATCAAGGGCACGCTGCGTTTCACCGGCGAGCCGGCCGAGAAGGTGAGGGGCTCGAAGCCGATCCATGCGGCAAAAGGCTATTATGACGGCCTCGCCGGCATGATCTCCTTCCATCCCTTCTACATGCTGCCGCTCTGCAACACCGCGCGCTGGGACACGCATTGCGGCGCCGCCTATTCGATGATCTATCGCTTCGTCTGCGACCAACCGGAAAATTGGGTTCGCGCCAGCGACGGCGCGCCGATCCCGCAGGCGCATTCGGCGGTCCGGGCGCCCGGCGCCAACGATGCGCTGATGATGATGTACATGGCCTCCAAGGCGCTGCGCGATTCCATGCTGACGCATCAGGGCGGCTGGTCGATCAGCGAGGCGATCCTGACGGCAGGGCAGGCGACCGCCGACAATCTGCCGGCAGGCCTGGCCGAGATCCAGTACATGATCCGCGTGCCGACCATTGCCATGGCCGAGCAGGTGACCTCCGTGCTCGACCGCAACGCGGAAGCGGCGGCCAAGATGAGCGGCTGCCGCTACGAGCGCCACTGGGTATCGAAGTCGCGGCCGGGGCTCGCCAACCACGCCATGGCCGACATCACCTATCAGTCACTCTCGACCGTCGGCGCGCCGCGCTGGGACGAGGCGGCGAGGGTCATCGCCCGCGAGGTCCAGGTCAACGCCGTCGGCGAGGCGACCGAGAACCCGTTCATCGACGAGCTGGAGCGGCTGATCACGCCGCGCGACGCGGAAGCGATCCTGCGCCGCGACCTGCCGCCGTCGCAGCTGAACTCCACCTCGGACGACTATACCGACATGAGCTGGCACGCGCCGACGTCGCGCTTCTATGTCGCCCGTCCGGCGCTGCGCTCGGCAAACGGCCACGCCTATCCCTCCTGGGTTATGAATGCGCTGGGCGGTATTTCCGCCACCATCGATCCGATGGTGACCTGCGCCGCCAAGACGGTCGCGCTGACGGCGCTGCGCCTGCTGGAAGACAAGGCCGCGCGCGAAGCCGCCATGGACGAATTCGTCAAGCGAACCGGCGGTGGCGTCGGCGGCTCGAACTGGATCGCGCCGCTTTGCGACTACGAACCGCCCATCCATTTCCGCTGGCCGGAATATGTCACCACGCCGCGCGGGCGCGGCTGGTGGATCCCGGCCGCTTCCACCGCATAACTGACCAACAACGACACCAGCTCGAGGAGAACTCCATGACTGTCCATGACCGCATCGTCGCCGAGCCGTTCTCGCTGCAGCGCCGCAACCCCAATGGCGGCACCAAGCCGCTGACCGCGTGGGGCTTCGCCAATGAGACCGACGTGCTGACTGACGTCCTGCTCGGCTCGCCCAATTTCCTGCGCCACCTGTCGACCAGTTCGCTGTCGAGAAAATATCTGCGCGAGGCCCCCTGCAACGTCCAGATCGCGCAGGCGCAGCACAAGGACCTCGTCGCGGCCTATGAGCATTTCGGCGTCAACATCCACTGGCACGAGCCGACGCCGGAACTGCCGATGCAGGTCTATTCGCGCGACTCCAGCGTCATGACGCCTTACGGCGCCTTCATCACCGCCATGGCCAACTGGTGGCGGCGCGGCGAGAACTATGCCGCCATCCGCACCTATGAAAAACTCGGCATCCCGATCTACGACATGGTGACGGCCGGCACCTTCGAGGGCGGTGACTTCAACGTCATCGAGGAGGGCGTGGTGCTGATCGGCTGCGGCGGCGCCCGCACCCAGGAAGAGGGCGCGCGCCAGGTGCAGGACTGGTTCGAGAAGGAAGGCTGGGAGACGCGTCTTGCCTTCATCGATGAATATTACGTCCATATCGACCTGATGGTGGTGCCGATCGCCGAAAAGCTCACCGCCGTCTGCCTCGCCTGCACCGAGCCCGGCATCGTCGACTGGTTGAAGGGCAAGGGCCACGAGATCATCGACGTGCCCTTCCAGGACACGATGGCGCTCGGCTGCAACTTCATGTCGCTCGGCAAGGACAGGGTGATCGCGCCGACTTCCAGCAGGACGCTGATCGAGAAGCTGAAGGCACAGGGCTTCGAGGTCGCGGCCGTCGACATGAGCGAGATTTCCAAGACCGGCGGCGGCATTCACTGCATGGCGCAGGCGCTGAAGCGCGTGCCGGCCTAGGGGGCTTTCGAAGTTCGGCGATCGCCCGCGATGAATGTCTATCCCTCTGGTCGCAGGCCGGGGGGATATTGATCGCGCGGCCTGTCAGGAGATTGCATCGTTCCGGTTCCGGCCACTCCGATCCTGGGCTAGGCTTCAGCCAACCGAAACAGGATTGCCGCAAGGATGATCGTTCAGGCCTGCATCAACGGCGCTCGACCCGCCGATTTCCACCCCGCCTTGCCGCTCGACCCCGAAGCGATAGCGCGCGACGCCGCCGCGTCGATTGCTGCGGGCGCGGCCGAGCTGCACGTCCACGCACGTGGCGCCGACGGGCGAGAGAGCCTGGCGCCGGAAGCGATGGACAGGACGGTCGCGGCACTCCGCCGCGGCTGCCCGGGCACGCTGATCGGCGTCTCCACCGGAGCCTGGATCGAGAAGGACGACCTGCGCAGGCTTGTCGCCATCTCCGGCTGGCGCGAACTGCCCGACTATGCCTCGGTCAATCTCAGCGAGGCGGCGGCACCTATGGTCATGGAAAGCCTGCGCCAGCGCGGCATCGGCATCGAGGCGGGCCTGGCGTCCGTCGCCGACGCCGAACGACTGGCCGGCCTCGATCATGGCGGCCGGGTGCTGCGCGTGCTGATCGAGATTTCCGAGCAGACGCTGGACGAGGCCTTTGCGGTGGCCGACGGCATCGAGAAGGTGCTGCAACGCGCCGGTATCCGCCGCTCGATCCTGCTGCATGGCGAGAACGCTACGGTTTGGCCCTTCGTCGAAAGGGCGGCCGCGCGGAAGTTGTCGACCCGGGTCGGGCTGGAGGACGGCAAGGAATTGCCGGACGCCAGCGTGGCGGACGGCAATGCCGCGCTGGTCGCTGCGGCGGTCGGGGTTTATCGCAGAGCGTAGCCACAGCCAATCTCCCCCCTTGCGGGGGAGATGTCCGGCAGGACAGAGGGGGGTGTGAAGGAACGCCAACGCTGGCGACTTTCCATCAATAACCCGCAGACGCAGCAGCTACAAACAGCTGAAAGGTCGGCGGGACAGCACCCCCTCTGCCCTGCCGGGCATCTCCCCCGCAAGGGGGAGATCAGCAGTTTCGGGCTCACTGCGTATCGGCGTTCGCCCTCAACTCCGCCCGTTTCTCATCCGACACGACGGCAAGGTCCAGCACCTTCTGCAGGCCTGCCGCGTGCCGGAAGGTGGGTTCGGTCTGCACGCTGCTCTTCACCGCCTCGACGAAGCGCTGGTAGTTGGTCGGCACCGTGCCGGCATCGAGCTCCTCCCATTTGGCGTTCTCGACATTGCTGCCGACACACGCCTTCAGAGCCGAGCCCTCGAGATTGTGCACCACCTCGATGGCGCCTTTGTCGCCATGGATGCGCAGGCGCAGTTCGTTGATGTGGCCGGTGGCCCAGCGGCTGGCATGCACCACGCCGAAGGCGCCATTGGAGAAATCGAGCGTCATGGCGAAACTGTCGTTGGCGTCGAGCTGGTACTCGCCGATGCGGTTGTCCGGCGCCTTGTCGAAGGCGCGCAGCCGGCAGAACACATGGTCGATGTCGAGCGCCGCGCCATAGCTGGCGAAATCGAGGATGTGGATGCCGACATCGCCGAGCACGCCGTTGGAGCCGTGGCCGCGCGACAGTCGCCACAGCCATTTCGGATCGGTGCGCCAGTCGCCCCAGAATTTCGAGACCAGCCAGCTCTGCAGATAGGAGGCCTCGACATGGCGCACCATGCCGATCTCGCCGGCCTGCACCATCCGGCGCGCCTTCTGCAGCGCGGCCACGTTGCGATAGGTGAGGTTGACCATATTGACGATGCCGGCGGCTTCCGCGGCGTCGGCCATTTCGCTCGCCCTGGCGAAATTCTCGGCCAGCGGCTTCTCGCACAGCACCGGCTTGCCGGCGGCGACCAGCGCCAGGGTGGTCGGGTGGTGGATGCGGTCCGGCGTGACATTGGCGACCGCGTCGAAATCGCCCCAGTCGAGCGCCGCCTCCAGCGAGGTGAAGCGCTTCGGAATCTTGAAGCCGTCTGCGTACTCGCCGACGCGCTTTTCATCGACATCGACGGCTGCCGCCAATTCCACGCCCTCGATGGCGCCGAATCGGCGGGCATGTTCCTGCGCCATCCAGCCGGTACCGAGTATCAAAAGCCGCATTTTTTCTGCTCCTCCGAGCGATTTGGTTCGATTCAATCATGTGGGGCGAATGTGACCCAGGCGCTGTATCGGCGCAATCCCAAGCGAAGCAGGGAAGTGCTTTTTTAGCGGAAGCCGGCCTCGCCATGCGCGTGCAGCTTGGGCCCGCGCTCCTCGATCGGCTCCAGCGCTTTCTCGACCGGCACGTTCGGCGCATCGAGGATGGCGGGCTTCGACCCCTGCGGGTTGTGCGCCCACTTCACCGCATTGCGCAGCACTTTCTGGACCGTCGCATCGTGATAGGTCGGGTAGGTTTCGTGTCCGGGGCGGAAGTAGAAGACATTGCCGGCGCCGCGCCGGTAAGTCAGGCCCGAGCGGAACACCTCGCCGCCCTGGAACCAGGAGATGAAGACTGTTTCCAGCGGCTCCGGCACGGCGAACTGCTCGCCATACATTTCCTCGTTTTCGAGCTCGAAGAATTCGCCGACGCCGTCGGCGATCGGATGGCTGGGGCTCGTCACCCAAAGCCGCTCGCGTTCGCCGGCCTCGCGCCATTTCAGCGTGCATGGCGTGCCCATCAGCCGCTTGAAGATCTTCGAGAAATGGCCGGAATGGAGCACGATCAGCCCCATGCCTTCCCAGACACGTTTTGCGACGCGCTCGACCACCTCGTCGGTCACCGCGCCATGGTCCTTGTGGCCCCACCAGACGAGCACGTCGGTTTCGGCGAGGCGGGATTCCGGCAGGCCGTGCTCGGGCTGCTCCAGCGTCGCCGTCGAGGCGGAGATGGCCTTGTCCGCATTCAGCGCCTTGGCGATGGTCGCGTGCATGCCTTCCGGATAGATGCCGGCGACCACCTCATTGGTCCGCTCATGGATGTTCTCGCCCCAGACGACAGCGCGAATTGTCATGGATAGCCTCGTGTGTGATTGGGAGCCGCCCCGCGCCATAGATAGCGCCTTCGCCCGGTATTGAAAGCGGTTTTCGACCTTCGCCTCGCTGTGCATGGAGCCCGGCATGAAAGTCGCCTTACCAGCCAGCGATATACGTCCTTATGCTTCGACGTTAATTCAACCCTCGCACAGCCAATTGGCAAGCGCCGCGCCTCGGTTACAATGTCCGCCATGGGCGAAGTGCTTGTAGGGACAGCGATCTTTGCTTGCCTGGCGGGGGCCTCGCTGGTCAGCTTGATGGTGCACGAGCGCTTCCCCGCTCACCACCTTAGGGACGACACCAGCGCGGTGGTGCGGCTTGCCGCGAACCTTTTCGTGGTGATGTCCTCGCTTATGCTCGGTCTGATGATCAACTCGGCCAAGAACACGTTTGAGTCCATCAACGGCAACGTACACACCTTCGCCACCGAGATTATTCTGCTCGACCGAACACTCCGGCATTACGGGCCGGAGGCGGACAGCGCCCGGCAGTCGCTCGCTGCCTATGTCCAACGCGTCGTCGACACCTCCACCGCCGACAGCGACACAACCGTCGTCCCGAACAGGCTGTCGGAACTGCTGCTCTATCAGGTCGGAGACATCCTGGCGGGATTGACGCCCGCGGATGCCAAGCAGACCGCCGCGCAACAGGCTGCGACGCAGCAACTCCAGAAGCTGATCGAGCAGCGCTGGATACTGGCCGAGCAATCCGAGGGCGCCATCCCTGCGCCGCTGATCGTGCTGCTCGTGGCATGGCTGACGCTTATTTTCGCCAGCTTCGGCTTCAGGGCACCGCACAATGGCACCGTCGTCTTCACGTGCCTCGTTTCCGGAGCGCTGGCGGCGGCGGCGGTCTATTTGATCATCGACATGGACAGTCCCTTCTCAGGCCCGATCCAGGTCTCGTCGACGCCCCTGCAAAGGGCGCTGGCTGAACTAACGACGCAATGATTCACCGGCTAGGTTGCCCCGCCAATTCAATCAGCAGCCTTGCCGCCACCTCGGCGCCGTCGGCGCGGATCTTGCCGGCCACTGCCGCAGCACGCGTGCTAGTTTCGGGCGCCAGCGCCACATCCAACGCCGCCGACAACGACTCCGCGCTCGGCACCGCACCGTCATTCGCCCCTATGCCCAGTTCTGCCACCCGCCGCGCCCAGTAAGGCTGGTCGCCGATCTGCGGCACGATCGCCTGTGGCGCTCCCGCCCGCGCAGCGGCAACGGTCGTGCCGGCGCCGCCATGGTGGATGACGGCGGCGACGCGGCCGAACAGCGCCTGCTGGTTGACCTCGCCGACGGCGAAGCAGTCGTCGCGGTCGTCGACGGGGCCGAGCTCGGCCCAGCCACGCGCGATGACCGCGCGAAGGCCCCTGGCGCGGATCGCTTCGATGGCAGTGAAGCCGGCTTCCCTGGCGACCGATATCGAGCCGAAGCCGACATAGACAGGTGGCGGGCCTGCATCGAGAAAGGCCTCCAGGCCATCAGGGAAGGGCCGCTCGTCCGGCAGGATGAAGGCGCCGGTCTGGACGGCGTCGATCAGGTCCGAGTCCGGCCATGGCCCAAGCGTCGGGTCGCAGGCGAGCAGGACGGGATTGCCGTAGACATAGTCCCGGACATTTTCCACCGGGAGCAGCCCGAGCGATGCGCGCTGGCCGTTGACCGCTTCGCCGAAGAGCGCGTTCTTGGTCCGGATGTCCATCTCCCACAGCAGCCGGTTGTCGGTCACGCCGGGCGGCAGCGGATGGCTTGGATATTCATGCGGCCGGTTGTGCGGCGACGGCAGCCAGACGGGGCAGAACGTGCCGAGCATGTAGCGCATACCGTGTTGCTCCGCGACCAGCCGCGCGGCGGCGCAGGACGGGAAGAGCCCGAACGCCACCACCGCGTCGCAGCCTTCGGCGGCCGCGCTAAGCGCCTCATATTGCCTGGCGACGATCTCGGCCGCCTGGGCGGCAATGAGCCTGGCCCGGCCTTCGGGCGACGCCGATCGCGACCGGTTGATCATTTCCTTCGCCCATTCGCGCACCGGCGCGAAGGCCGGGGCCATCGTCACGCCGGCGCGGGCGAGAAGCGCGGCAAACTCCGCGTCGCCCGGCGCGCTCACTTTGGCCTCGACGCCGTGCGCCTGCAACGCCGCGCCCAGCGCCGCCAGCGGTTCGACGTCGCCGCGCGAGCCGTAAGTCGATAACAGGATACGCATTCCGTGCTCCGTTATGGTTTTTCGGAGCAGCGTTGATACGCCATGGCCGGGGGCTTGCCGCAAGCCCGGGCTGCGCCATATCTACCATCTGGGAAGGGTCGTTATCGCTTCCTCCGATGAGGTTGCGATCGTCGCCATGGTTTAAGCGACGGCAAATACTTGGGCGCGTCTTGGCGCCAAGCCCTTCGGATCAGCAAGTGGGGATCGATAATAGCCGGCGACCAGCGCGCCGGCCGGTTCGGCTTAACCTTGGCGGCCCTCCTGGGCGACCTGGGTGGGGGACCTTGTGAGCCGCGGGACGACGACAAGACGCTTGATCTTGCCCTTTTTGTAAGCGGCGAGGAAGCGGTGGTAGTCCCTGAAGACGACGCAGCCATTGGACTCGGCGCGGCCGCCGCGCAGCATATAGGTATGCGCGAGCAGGCCGTTGCGGCCGTATTTGTTCCTGCCGCTGGCCGGCGTCAGCCGGATCGCCTCGACGCCATGGAAGCGCGATTCACGGATGGACAGATTGTATGTGTCCGGCGGTGTCGGACCGACATTCTTGCGGTCCACGAAGCGTGGCTGGTCGACCATCGAACCAAGTCCCGAATGCGCCTCCAGCTTCGAGCCGTCGGGCATGTAGACGGTCCTCGCCGAAATATCGTAGACGGCGACGCCATTGCCCGTCGAGGGACCGTTGAAAAGATTGCGGAACGCGCTGCCGAGGCCGCCTCTTTCCGGCGTGTCAGGCTTGGCGTAGGCGAGCATCTCTGACGCCTGCGCCTTGCGCTTGCCAGGCTTGGAGTCGGCCACGAGCGGCTTTGAGCCCGGCACGCCCGGCAGGGCCTGGTCGCCGTTCCTGGGCGAGACCGCTGTCGGCGTGCTTTGCGCGGTGTCGGCCGGCTGCGGCTTGGCCCTGGCCGCCTGCGGCTTCGCGATCTCTGGTTTCTGCGGCTTGGCCGCGTTCTGTTCGGGCGCCTCGGTAGCGCGCTCGAGCGTGGTGCGCGGTCGAAGGCCGGGCACGGCGATGGTGTCGGGCAAATCGTCCTGCGGCGGCAGCGAGGCGACCTGGTACTCGCCGTCCTGGCCGTTGTCCGGGGTGTCGGCGACATTTGGCGCGTCGCTGTTTTCGAGCGCGACGGCGGTCGGAATGTCCGCCGTATCCTCCTGCGCCACGTTGGCAAGCGCCAGCGCCAGTTCGGAAGCGCCGGCGATTTGGGCCGGCTGCGAACCGAAGCGGGCTTCCGCCGGGGCATCCGGCTCAGCGCCGCCGAAGCGGCTGGCCGAGGGCAGGCTGGCAAGCAGGAACGGCGCGTTCTCGGCGCGGGCAAAGGCTTCGGCAAGCTTCTGCGGCGAAAGCGCGGCCTTTTTCACCACGCCGTCGAAACGGTCGGCGGCTCCGGCGGCCGAAGCCACCACCACCACCTTCTCCTGCGCGACGCTGTCGGGCGCCGGCAGCCTGAGGCGCGCCATCTTGCCGTCGTGGCCTTCATTCTTCGGTTTTTCAGCAGCTTGGCCGTTATGTCTGAAGCTTGTCGCGAGGCTGAAACAGCCGGCGTCGCAGCCGCCAATGAGCGAGCCCGCCTGGTAGCCGCCATTGGCGGAAAGGCGCGGCGCCCAGGCGTTGGCGATCAGCCGGCGCTGGTCGCCAAGCGCGATGTTGCGCGGCGAAAGCAGGCCTTGCGGCAATCCATTGGAAGCTGCGGTCAGCGAGGTGCTCACCGAATAGAGCCCCGCCAAGGTGGCGACAGACCATAGGGCGAGAGCGGCGCCGACAGCAGGCACCACGACCCAACGATGACCAGACTTTTTCGAAGTTACCCCCCCATCAGGAGCGTCACCCCGGCTTTTCAAACGCAAAAACGCCATACGACCACTCTCAATCGGCATGCCGGTTTGCGGACCTGGCACCCGTCACGATCACAGTTCGCTGGTGCCCCCTGCACCTTCACGCGTCTGTTGCCGATTGATTCAAAAGATGGACAAAGATGGTTAACCAATCCCTCCACCAATCGCCGATTTGGCGACGGTCCATGCGAAAAAAGAGCTCTCCATGGTCTGCGCCACGGTAGAAATGCTCTCCCTCACCCGACTTGCTGCCCGTTTTTCCGGCCCCTGTCAAGAAACCGTGAAGGCTGGAACCGCAGCATCTCCGGCCGGCTAGAGGCCGATTAGGGTTAAAATGCGACAGCCTGAAGAATACTGAAAAAGCCAGTTGCAAAAACTTCTGGGCCAGGCGGCGAGGAGTTCGGGGGGGTCGGCTTGCCGCATATTCGCGACGATCGCCCCAAAAAAAAGTCACCCTGCCGGGCGGGCGGGGCGACCTCGGTGCGGCACGGAACAGTCAGCCCGATCTCACTGGCTTCGCAGCCGCGCGAAATCCTTGGGGATTGCCAGGCGCTCCACCAGCCTGGTCAGGCCTTGGTGCTCGCCAGTCATTCACTTGCTGCCTTGCTGTACTGCGCCCGGCACGATCAGCGCTCCCTGGTCAGGCCCCGAATATTTGAAGCCGATAAAAAACAGGGCGAAGATGAGAACGCAGATTGCCAGCACCGTGACGAGGGTCCTTCCCGGGTTTTCGGCTGGCGGTTTGTCTTCCATGGCAATTCGTCTCGGGATCTAAACTCGGCGACAACGCCAGGGTTCCCGCGCCTTCGCCGGCGTCAAGGCTGACGCTTCGCCACGAAATTCTTGCAGAGGCGGCTCCGAGTCCGCGAGGGGCATCACAAAAATGACGCGCTCTCACCGCTATATGCCAAGCTGGATGCGCTAAAGCAGGGTTCATCATTATGGATGCCAGCGAATTGCAGGCCATAGGCGATACGCTGATGCGCGTTGTCACCCCCGATATGAAACCGAAAGACCTGCTCAAGGCGGTGCGAAAACTGCACCCGGACGCCAAGAAGAGGGATATTGCCCGCGCGGCCTTCCACGCCATCATCGCCAACGCCGACCAGGATCCCGGCAAGTCGCGTAACCTTCAGGCCTTCGCGCTTGCCGAGCGTACGCAGCAATCGGAATAAATTGCTGCGAATTGTAGCGTCGGGCTTGCCGGAAATTTAATAAGCAACTGCTAATTTAATGGTTCGGCCGGCAGCTAGCCCCAACCGGTAATTAGATCCCATGACCAAAAACCTCGGCAATGCCAAACCCAGTGCTCCTGCCAAGGAGATAAACACCTCGCTGTTCAGCAAGGCCGCGCCGGCGGTGTTTCCGCTGGTCGTCGCGGCCCTCGGCTATCTCGTCGGCCGGCATTTCTTCGGCTTTTGACGCGGCCGGCTTGCGACGCGCCTTATTTCCGGTCAATCCGATCGCAATTGGCCAATGACAATTCGGCCGTCTTGACTATGCCCTTTGGTCCTAGGGCCTAGGTCGTTCTTGTCCTTGGCCGGCCCCAAGCGCATCCTCACGACAGCCGGCGGCCTCGCAAACTCCGGTCAGGCCCGGCCGCCGAACCCAGTATCACCCCCCAAGGCTGCCGGGCCGCCGGCGCGCGACGAGTTGATCCGCACTCTCGCACGGCCAAGTGACGGGCTGCGCGATCCGCAGTTCCATTCGGACGCCTTCCAAATCCGCTGCCGACCGAACGCCATGGCGAAGTCGAATTCCGCTGCGCGACGTGCAATTGCTGCGCCATACTCGTTTTCATTCGTGAGGCTTCGCAAACAGGTCGAATAACGGCGAGCCGCTTTGCATTAAAAACCAATAAGCCATGCTTTTCGGCAACTCCAGGCGCGCTAGATCGTATTGGGTCGGAGACAGGCAATTCTTCGAGCGAAGAGCAGGAGCTGTATATGGTAACAAGCGAACCAGACAGTGTCCGCGTAAAAGCCGTCAATAACCAATGGATCGTGCGCGTCGTCGACGGCGGCAGGCTGACGCAGCAAGTGTTCGATGTCCACGCGCAGGCCGAGATCTTTGCCGAAGAGGAGCGGCTGCGATTGGGGCTGCCCGGGGAGCCTCCGGCGGAGGAGCCGGTCAGGCCGCTGGGAAGTGAGCGGGCTCGCTGACGGACCGCGGGGAATTGTTGTCCAATGAGGATCGACGGCTCGCGGATAGCAGACGCCGGCGGTTGGCCCAGCTGCGGCCTTGAGCAGGCCAGCGCGCAGAGGCAGGGCGCGCCGCCTACCCCAGATGCTCGGCTCTCAGCTTCTGCTTCATCCGCTCAAGCGCCGGCTGGCCGCCGGCCGCCAACTCATCCGCTATCTGCGCGAGCTTGTCATCTGCCTGTCGATATTTGCCGCCCCAGGCGCCGAGCGTGGCGAGCACCGGCAAAAGGTCGATGCCGGCATCGGTCAGCCGATAGATCGCCTTCAGCCCGTGGCTCGGGTCGTCGCTGCGGGTGAGGATGCCTTCGTCCTGCAGCGTCTGCAGCCGCTCGGCCAGCGTGCGCGACGAGATGCCTTCGTCGGATTGCAGGAATTCGCGAAAGTGCTTCTTCCCGGCGAAGATCAGGTCGCGGATGATGAGCAGCGTCCAGCGGTCGCCGAGCAGCTCGAGCGACAGGTTGATCGGGCAGCCGGATCTTCCCTTGGTCGACATCGGTATGGTTCCATTTTTAAATCACTTTACTATTGACATCGTTCTCGCGTTGCGTCAAATGGTTCCGAAAGTAAATCATTTGAGCGCAGAGGAGGAGCGTCATGAACCGGCGAGCGAACCGCACGGTGGTGGTCGTCGGTGCAACCAGCGAGGTCGGCGCCGAGGTCGCGGCAAAGCTGACCAGGGCAGGGCATACGGTACGCGGCGTCGCCCGCAGCCTCGGCGTTGCGCTTGACGACCAGGCGGCGCTCGACGCCGCCTTCTCGGGCGCCGACGGCGCCTATGTGATGATCCCCTTCGATGTCACCACGCCCGATCTGCACAGGTTCGAGGACCAAGTCGGCGCACGGCTGGCATCGTCCATCGCCAAGGCCGGCCTGCGCCGCGTCGTGCTGCTCAGCGGCCTCAATGCCCATCTCAGAATGGGTACCTCGCTTGGCGCCGCTCTGATGGAGGAGCGGCTTGCCGCACTAGGCCTGGAGGAGCTCGTCTATCTGCGCGCCTCCTTCTTCATGGAGAATTTCGTCAAGGGCATGGGCTTCGTCGAGCAGGCGGCGTCCGGCGTCTTCGCCTCGCCCTTCCGCGGCGACCTGCCGATGCCGTTGACTGCCGCCAAGGACGTTGGCGAGCGCGCCGCCGCCCTGTTGAGCGCCGAACATTTTCTGGCCCAGCGCGTCGTCGAATTGCACGGCGGCGGTTCCTACACGCTCGAACAGGCCACCACCATCCTAGGCCGGGCGATCGGCAAGGATGTCGCCTATCATGAAGCGCCGTTCGCCGAAGCGCGGGCCGGCATGGTCGCCAACGGCATATCGGCGAGTTTTGCCGATGCGCTGGGCGAAACGGCGGCAAGCTTCAACAGAGGCGAGCGCTGGGCGCTGGAGGCACCCTCGGCCGAAAACGCCACGCCGACCACCTTCGAAGACTGGGCGCAGGCTTTCGCCCGTTCGCGCTGAGCCGCCTGAACCTTCACGGCAGAAATTCCTAGCGAGGAGACCCAAAATGAAAAGGCTCATCCTTCAGATGCAGATGTCGGTCGACGGCTTTGTCGGCGCGGACGAGGGGCATCGCTGGCAGCTCTGGGAATGGGGCGATGACAATGCCTGGGACGAAGAACTCAAGCAGGATTTCAACGCTGTCTTCCAAACAATCGACACCATCCTGTTGAGCCGCAAGATGGCTGAGGAGGGGTATCTGACCCATTGGGGCAACGCGGCGAGAAAATACCCGAAGGATCGCTTCTATGCCTTCGCGCGACGCATCGTCGAGGCTGAGAAGATCGTGGCGAGCGACAAGCTCGAGGCTTCGCGCTGGGAACGCACCCGCGTCGTCAGTGGCGACCTGCCGCGCGAGGTCGATGCGCTGAAGCAAGGCGCGGGCGGCAACATCGCCGTGTTCGGCGGCGCGGGCTTTGCCGCCGCGCTGATCGCCGCCGGCCTGGTCGACGAGTTCCAGCTCTTCATCAATCCGGCGGTTCTGGGCAGCGGCCGCCGCATCTTCGAGAAGGGTGGTTTTGCCAAGCTGAAGCTCCTCGGCTCGAAGCCCTATGCCAGCGGCATGGTGGTGAGCCGCTACGCGCCGGCACAATGAGGAGCGACACCGAGGTCGCGCCGGCTTGAATCAATCCGTCAGTGCGTCTTCTCAACCGCCTGTTTGGCCGTGCCTTTCGCGCATCGGCGGCGAGCCGCCTCCGCTGACCAACCGCAGGTGCGCGCCTGGCCGGCCGGGCCGTGGCCAAGCCGCCTGGTCGTTGCCCGCGGCGACGAACCAGCGGGCCTCGCGCGATGTCAGGCCGATAAGCACCCGGCCGGCATACTCGGCCGGCGCGCCATTGCCCGCATCGAACACCGCCCAGCTGCCGCCGGGCGGCTCCTGCACCGCGACGAACCTCATCGCAGACTCCATCTGTGAAGAGGTGGGCAATATAGCAGGTGCGACTTGGCGTTCCTATGACGTGGCTCACATTGGCACACTTTTGCGGTGGATAGCACGGCTCCGGCTGCAAGCAGGCCGTGTGTTCCACCAGTCTCCTTGGCTGCCGGTCGCCCTATTGACCAGCCTGGTCGGCATCGGTCAGCGTGGCGAGGAAGGCGACGATGTCGTCGATCTCGGCGTCGTTTAGCGCCGGCTTGTCGCCCGGCTTTTTGCCGTTGAAGGGTGGGTCGGTGTTGAGGTTCGGCCAGTAAACCTTTGGCAGGTCGTCGAATTTGTCGACCGTGCCGTCCGCCTTCTTCGGATACCAGCGCCCGGGATCCGTATCGCGGCTGGCATAGAAGGCGACCGCCTCGCGCAGCGAGTGGAAATAGCCGTTGTGGAAGAAGCTCTTTCGCAAGGCCACGTTGCGCAGGGTCGGCGTCTTGAACAGGCCGCAATATTCGGCGCGGCCTTTGAAATCGGTGCGCAGCGGTCCGCACAGGCCGAGGTCGACATAATTGGGATCGGCGTTGGCGGGGATCGCCGGATTGCGCGGCACGGCGATCGCGATCAGGCCGTAGTCGGTGAACTGCGGCGGCTCGCCGTCATTGGCGGGCTCGCTGAGATGGCAGCTCGCGCAATTGCCCTTCGCTTCGTCCTCGAACAGCATGCGGCCGCGCAATTCCTGCGCCGAGAGCTGCGCCTTGCCGGCGAGGAAAGCATCGTAGCGGCTGGAATAGGGATAGAAATCGGCGCTGCTCTGCTCGAATGTGCCGAGCGCTTCGACCGCGGCGTCGAAGGCATCCTGCGGGTGCTCGAACACATCGGCGCCGAACGCCGCCTCGAAGGCGCCGGCATAGGGCGCCTTGCGCAGCGCCGCGACCACGTCAGCCTCGTCCTTGTTGCCCATCTCGAAGGGCGACAGCAGCGGGATCCTCGCCTGGTCCTTGCCGTGGTCGGCGCGGCCGTCCCAGGTCAGGCCGCCGGTCGGGCCATTGTCGACGCTCTCGTCGCCTTCGTCCTCGGAGTCGTAGAAATGCTCGGTGAAGGCGGGCGCCGCCTGCAGGTAGCGCAGCGACGGCACGGCGCGAACGCCGGGCTGGTCGAGCTTGGCTCCGCCCATCTCGACGGGTGCAGCCAAGGCCGGTCCGAAGGCGTGGTTGGGATCGTGGCAGGACGAGCAGGCCTGCTTGCCCGAGGCGGAGAGCGAAGGGTCAAGGAACATCTGCCGCCCAAGCGCCGTCAGCGCGTCGGCGCGGGCGAAGGCTTCCTGGCGCGACATCGGCCCGGGGTGGACACCGGACGGCTCCGCGGTGCTCGCAGGCGCGGTCAAGCCGACGATTGAGGCCGCCAGAAGGGCGATCGCGTGATTTTTCCGTCCCATCGTCTGCGGCGACATCCCTGATTTCCTTCGCCCTATTTCGTTCGCGACGTAAGGATCGAGTGCAACGGATTGATGACCGGCTTTCTCGCTCACGAAACCGTGTTCGGACGCTGCGGAACTGTCACATGGGTGACAAGGCTCCGAAGTAGCTCGGCATTGATGCAGTTGCGTTCCTGCATTGCCGTCCTCCAGCCATTCCCAAGCCACGAGGCATTTCCCGATGACCCGATTCTTTCTCTCGCCCCGGTCCTTCCTCTCGCTTTGCCTCGCCTCCACGGCGCTGGCATCGTTCTCCGCTGCTGCCCACGCGGCTCCTCCCGGCTACGACAAGATCGACACCGTCGTCGTCATCTACGCCGAGAACCGCAGCTTCGATAACCTCTACGGCGGCTTCCCCGGCGCCAACGGCCTGGCCAACGTGTCGCCCGACCAGGCGCGTCAGCTCGACCGCGACGGCAAGCCGCTTTCCGAACTGCCGCCGGCCTGGGGCGGCTTGACCGGCAAGGGCGTCACGCCGGCGGTGACGGAGGCGCAGAGCGCGCATCTGGCCAACGCCACCTTCGCCATCGACGATCCCAAGGGCTTCAACGAGGGCACCAACGTCGTCACGCACGACCTCTGGCACCGCTTCTACCAGGAGCAGATGCAGATCGACGGCGGCCGGAACGACAAGTTCGTCGCCTGGGCCGATTCCGGCTCGCTGGTCATGGGCCACTATGACGGCTCCAACCTGCCGATGTGGGCGATCGCCAAAAAATACGTGCTGGCGGACAATTTCTTCCAGGGCGCCTTCGGCGGCTCCTTCCTCAACCACTTCATGCTCGCTTGCGCCTGCGCGCCCTACTATCCGAATGCCGACACCAGTCCGGTGAAGGGCCAGATCGCCGTCGTCGAGCCGGATGGCGTGACGCTGAACCCGGCCGACAACTCGCCCGCCTCGGCGCTGGGCGGCGTGCCGAAATTCGCCAATGACGGCGCCATCACGCCCGACTTCTACGCCGTCAACACCATGCAGCCGCCTTACCAGCCGAGCGCCAACAAGCCGGCCGAGGGCGGCGACAAGACGCTCGCCGATCCGGCGCAGCCGACCACGCTGCCGCCGCAGCACGAGATCACCATCGGCGATCTCCTGACGCTCAAAGGCATTTCCTGGGCCTGGTATGCGGGCGCCTGGCAGGCGGCGCTCGACGGCAAGAACGCGACGCCCGTGCCTAACTTCCAGTTCCACCACCAGCCCTACAACTATTTCGCGGCCTATGCCCCGGGCACGGCCGCGCGGGCCGAGCACATCAAGGATGGCGGCCTTGACGGCGTGGAGTTCATCAAGGCGATCGACGACGGCAAGCTGCCGTCCGTCACCTTCTACAAGCCGCAGGGCAACCTCAACGAACATGCCGGCTATGCCGATGTGACCTCGGGCGACCAGCACTTGGCCGACCTCGTTTCGCATCTGGAGAAGAGCCCGCAATGGGCCCATATGCTGGTCGTCATCACCTATGACGAGAATGGCGGCTTCTGGGATCACGTCGCGCCGCCCAAGGCCGACCGCTGGGGCCCGGGCAACCGCATCCCGGCCTTCATCATCTCGCCCTATGCGAAGATGGGCACGGTCGACCACACCCAATACGACACGACCTCGATCCTGCGTTTCATCACCGCCCGCTACGACCTGCCGGTGCTGCCGGGCATCGTCGCCCGCGACAAGGCGCTGCGCAACAACGACCAGCCGCCGATGGGGGATTTGACGGCCGCGCTCGATCTGACGAAGTAGCGTTTCAGAACTGGGTTCCTCTCCCCCGCCAGAGGCGGGGGAGAGGTGTCCGCGAAGCGGACGGAGAGGGGGCCTTCGTAGGGCGCTCCCCCTTTCCGTCTCGGCTTAGCCGAGCCACCTCTCCCCCATTTCATGAGGGCGAGGAAACGCCAATCGCCCACGGCCTGCCTCGGCGATTGCCTCAGTGAATTCCCGTCCGCTATCAATGTCTCCGAATTGGAGACCACGCGATGGCAGACCTGAAAGTCAGAACCCGAAACGCCGGCGCGCTCGCCGTCCTGCCGCCGGGCGGCCTGCCGGTGGTCACGACACCGACCGGCGGCACCGTCGATGTGGTCACGCAGGTCAGCGCGTCCGGCTTCAGCCCGCTCGACCTGCTCTACGCCTCGCTGGCTGCCTGCATGGTGCTCAGCGCCCGCATCGCCGCCACCCGCCTAGGGGTCGCCGACCGGATGGGCGAGGTGAGGGCGGATGTGAACGGCGACAAGGCGAAGGACGAGCCGTCGCGGCTGGAAACCTTCAATATTCGCCTGACGATCGCCGGAGACCTCGATGCCGCGACGAAAGAGCGGATCCTGGCGGATGCCGAGGATATCTGCACCGTCTCAAACACGCTGCGCGGCGCGCCGGCACTTCACGCGACGCTCGGGTGAGACCGATGGCGCATCTTTCGCCGATCGACTACGCGACCGCTTCCGTCGAGATCCGCGCCGAGCACGACCGCGAGCTCGCGCTGCGCGGCCGCATGACCAATATGAAGCGCATCCTGCTCCACTCGCCGGCCGCGCATCGCATCTACGCCGAATGGTTCACGCTGCGCGACCTCTTGCGCCCCACGCTCGATGACCGCGCCATCTGGCTGTTTTCGAAGGCGATCGCCGAAACGATGCGCGCCGAGATCCCGGTGACCTTCTTTCGCCGCGCGCTGATCGAGAACGGCCTCGATCCGGAGGCGATTGAGCCGTCGACCGACGAGGCGCTGCTGATCGGTTTCGGCAAGGCGGTTGCCGCCGACGCCAATGCCGTCCCGGACGAGACCTGGGCCGCGCTCAAGGCGCGCTATGACGAGGCGTTGCTGGTCAATCTCGTTGCCTTCGCCGGCATCATGGTGGCGACGTGTGTGTTCACCAATGCGGTGAAGGTGGACCTCGATCCGGAGCTGGAGGCGTATCGCCAGCAGTGAAGCTGCTGATCTCCCCCGCAAGGACGGAGATTGGCAGCTCGATCGCCTCGCCACTTTGCCATGAATCGGGTGGTTTGGCCCCGTCGCTCGCCCCATCTTCGGGCAAGCAAGCGATGGAGCCAACCCATGACCATCCATTCCCTGAACACCAAACGCGCCAGCCGCTCAACCGAAGCCCGCGTCGCCGCGCAGGATTGGCGCGTCCTGGTCACCGAGCTCAACGTCAATGGCTGCGCCGTCATGCCGGACCTGCTCGCGCCCGAGGAATGCGCCGACCTCGCTGCGCTCTATCCGCATGAAGAGTATTTCCGCAGCCATGTGGTGATGGCCCGCCACGGCTTCGGCAAGGGCGAATATCGCTATTTCCGCTATCCGCTGCCGGACCTGATCGAGGGCCTGCGCACCGCGCTCTATCCGCGCCTCGCCACCGTCGCCAATGACTGGAACGAGAAGATGGGCGTGGCGCAGCGTTATCCGGCCGAACACGCCGCCTTCCTGAAGCGCTGCCACGACGAAGGCCAGGTGAGGCCGACGCCGCTTCTGCTGCAATACGGCCCCGGCGACTTCAACTGCCTGCATCAGGATCTTTACGGCGCACTCGCCTTTCCGCTGCAGGTGGCGGTCCTGTTGTCCGAGCCGGGTGAGGATTTCACCGGCGGCGAATTCGTGCTCACCGAGCAGCGCCCGCGCATGCAAAGCCGCGCCGAGGTGGTGCCGCTGAAGCGCGGCGATGCGGTGATCTTTGCGGTTCACAACCGGCCGGTGCAAGGCACGAAGGGGTACTATCGCGTCAACCTGCGCCATGGCGTGAGCCGCTTGCGGTCGGGGCGGCGGCATACGGTCGGGATCATCTTCCACGACGCGAGGTGAGTAGGCAGTAGGCAGTAGGCAGTAGGCAGTAGGCAGTAGGTTACGTCGAGGCCGAGAAGCGATGAGGGGTTCCTTTATCCCGCGCATTCGATTATTGGCCCTACTCCCTACTCCCTACTCCCTACTCCCTACTCCCTACTCCCTACGAGCCCATGATCCGTCTTGAAAATATCGGCAAGCAGAACGGCCGGCAGATCGTCTTCATCGAAGCCTCGGCCGCCTTGCAGAAGGGCGAGAAGGTCGGACTGGTCGGCCCGAATGGCGCCGGCAAGACGACTTTGTTCCGCATGATCATCGGCCAGGAGCAGCCGGACGAGGGACAGGTCTCGGTCGATCGCGGCGTCACCATCGGCTATTTCAGCCAGGATGTCGGCGACATGGGCGGTTTGAGCGCCGTGGCAGAGGTCATGGAGGGCGCAGGGCCGGTCAGCGCGGTGGCCGCCGAGATGCGCGAGCTCGAACACGCCATGGGCGATCCCGACCGCGCCGACGAGATGGATGAGATCATCGAGCGCTACGGCGAGCTGCAGCACCGCTTCGAGGAGCTCGACGGCTATGCGCTCGACGGCCGCGCCCGCGAGGTGCTCGACGGCCTCGGCTTCAGCCAGGAGATGATGGACGGCGATGTTTCGAAACTCTCCGGCGGCTGGAAGATGCGCGTCGCGCTGGCTCGCATCCTGTTGATGCGACCCGACGTGATGCTGCTCGACGAGCCGTCGAACCATCTCGACCTCGAAAGCCTGATCTGGCTGGAGAAATTCCTGAAGGATTACGACGGCGCGCTGCTGATGACCTCGCACGACCGCGAGTTCATGAACCGCATCGTCAACAAGATCATCGAGATCGACGCCGGCGCACTCACCTCCTATTCAGGCAATTACGAATTCTATCAGGAGCAGCGCGCGCTGGCCGACAAGCAGTTGCAAGCGCAGTTCGAGCGCCAGCAGGCGATGCTGGCCAAGGAAATCGCCTTCATCGAGCGTTTCAAGGCGCGCGCTTCCCATGCCGCCCAGGTGCAGAGCCGGGTGAAGAAGCTCGACAAGATCGACCGCGTCGAACCGCCGAAGCGCCGCCAGACGGTGGCCTTCGAGTTCCAGCCGGCGCCGCGCTGCGGCGAGGACGTGGCGACGCTGAAGGGCATCCACAAGGCCTATGGCAGCCGCAATATCTATTCGGGCCTCGACTTCCAGATCCGCCGCCGCGAGCGCTGGTGCGTGATGGGCGTCAACGGCGCCGGCAAGTCGACGCTTCTGAAGCTGGTCGCCGGCGCCTCCGAGCCGGACGAGGGCTCCGTCGCGCGCGGCCCGAGCGTCAAGATGGGCTATTTCGCCCAGCATGCCATGGAACTGCTCGATGGCGAGCGCACCGTCTTCCAGACGCTGGAGGACTCGTTTCCGCAGGCCGGTCAGGCGCCGCTGCGCGCGCTTGCCGGCTGCTTCGGCTTCTCCGGCGACGAGATCGAGAAGAAGTGCCGCGTGCTGTCGGGCGGCGAGAAGGCGCGGCTGGTGATGGCGCTGATGCTGTTCGACCCGCCCAACCTGCTGGTGCTCGACGAGCCGACCAACCACCTCGACATCACCACCAAGCAGATGCTGATCGAGGCGCTGGCGCAATATGAAGGCACCATGCTCTTCGTCTCACACGACCGCCATTTCCTGGCGGCACTCTCCAACCGTGTGCTGGAACTGACGCCAGACGGCATCCACACCTATGGCGGCGGCTATACCGAATATGTCGCGCGCACCGGCCAGGAAGCGCCGGGGCTGAGAGGGTAGGCGGCAGGGCCGGCCTCGGCCGACAGCGCTTCATCTGGCGTCAGAGCGCGTCGTAGACGGCGTCGATCAGGGCCTTGCGGCGCGGGTCCACATCGTCGAACCCCACCATGCGATTGGCGACATAGCCGAACCCAACGCCGGCGCCGGGGTCGGCAAAGCCGATGGCGCCGCCCCAGCCGGTATGGCCGAATGTCTGCGGCGATGCGCGGCGGGCATAGACAGGATCCTCGATCTGATAGCCGGCGGCGAAGGCGGCTGGCAGCGCGAAGCTGTCGTCCATGCCGCGAAAGCGCGGCCTCGCGGCTTCTTCGATCGCCGCTCGGCCGATCAGGGGCTTGCCCTCGAAGCTCCCGCCCGCCGCCATCATGCCGTAGATACGCGCCAGCGCGTGCGCCGTTGACTGGCCGTTGCCGCCCGGCACCTCGGCGGCGCGCCAGGCGCGGTCGTTGGGCGCCAATGCGCGGGGCGTTGGGTTGTCGCATGCGTGGGGAAAGGGAGAAGCGCGCACGAAGTCGACCCAATCGGACGTCTTCGGGCCCTTGATCATCTCGGCGGCACGGGAATCCTGGGCTTGCGGCAGGCCAACATGGAAATCGGCCCCAAGCGGGACTGCGATCTCTTCCGCGATGAAGCGGCCGATGCTGCGCCCGTCGACACGCCGCAGCACCTCGCCGGCAAGATGGCCGTAGGTCAGGGCATGGTAGACACAGCGGCTGCCGGGCTCCCATAGCGGCGACATGGTGGCAAGCGCGTCGGCATAGGGCACCCAGGCGAGCAGGCCAGCCTCATCCATCGGCACGGCGAGACCGTTCAGCCCGGACTGGTGCGACATCACCTGGTCTAGCGTGATGTACTCCTTGCCGCCCGCCGCGAATTCCGGCCAATAGCGCGCCACCGGTGCGGCATAATCCAGCTTGCCGCGCTCCACCAGCATCGCGATCGCCAGCGCCACGACGCCCTTGGTCGAAGACCAGACGTTGGGTGCGCGCGGCATCCGCATGGCCGCCCCAGAGATCGACGACGGTCCTGCCGTGGGCCACGACCGAGACGCCGCCGCCATGCTCGAGGCCTTGAGCGAAACACCAGGCGAACGCATCGCGCACTCCGGCAAAACGCGGATCGCAGACGCCGTCTATGGTCATGCGCGAATTCCCACCAAATGCGCCTCAACCGAACAGCTTGGTCACAAAGCCGCTGAACCAGGCAAGCTGCGCTGCGTGGTGGGCCGCCATCAACCTGTCCTGTTCGTCCCGGTCCTGCGCGCCGAGCGTTCCGTAGGGCGCGCCTTGCCGTTCCTGCCAGCGCCGAAAGCCGGCCGGACCCTGCTCGGCATGGAATTGCAGCGCATAGGTCTTATCGCCGATCCGGAACGCCTGGTTGGGGAACGTGTCGCTCGAAGCGAGATGCACGGCGCCGGCCGGCACGGCGAAAGTATGAAAATGGTTCTGCGGCAGGAAGAGCGGCCGGTCGAGGAAATCGCCGGCTTCGGCTGTCGGCGTGATCTCGAAATAGCCGAACTCCCGGATGCCGCTTTCCACCGGCCCGACATCGGCGCCGAGATGCCAGGCGATCTGCTGCGCGCCCTGGCAGATGCCGAGCAGCGGCAGGTCCTTGTCCAGGCAATGCTCGATCAGCGCGGCTTCGTCGTTGAGGAACGGGTGTATGTCGGTGTCGAAGACATTGAACGGACCGCCATAGATCACCGCTCCATCGACGGACCCGAGGTCGATCGGATCGCCCTTGAACGGCATCGCGGTCGTGATCGCATGGCCGTTCGCCTCAAGCGTCGTCTGGACATGATCGTCCCCCGGTTCTTCCGAGTGCCTGACCAGAACAATGCGCTTCATAGGAACACCTGCCGCTCATGCCGTGGGAATACGATAAAGCTAAGCGGGCTGCCGAAAATGTGCCAGCGCCCAGTTCCGACTGGACGCCGGCAGGCCGCGCAGCGCGGCGCCGGGGGGCTCACCCTCTCGCCAACCCGCGATCGATCAGTCGCGCCAGGCGCGCCGAGAAGGCCTTGGCGTCAGCCGGCTTGTCGCCGTCGAGCACGCGCGCCTCGTCGTAGAGCAGGTGCGCTGCGTCTTCCTTGAACGCTTTTTCTTCGTCGCCGAGCTTTGCCAGCGCCGCCACGCGCTCATGGCGCGGGTTGATCTCGAGGATCGGCTTGGCGGCCTTGTCGAGCCGGCCGGCGGCGTTGAGCAGACGCTCGAACTGGCGGTCCGGGCCATGCTCCGGCGCGACCAGGCAGACGGCGCTTTCGGTCAGCCGGTCGGAGGCCTTCACGTCCGACACCTCCTCGCCGAGCGTGGTCTTCACGAAGGCAAGGAACGTCGCGATGTCGGATGGCGTCTCGGTGTCCGGCTTTGCTGCGTCCTCGGGCAGCGCGACATCGGCAAGCTCGGCCGCGCCCTGCGTCACCGACTTGAACGGCTTGCCGTCGAACTCCGGCGCCATCGTCACCCAGAAACTGTCGACCGGGTCGGTGAGCAACAGCACCTCGATACCGCGTGCGCGAAAGCCTTCCAACTGCGGCGAGGCCTCCAGCCGGGCGCGGTCGTCGCCGGCCATGAAGAAGATCGCCTTCTGGCCTTCCTTTATCGCTCCAACATAGTCGGCAAGGCTGCGCCAGCCTTCGCCTGAAGTCGTCGAACGGAAGCGGGCAAGCTTCAGCAGCTGCTCGCGCCGCTCGTAGTCCTCGTAAAGCCCTTCCTTCAGCACGACGCCGAAATCTTCCCAGATTTTGGCGTAGGCTTCGGCATCGTTTTCGGCCGTCTTGGCGAGGTCGCCGAGAACGCGGTTGGTCACGCCCTTGCGGATCGCTGCGAGCAACGGGCTTTCCTGGATCATCTCGCGCGACACGTTGAGCGGCAGGTCGGCGGAATCGACCAGGCCGCGCACGAAGCGCAGGTAGCGCGGCAGCACGTCGGCGTCGTCGGTGATGAAGACGCGCCGCACATAAAGCTTCATGCGGCCCTTGCGGTCCTGGTCGAACAGGTCGAACGGCCGCGATCCCGGCACGAAGGCGAGCACGCTGTATTCCTGCCGGCCCTCGGCGCGGAAATGGATGGTCGAGGCCGGCTCGTCATACTGGCCGGCGATGCTGCGGTAGAAGTCGGTATATTCCTCCGGCTTGATCTCGCTCTTCGTGCGCACCCAAATCGCCGTGCCGTCGGCGATGTCGCGCGGCTCGGCGCCGGGTTTCTCGACAAGCGTGATCGGCACGGGCACATGGCCCGACTGCGACTTCGCCAGGCCCTCGAGCCGGTAGGGCGTGGTGTAGGAGGAGGCGTCCTCCATCAGATGCAGCACCACGCGCGTGCCGCGCTTGGGTGCTGCCTCGAGCGGCGCCGGCGCTATCTCGTAGGTGCCCTTGCCGTCGGACGACCAGCGGAAGGCCTCCTCGCTGCCGGCCTGGCGGCTGATGACGTCGACCCGGTCGGCGACCATGAAGGCGGAATAGAAGCCGACGCCGAACTGGCCGATGAGCTGCGTGTCTTCCGCCGCCTTGCCGGCCTCTACGCGCTCCAGGAAGGCGCGCGTGCCGGAGCGCGCGATGGTGCCCAGCGCCTCCGCCATCTCGTCGCGGCTCATGCCGATGCCATTGTCCTCGACGACAAGGTCTCTGTTGTCCGGGTCGGCGGCGATGGTGATGCGCGGCTTGGCATCGTCGCCCAGAAGCTCGGGCCGGCTTACCGCCTCGAAGCGCAGCTTCTCGCAGGCGTCGGCCGCGTTGGAGATCAGCTCGCGCAGGAAGACGTCACGGTCCGAATAGACCGAATGCACCATCATGTGCAGCAGCCGCGAGACGTCCGCCTCGAATGTCCTGGTTTCCGTATTCTGATCCGTCATCTCGACTTTCCCAAATCTCCACTCTGCCTGACGCGCCAGAGGCGTTTCAGGGATTCATCCCACGATTGTTCAATTGTGCCGCGGCCCGGGCGGGACCGGCTTCGGCAGGACAATATCGGGATGCGAGGGGAAGGCAACAAGAGGCGGCGAGAGGTATGTGGAAAGCCGACTCCATCGAACGCTCTGCGATCGGGTCGGCAGGGGGACTCTGTTTTTAGTGCTCGTTTGTGGCTTTGAAAGTCTTCGCATCGCTCATGTGAATGATGACAAGCAGCTCGCTGTCTTTCCCTTTTGCTGAGCATGCTTTCAGCACCTGCCCTGAGAGAAAACTAACATATGTTAAGAGCGGAAGAAGGGATCACCTAGGGCGGAACCGCATAAGGTTGGGACCGGCGATAACCTTAATTCTGGTTTCCTTTGCCCAGGCTTCCCGAACCGAAGGTAAAGGGATAGATTAGCAATTCGTTAAGTACGCTTGGGGCGAGCGTAAAAGGTGTGTCGTCGATCGTAAGGAATGTGCCGTGATGAATTTCAAGTCTCTGATCAAGCGGGCCGAGGACGTCGATAAGGAATTTCAGGAACTCCAATCGGATCTGGCGGAAGCATTCGAGGACGTTCTTAAAGATGATGAACAGCAGCCCTCGGAGGACGATGCCGTTGCCGGCCAGGAACTGGTGGCAAGCGACGAGAATCCGCCTGCCGAAGAGCCGTCCGGCACAGCGACATCGCGGCTGACACCGCATACCCAGACGCGGCTGGCCGCGCTGGAGGCCGTCGCCGGGCTTTTCCGGGATGGCCAGAGCCATCTGCAGGAGATCGAGGCGAAGCTGGCGGAGATTGCCACCGCGCACCATATGACGCGCGAAGTCCTCAACGTGTTCCATCGCGACGTGTTGCGCTCCAACGAGCTGGAACTGGCAAACCTAGCCCTCACCACGGAACACAAAACGCTTTCAGAACAACTGCTTGACGCCGCCCGCAGGCAGCGCGAACGCGACGGCGCGGCCGAGGCGTGGCAGCAGCGCGAGGCGAGTCTCGTTCAGGACCGGGAGCAACTGCGCTCAGCGCTTGCGGCCGTGCGCCTGGAGCTGGTGGAGATGGGCAACGAGAGCACCAGGCGCGAGACGGAGTTCGGCGAGATCGCCAAGGCTCTGGCGGCCAAAACAGTGGAGCTCGACAGACGCGGCGCCGAGAACAAGCTGCTGCGCGAAAAGCAGGTCGGCCTCTCGGTCGATCTGGAGCAGGCGCAAAAGCGCGAGGCGGAGGCCCGGCACAGGTTCGACGAATTCGCGGCAACCCACGCCGGCGAAACCGCTCACATCGCCGAGCTGATGGCTCAACTCGGCAACCACGAAAAAGAGGAAACCCGACTACAGAAAACGCTGGAGGCAACGCAAACCAAGCTTGCCGAAACCGCCGAGATGGCGCGGATCGCCGAAAGCGACAGTGCCGCCGAACTGGCGCGCGGTCAGGCGGAAATGCGCGGTTTGCGTGCTGAGATCCAGGAACTGCAATCGCGCCTGGATCACGTCTCCGCCGACAACGACGAAGCCACGGCCGAGATCGCCAGGCTCAGGGCGCAGTTGAACGATGCCGTCACCGAACGCCAGATTGCGGAGGAAAGGCTCGCCGTTCTCAAGGACGAGAGCGAAACCGACAAGAAGAACCTGTCCGCGGTCAGCACCAATCTCTCACAGCTTTCGCTGCAGCAGGCGTCCGAGCAGATCCAGCTCGATATCCAGAAGCAGGAATGCGAGGATCTGCACGCCGAAGTCGAAGCGCTCAATGCCCGCATCCGGGAATTGCTGCCTTACGAGCGGCTGCATAGGGTGACCGACGCAAGGTCGCGCAAGGATGCCCCGCCTCAGGCCAATGGGATCATCGCGGAAGCGGGGCGCGCCACCGCCCGGCGTGTTGCTCGGCGCAACATGCGGGCAAACGGAAGCTGAGAAATCGCTGCGTAATTCCGGAGATCGCTCTGCCGGCTATTGCCCCGCCATGCCGTCGGCAAGATCCTGCGCCTGCTTGAGCAGCGCCGGGAAGGACGGGTCACCAGGCAGGCGCTGGGCCATGCAGGCGCGGTAGTCGGCGTCGCCCTTTTCCCAGGCGGCGTTGGCGGCATCGGTGGCGGTCGAGTCGTCCTGGTCCGCGCCATCATCGCTCTGCTGGGTTTTCTGCGCGGCGGCGTCGGCGGCTGCCCACAGCGAACCGCACGCCGCGATCTTCGGCACGGCGGGCGAGGCGGGCGCTTCGGCAATCAGCACGCGATCGCCCTTCACGACCGCCACGACGACGTGCTGGTCGTAGATCGGTCCGACATCCTGGGTCCAGCCACCGAGCCGGGCGACCGCCGCATCGGCGCCGTCGGGCTTCTTCAGCGAAAAATCGAGCGTGCCGGAGAATGCCGCGTCGCTGCCGATGGCCTGGGTGTAGAAACTGTCGAGCTTCAGCGCCGCGCCGATATCGGCGGGCAGCTTGAAATCTGCTTCCGTTTCGGCCGATTTGGATTTGAGCCAGCGCTCGGTCAGCCCGCGCGTCGAGACGACGATGCTCGGACCGTCGTCGCTCTGGGCATATCGCAGCCCGTCCAGCATGCCATAGCCGATGTCGGAAGCGTTGAGGCTTTCGATGTTCATGGTGCCCGTCGTTGGAAAGCCCTTGACCGCAAGCGGGCCGAGAATGGCGGCGAGACGCTGCTGCAGGTCGGCCAGCGCCTTCTCGTTCTGGGCATCGAGGGTTTCGATTGCGCTGTTCGCGCTTTCCTGCGCGGTGATGTCGGCAATCGCCTTGTCGCGCGCCGCGACGTAATCGTCTTCCGGCGAGGCGGCGAGCGCCGTGCTGCCCGCCAGTGCAAAGAGAAGCGTTAAAACCAACCGCATGCTGCACCCCAAGGTAACCCTTGCGAGCCATCGCCCGACTTGGCGGCTTTTGCGTGGCGGAAATCAAGGCAGCGGCAAATCTTTATTCCGCTTTGCGCTTCTCCACCTCGGCCTTCCGCAGCAGGAACCGCTGGATCTTGCCGCTTGGCGTCTTCGGCAGTTCGCTGACGAACTCGACCTCGCGCGGATAGGAATGCGCCGACAGCCGCTTCTTCACATGCTGGGCGAGTTCCTCGGCCAGCGCCTCGCTGCCCTTGAAGGCGGGCGCCAGCACCACGAAGGCCTTGACGACCTCGGTGCGCTGCGGATCGGGCACGCCGACCACCGCCGCCTCATTGACCGCCGGATGCTCGATCAGCGCGCTTTCGACATCGAACGGCCCGATGCGGTAGCCGGACGAGGTGATGACGTCATCGGCCCGGCCGATGAAGGAGACCGAGCCGTCCGGCTCATATTCCACCGTGTCGCCGGTGCGGTAATAGCCGCCCACGATCGCCGGCGTCTCGGCCTCGTGGTAGCCGCCGAACCAGCGCAGCGGCGATCTGGCGATATCGACCGCGAGCACGCCCGGCTGGTTGGGGCCGAGCTCGTTGCCTTCGTCATCCAGCACCACCATGCGGTATCCCGGCATGGCGAAGCCGGCCGAGCCTGTGCGCACGATATGCGCCAGCCCATGATGGTTGTTGACCATCATGCCGTTCTCGGTCTGGCCGTAATGGTCGTGGATCGGCGCGGCGAGGTTGGCGTCGAACCAGCGGATCACTTCCGGGTTGAGCGGTTCGCCGGCGCTGCTCACCACGCGCAGCCTGCCTTTGACGCGCGCCGCGGCCTCGGGCCCTTCCGCCATCAGCAGGCGATAGGCCGTCGGCGAGCCGGCGAGGCTGGTGACGCCCAGGCGCTCGATGATGTCGTAGGTCGATTGGGCGTTGAAGGCGCCTTCATAGAAGGTGGTGGCGATGCCGAGCTGCAACGGCCCCGTGATGGCGTAGTAGAGCCCATAGGCCCAGCCGGGATCGGCGATGTTCCAGAAGATGTCGTCGGGCGTGAGCCCGATCGCGTCGCGCATATAGGCGCCGAAGGCGAGCAGCGCGCTGAGCGGCACCGGCACGCCCTTCGGATGCCCGGTGGTGCCGGAGGTCGACATCATCATAAACAGGTCCGGGCCCTTGCGCATCACGGGCTCGCAGTCCGGGGAGGCGGTCACGAGCGCCGCGCGGAAATCGATGTCGCCGGCGGGCAGCATGTCGCCGCGGCCAAGGATGGTGGCGATGCACGGACGGTTCTCCACCTCGTCGAGCTTGGCGCGGTTGGCGGGGTTGGTCACCACCAGCCTGGCCTTGCTGTAGCTCAGGCGATGCTCGACCGCCTTCGGACCGAAGGCAGTGAACAGCGGCTGGTAGACGGCGCCAACACGCCACGTGCCGAGGATCAGCGCCACCAGTTCGGGAATGCGCGGCAGCATGCCCGCCACGACACCGCCGGGCCGTACGCCAAGCTCCTTCAGCATTGTGCCGACGCGGCCGGACATGTCGGCGAGGTCGTCGAAGGAATATTCGCGCAATTCGCCGCCAGCCGAGATCGCGCGGAGCGCCAGCCGGTTCTCGCCGGTATAGCGGCCGCAGCATTCGACATAGGCGTTGATGCCGGTGGCCGGGTCGCCGTGAAGGCGCGCGATCTCGTCCTCGATGCGGAATTGCGCAACGGCATCCTCATAGCGCGGCCGCGCTGGCGTCTTGGTCATGGCAATCCTCCCTCGGCGGCGCATATCTCCCCGTGCCGTCGCCGCTGAAGGAGATTGCATGAAAAGAGGACGCGGGTCGATTGCGGCGAAAGTCGAGAGTGAGGCGACGACGGTTGCGCGAAGGAACGCAAGCTTTCGCCGCTCAAAGCGTTTCCAACCAGCAAGTTAGTGGCCAGCTAGCTTTGCGGCAGTTGAATTCCCTGCGCTTCCATGTGCCGTTTCCAGCGGCCGCGCAGCTCAGCCGGCCGGCAGCCGATGCGCTCGTCGAGAAAAGTCGCGGCGGATATCCGGTCGGTGCGGAAATGACGGAAATCCTGGCGCAGCTCGCACCAGGCGGCGAGCAGCCGCACCGTTTCGGCATAGCCGATCATCGTCGGCCAGACGACGCGCTCACTCTCGTCGCCCTGTTCGTTGCGGTAGAAGATACGGATCTTGTGGCCGTTGCGGATCGAGGCCCGCGCCCGCGCGATATCCAGCCCGTCGGGCAGGCTCGCGCGGCTGAGCGGCGCGCCGACGCTGGGCTGGCTGACGAAGGGGCGCAGCCGCTCGGGTACGACGGTGGTGATCTTGGCGATCAGGTCGCGCGCCGCGCCCGCCAGCACCGCATCGCCCTTGTCGGCCACCCATTGCGCGCCGAGCACCGCCGCCTCCAGCTCGTCCGGCGTCAGCATCAGCGGCGGCATGTCGTAGTCGCGGTCGAGCACATAACCGAGGCCGGCCTCGCCCTGGATCGGCACGCGCTGTCCGATGAGGTCGGCGATGTCGCGATAGACCGAGCGGCGCGAGATTTCGAGCTCTTCGGCGATCTGGCCGGCGGTGATCGGCCGGCTCGAGCGCCGCAGGATCTGGATGATCTGAAACAGTCTGTCGGCGCGGCGCAAGGCATGTCTCCTGTTGCCACTATGGTGGCAGCAGGCCTGGTCCACAAGTCGGGGCAGGGTGCCTGAACGGGCGCGTCGAGCCGCGAAGATTTCTTCGTCGGCCAGTCCACGGAGAAGACCAAATGAATTTCGTTTCGACCCGCATCATCACCACCGACGTCAAGCGGCTTGTCGCCTTCTACGAGACGGTCACGGGCATCAAGCTCACGCTCTACACCGAGGATTTCGCCGAGCTCGTCGCCGCGGCCGGCACGCTGGCGATCGGCAGCACGCGCACGCTTCTACTCTTCGGCGGCGACCATGTCGCTAGCCCCGCCGAGAACCGCAGCGCCATCGTCGAGTTCCGCGTCGCCGATGTCGATGACGCTTACCGTCGGCTGGGCGGTTTCATCGATGGCGCGCTGGTGCAGGCGCCCACCACCATGCCATGGGGCAACCGCTCGCTTCTGTTTCGCGATCCCGACGGCAATCTGGTGAATTTCTTCACCCCGGTGAAGGCTGAGGCGATCAGGAAGTTCGAGCGGTGAGGCAGATCGACAGGGGCGGGCGCATTTCGCCAGTGTTTCCCCTCCTGCCCATCCTCCAAAGCTGCTGCGGAGGATAGTTGTGCAAGGATTGGCCGCGTGCCCACCACCCTGTACTATGGCCTGGTAAATGCAGGGAGGGGAGGGCGCGCATGCGGCTTGATCGGAATCTCTGGCGTTTCAGGATTTGGGCCGTCGTCGCGGGGCTCGCACTTTGGCCCCATGCGGCGGCGGCTGACCCCATCACGCCCGAGCGGATCACTGCCGCGCTATCCAGGCTCGAAGTGCTGGCGCAAGGCGCCGTCGCCAATGGTGATGTTCCCGGCCTCACCATCGCCGTCGTGCACGACGACGAGGTGGTCTTTCTCGAGGGGTTCGGTCATCGCGAAGCCGGAAAGCCGGAGGCCGTCGATGCCGACACGGTGTTCCAGATCGCTTCGCTCTCCAAGCCGGTCTCGGCCACGGTCGTAGCCGCGCTGGTCAGCGACGGAGCGGTATCCTGGGATTCCAAGGTCGTCGACCTCGATTCGGCCTTCCGGCTTGCCGATCCCTATCCAACCAGTGAGCTCACCATCCGCGACCTGTTTTCGCATCGCAGCGGGCTTCCAGGCACCGCTGGAGACGATCTCGAGGACATAGGCTATGATCGCGACACGATCCTCCACCGCCTGCGCTTCGTGCCGCCATCGTCGAGCTTTCGCGCCGGCTACTCCTATTCCAATTTTGGACTGACCGAAGGCGCCGTCGCGGCCGCCAAACCGACAGGCAAGCCGTGGGAAGAAATCGCCGAGGAGAAACTCTACCGTCCGCTCGGCATGGCCTCGACCAGCTCCCGTCACGCCGACTTCATGAGGCGCGCCGATCGCGCCGCGCTCCACGTCAGGGTCGACGGCGCCTGGGCTGCCAAGATCAGGCGCGATCCGGACGCCCAAGCGCCTGCCGGCGGCGTCAGCTCAACCGCGCGCGATCTCGCGCAATGGGTACGCCTCCTGCTCGGCGACGGCTCCTATGCCGGCAAGACCCTGATTGCCGCCGATGCGCTGGACCAGACCCACGTGCCCTTGATGACGCGCGGCAAGAACCCGGTCTCCGGCGGCGAATCCTTCTACGGCCTTGGCTGGAACATCGAATTCGGCCGGCACGGCCTGAGCTGGAGCCATGCCGGCGCCTTCAGCGTCGGCGCCCGCACCCTGGTGACGATCTTTCCAAAGGAGAAGCTCGGTATCGTCATCCTCGCCAACGCCTTTCCGACAGGAGTGCCGGAGGGGCTGTCCGACAGCTTCGCCGATCTCGTCTTCGACGGTAAAGTCGAGAAAGATTGGATCGCGGCGTGGAACGGCATCTATGTCGGGCTGTTCGGCCCGATGATCGAGGCGGCCAAGGCCGCCTATGCTAGCCCGCCGTCCAGGCCGACCCCGTCCCGGCGCGCCGGCGCCTATGCCGGCCGCTATGCCAACGACTTCATCGGCGATGCCGTGGTGTCGGGCGCCGGCGAGGGCCTTGTGCTCAAGCTCGGACCGTCAGGGGCGCGATCCTATTCGCTGGCGCATTTCGACGGCGACCGCTTCATGACCTTCCCTGACGCGGAGACACCCGACAGGCCCGCCGGCGTCAGCTTTGCCGTCGGCCCCGACGGCAAAGCGTCGGCGATGACCATCGATTTCCTCGACGACAATCACATGGGCACGCTGCGGCGTATCCCCGATTGAAAGCGGTCGGGCGGTCAGGACGCCCGCCCGTACTGGAGCAGCGCGAAACAGTCGCCGCTGCCTGATTTCGACTGCGTCAGCACCGGCTTCGACCGGTCGAGCCATTGCTGGTGCGATTTGGCATCGGCCTCGATCTCATCGACCGGGACAGCTTTGACGAAGCCGCGCCCCTGGCTGAAAAGCCAGCAGGCCCGGGCCAGATGCCTTCTGGCGCGCTGGCGCAGCAAGTCGGCATCGTAGAAGATGTCGAGCACCTCCTGTTTGATCCTGCGTTCCTTTTCGGGATCGGCGACCCCTGTCTGCGCCGGCTCGCCGCCGATCGTCTGCTGCAGGTCCTTGTAGTCGAGCGCAAGCTGTGTGGTGGCGTATTTGATCTCGCTCTCGTCGCGCACGATGTCGAACCACAGCCTGGGATCAAGCTCATTGACGACGAAGGAGGATTCGAAATCGCGCGACAGGTTCAGTATTTCGAAGTCGCCAAGATCGACGTCGCGCTCGACCAGGAGGATCTTGGCCGCCTGTTTGCCGAGCTCTGTCCCCTGTAGGCTGACGGCGGTGTTGTTGCCGCCGAGATCGGGGCTGAGATACGGGCCACCCTCATCCAGCAGCTCGTCGAACTCATCGAGCGACTGCATGACCGGCGCGCCGCGGGCGATGCGCGCGGCGAGCTTGGCGAGCACCTGCTGCAGCTCGGTCTCGCGTTTGCGCTGGTCCTGGTAGTTCTGCTGGAAGAAGAAGATGAACAGCGAGACGCCGATGCCGATCAGGATCACCCCCAGCTGCGAGAAGACGTTGCGGTAGTATTCCAGCAGTTTTTCGCGGTGGCGCACGTCGTCGCGCACGCTGAGGGCTACGCGCAGATTGACGATCAGCGAGAGGATCAGCAGTCCCGCGCCGACCAGGATGAGACCGCCGATGAGGAGGTAGCCATGACCTGCGCTGAAATTCATCTGTGTCGCCCCGAAGCCCCTGAGAGCGCAGACTAAAGCTATTTCGCTCAAATACCTATGGTGCTGCTGGAGCCGCGACGTCGCTCGCCATTGACCCCGCCGTCGATCGGGCCGATATCCCGCGCGAATTGCCACCCGAGATCCCAATGACCTCAGACCTCAGAGAACCGGCCGCCGCGGGCGATCCTAATTCCGCCCGAAAAAATGGCGCCGCCTGGCAAGACGACGTCCGCGCCGGTGTGCGCCATGTCCGCGACCTCGCGTCCCTGCCGCTCTCGCCATCCGAGCGCGCCGCCGCGCAGGAAGCCGCGACCGCGCACAAGGTGCGCGTGCCCAAACCCTATCTCGATCTGATCGACTGGAACGACCCTGACGACCCGATCCGCGCCCAAGTGATCCCGTCGCCCGACGAACTGGTCGCCGCCGAGGGCGAGCTCGACGATCCGATCGGCGACCATGCCTTCAGCCCGGTGTCCAGGCTGACGCACCGCCATGCCGACCGCGTGCTTCTGTTCCCCACCTATCAATGCGCGGTCTATTGCCGCTTCTGCTTCAGGAAAGAGTCGCTGACCTCGATCGGCCGCGGCTATACGCGCGAGGCGCTGGAGCCGGCGCTGGCCTATATCGCCGGACACAACGAAATCCGCGAGGTGATCCTGACCGGCGGCGATCCGCTGTCGCTGCGCGACAAGGCGCTGGCCGAAATCCGCGCCCGCCTGGAGGCGATCCCGCATCTCAGGCTTCTGCGCATCCACACCCGCGTGCCGGTGGCGCTGCCGTCGCGCATCACACTCGGCCTGGTCGAGGCGCTGCATGGCCGGCTGATGGTGACTGTTGTGACCCACTTCAACCATCCGCGCGAGCTCACCGCCGAAGCCGAGGCGGCCTGCCGCACGATGCGGCAGGCGGGCTTCGTGCTGCTCAACCAGAGCGTCCTGCTGAAAGGCGTCAACGACAAGGTCGAGGTGCTGGAGGAGCTCTGCCGCGAGCTGATGTACCGGCTGGGCGTAAAACCCTATTATCTGCACCACGGCGACCTCGCGCGCGGCATGGCGCACCGCCGCACCACGATTGCCCAAGGCCAGGCGCTGGTCGCCGAACTGCGCCGGCGCCTCTCTGGCATCTGCAACCCGACTTATGTCATCGACCTGCCGGATGGCGGCGGCAAGGTGGCGCTGGCGGCGAGCCATATCGAGGGCCGCGAAGGCGATACCTGGCGGATCAGCGGCCAGGACGGCAAGGTGCGGGAGTACAAGGAAGTGATTGTCTAGACCGCCACGATCTGCGTTGCCGGCGTTCGGCGACTGCGCGTGCCCGCCCGACTTTGGCCCCCATTGCGCAGCACAAGGAACTCCATCCCGCGCCCTGCATTCTATGAGAGGGAGCTGAAGGAGCGTCGCGTGAAGGCTTTGTTGGGAATTGCCGGCGGCTTCGTGTTGACCCTGGCCGTGTTTGCCAGCGGGCTTGCCTTCGCCACCTGGCTGCTCGCCGCCAAGCCGGTGCGGCAGGCAACGCCTGCGATCGGCGTTTCCGAGCTCTGGACGAAGGATGCCCAGCCGGTCGATCGGCAGGAACAGAACCTTCAACGCATTCCCGCCCGACAGGTAGTGGCTGCGCCCGCCAAGACTGGCGAGCCGGCCAAGACGGATAGCGGAACGCAGACGGCGGCGCTTGGCGGGGCCACGGCGCCTCCTGCGGCGCCGCCACTGCAGCCATTGCCCGACGTCTCTGGCCCGGGCCAGCCAGCGCCCGACGCCGGCGTGGCCAAACAGCCGGCGACAGTCGATCAGCAGGCGCAGCAGCAGCAATTGCCCGTCGCCCACTTGCAATGGTGCGCCACCCGCTATCGCAGCTACCGCCCGGCGGAAAACAGCTACCGCTCCTACAGCGGCGAGCTGCGCCCCTGCGTCTCACCCTATTACGATCCCGGCGACGGCCGCACCGCCTCGACGGGCGCAGGCCAGAATGACCAGACAGCAGCGAGCGATCGCCAGAACGCCATGCCTGACGACCGGACGAGCGACGATCAGATGAGCGACGACCAGGCCGAGATGGAAGGCTACGCCCCGTCGGCCGACGGCTACGCCACCACCTATGGCGGCCCGCCGGAAGAGATTTCGCCCGAGGCAGAGGCCGCCCGGGAACAGGCATCGGGTCGCCCGGTATCGGGCGACCACGTCGACTACTGCTTCAGCCGCTACCGCTCCTACGACCCGCAGGACAACTCCTACCAGCCCTTCGACGGCGGTCCGCGCCGCCAGTGCGAGTAGGGGAAGAGTCGCACTCCGAAAGGCTAGGGCCGCCAACCTCACCCTACGACCTTTCCCGGATTCATCACATTACCCGGATCGATCATCTCTTTGATCGCCTTTGCCAAATCCCGCTTCACCGGGTCCGCGTGCCGCTCATAGGCGTCGCGCTTCTCCAGCCCGACCCCGTGCTCGGCCGAGAATGAGCCGCCGGCCTCGCGCAGACCCTCGTAAAGCACGTCCTCGATCGCCGCGTGCCGCTCATGCGAGACCGGCCCGTCGCAATTGATCGAGATGTGCAGATTGCCGTCGGCGAGATGGCCGTAGACGTATGGTGCATAAGAGGCGTCGAGCGTCTTCAGCCCCGCCGCGATGCGCGCCACATATTGATCCAGCCCGCCGCCCGGCACGGACACGTCGAAGGAGGGCGCCATGGGATGCGCGCGCTCAATTTGCTCGGTCTCCTCGCGCAGCCGCCACATCGCGGCGGCTTGCGCCTCGGAGCTCGCCACCAGCCCGTCGATGATGCCGGCCTCTTCCCAGACCGCCGCCAGCCCGTCCTCCAGCACTTGTCGAGCCGCCTCGATGCTGTCGGCGCCGAGCCCCAGCACCAGAAGGCAGGGCGCGTCGAGGGGCAGGCTGCCTGGCGCATAGTTCAGCGCCCGCTGCATGAGCGAAGCGAAATTGCGCCACAGGATCTCGGCGCCGGTGAGCCGGGCGCTGGTCGAGCCCAGAAAATGCCGCACGATGCGCTGCGCGCTGGCGGCGTCCGGCACGCCGACAAGCGCGGTGGCGCTGGCGCCGGCAACCGGATCGAGCCGCACCGCCACGCGGGTGACGATGCCCAGCGTGCCCTCCGCGCCGATGAAGAGATGTTTCAAATCATAGCCGGCGCTGGTCTTGAGCACCCGGGTGAGATCGCAAAACACCCGCCCGTCCGGCAGCACGGCTTCCAGGCCGAGCACGCGGTGGCGCATCGTGCCGTTGCGAAACGCCATGATGCCGCCGGCATTGGTGGAAACCATGCCGCCGATCGTGGCGCTGCCGCGCGCGGCAAGGTCGATGCCCGGGTCCAGCCCATGCCGGGCCGCCGCCTCCCGCAGCGCGCCGAGCGTCACGCCCGCCTGCATGATCGCCACGCGCGCGAACGGGTCGATCTCCTCGATCCGGTTCAGCCCGCCGAGATCGCAGATCACCTGGCCGGAGCAGGTCGCCGCCCCGCCCGCCAGCCCCGTGCGCCCGCCTTGGGCAACAAGGCTGATGCCATGCTCCGTGCAGAACTTGACCAGTGCCGCAACACCCTCGACATCGCGCGGCCGCACCAGCGCCGAGGCGCCGAAATTGCGGGCATCGAAGCCGGGATCGCGCGACGCGAGCTCGGCGGCGTTCCAGATGGTCGAGGTAGCACAGGCAATGCGAAGGGAGGTGATGAGGGCTTTGTCGTCGCTCACGCTGGCTGGCTCCATCCAGGAATCCTTACCCTATAGATGCAGCAAAGCATGTGAGTCACCCGCCTTGGCGGGATCAGGATGTCCTGTGAGCGTCTTCCCGTCGTTTGACGTCTTGGATGTTCAGTTCGACAACCAGCTTTTCGGCGCGGCGTGTCCTGATGCCGACCATGATCTTCTGCTCGACCTCGGCAGGTTGGCCGGTGAAGATGTCGAAGACGGTCCAGCTGTTTGGCCGGTCCATTCGAAGCGCGTAACGGTTTGCCATGCTCACATTCCTTTTCGTTTGTGCGTCAGGCGACGGGCCGACCTTGTCAGGCCTTCACTATGACAAATACCGACACCGCCAAGGCGACGATCCAAAGCATCACATACAGCTTCAAGGCGAGCGATCCGTGTGAAGAGAGCGCCGCCAGCCCGCGCGCCGCTGCATTCTCCAGGCGCTTCGGTCTGGCTGGCTCCGTCACGGCGGCCGGCGCCTTGGCGTCAAATTTGCCGAAGGCGTGAGGCGTCGGTTCAGGCATGGAGAGGACCCCGAGTATCGAGGTGGTGGCGGGTGCCGGGAGCGGCGCGCCGGATGACGCGATTGTTTGGGAGAGCGGATTTCAAGGGTGCTTCTTCCTGTGTCGGCAAAGGCGAGGATGCCTGTCTTTATAGACGGCCTGAAGGGCGATAGATAGGAATGCCGAAATCAACAGCTGGATTCCGTAAAAATATCGGGCGGAATAATTACGAGACTCGGAAAATATCAGCGCGGATGAGAAGAATTTCTGTTTGTTTTTCAGTGTCCAAGCGACGCTTTTTTATTTAACCAGGAAAAATAAAGCGCGTCCGCCATCTTGTTCGCAGCGTAATTGGGGTGCATACATAAAATTCGTTGATTTGGTCGAGGTGGCTTTCGTCATAGTGAAGCCTCGCCATCCGCCTCCGAATTTTCGATAGCGAATGCACTGCGCCGCTCCCGGCGCGGCAACTCGCTTCGTTTGAACCCTGAAATGATGCCGGCGTTGACCACGGATGTACTGGCAGCGTCGGACATCGTTTCGGCGGTTCGGCTGGAATTGAAGCGGAAGGCGCATGCGCGCGTTTCCGCAGGAAGCCGCAAGTGACCACTCGCACCACGCCGACCGTCGTTCGCTTCAATGCGGCGTTTATGCTGCCGGGCTTCGATGCGCCGCAGCCGCCCGGCGACTACCGCGTCGATCTCGACGAGGAATCCCTCGAAGGGGCTTCGCGCAGCGCATGGCGCCGCGTGGCCGCCTTCGTTCACCTGCCGGCGATCTCCGCAAAAGAGTCCACGCGGCAAATGGTACCGATCGAACCGGCCAGGCTCGAGGTCGCGCTCGTCGAGGACGGGAGACAACCATGACAACCCTCTTGCAACGCAACGCACGCCCCATCCAGCACGGGGCTCCCCCTCGTCTTTTTGACATCGGACAAGCGGTCCGGCTGAAGGGCGGTGTTGGCGCCGGTCCGAAGACTGACGAAATCTATCGTGTCACCGGCACACTGCCGCCAAAGGGAAGCTCCCCACAATACCGCATCCGCAGCGACGGCGAACCGCATGAGCGCGTGGTGACCGAGGACAGTTTGGAGCGCGTCGAGACGCCGGCATCGGACAATGGCATTGCCCTCATCGAAAGGACGTTCGGACATGGCCAGGGCACATAAGCGTTCCAACCGCGAGGCCAGGAAGCCGAAGCAGGAAAGTCTGTTTGGCAACCAGATCGAATGCGCCGTCATCAATGCCCAGGCGAAGGCCAAGGACTGATGGCGCGGCGGACCCCGATGAAGGTCGTGATCGAATTCTATCGCACGCGTGTCGCCGATGACGCGCGTGCCGTCATCGGCCGCGAGACGGCGCTGGCGGCCGACCTCGATAACGCCATCGCGATCGCGCGGCTCTTGGCGAGGACGCTGAACATGCCGCAATGGCCGGACGCCGTCACGATCTCCGAAGCCGATGGCGCAGCCCTCTATTCGGAGATCATTGCCGCGCAGGGAGGCGGGGAAAGACGGGTATGAACAGAACCATCCCCAACGACGAAACCGAGCGGGTTCAAAATGCCGTATTCGGCGGCTCGCGACATAACGGCGGCATCTTGGGCCATGACTTCAGCGACCTTCAATATGGTCGCCGCGTCGAATTTGATCATTCCTGGACCGTCTATCACGTCTTCACGGGAATTCCCGCCTATGTCGACGGCGTTCCGATGGTCGGTCTTACCCATGCGCATGCGACGAGGAGGATGTTGGATCTCAATCGTCGCAATGCCGAGGGCCGAAAGGAATGGAATGGGGCCCGGTTGGCACTTGAACATACCGAAACGCGGGCAGATCAAACATGACGCTTGCCTTTCCAAATCCCAGCCGAAGTTTCGACGAGACGCGGAACGCCGTATGCTTCATTGGGCATGACGGTATGTTCCAGGTCCGGTTTTTCGTCGAAGTAGAGGCATTAGGCACATTTGGCGACCATCCTGGCGGCAGGGAAACTGCCGAGAACGCGTACCTTTCGGCATTCGACGCGTTGCGCAGTTCCATCCAAGACGCCGCAAGCAAGGCTTATGCGCGCGAGCGGCGGAACTCCTACACCTTGACCTCCACCGGTTTCCGATAGGCGGGGAGCCGATATCGAAAGAACGAGCATGCAGGCACGATGCGGCGGCTGGCAGTCCCCCTGGCTGTCGTCTTACGTGAAAGGATAACGCCGATGCGTTCGATGAAAACCCCCGAGGCACCGCCGGTCGCTATCAAGCCGGTCGTGAGGCGCTCAGACATCATGCCAGTGCGGCTGACGATCAGGAAGGACGAGGCAGCGCGGCGCAAACTCGCGGACACCGTCGGGACAGTCAGGCGGGCACGCGAGATCGCGGAACGCAATCGCCTGATTTGATATTCCGCCACCGTCCGTTTGGGCCTTCTATCCTATGACCGGTTGCGACCCCAGGCATACCCAAATCCAGGCCGTACAATGATCCAGCGGGAGAAATGCCATGGCGATGAAGCCCAACTATCGATACGAGCGCAGTAAGCGCGATCAGGCGAAAGCGGCAAAGAAGGAGGCGAAGCTCGCGGCCAAAGAGGCGAAAGGCAAGGTAGTGGAGCAGGAAAACGAGCGGGAGCGGAATACTGACAACGGATGATGCCGCGTCAGGCCAGCCTTGGGGACTGCGATGACAAAGCGAGAGTCCGACCACTTCGAAATCGATGTCGAATGCCCTCGGTGCCACCACCAGGCCAAAACACGCGTAGGCTGGATTCGCACTCACACCCAGATGGAGTGCGAAAATTGCGGCGACATCATCGATATTGAAAACAGGAATTTCAGGTCACGTGAGGAGCCTTAGGAGGTCACCAGAATAGCGGCCTCGCGGGCGGCGACTATGAACGCCTTTCGCGCGAATGAGGCCGGGCGGCGCCCACTATTGGTATCCGCGCAGGCCTGAACGGCCGCACGATGCTTTTCGCTGCGTTTGCCGCGCCATCTTCTGAGCAGGAAGTCCAGGCACGCGGCCGCGTCGCCGATTGTCTCGTGCCCGCCGCCAGTCAACTCGGCGACAACCGTCACTGGCTGGTCGAATTTTTCATTAGCCATTGCTGGGCTTAGGCCGGCGCCCCCAACATAGCAAGCATTGTTCTTACGGACCTGTCGAAAGGCGACCTCAATCGGGTCGCTCGGGCCGCGCGAAACAAAAAATATTTTAGACGCGCGAACGCGGGTCCATATCCATACGAAGCGACAGCGAAGCTTCTGGACCGTCCGAAGCGAAGCTTCTGGACCGTCCGAAGCGAAGCTGCTGGACAGCCCGACCCGTTTAGCAAGAGGTCAAGCCGGACTGTCCTCGCCGCATCAGCGAGAGTCCACTGTGCGCCCACATTTCCTGCCTGGCTAGCGGAACTATCGAGAAGCGAGAGCCGTTGGGGACGAAAGGGGAATGCAATGGCGCGCGACAAAGGCCAGCCGACGCTTGACGATATCGTCAAGCGGCTAGTGCGGCAGACCGGCATCACCGAAGCTCAGGCGCTCGAACTCATTTATCTTGTCGGCCTGAACTGGCCATCTCTTGTGAGAGAGGCAAAGGCGCTCAAGGCCGGGAAATCATAGTCGGGTCCATGCGCCTGGCATTCGACGCCCCTTGCACGACAAATCCACTTGCATCCTTGCGCGTTCTTTCGTCGCTTGCACGCTGGCGCCGATTGCCGACTGGCTGGAGCAGCTCAATCATCGCGTCTGCGACGACGTACTCTGCCGCGACGCTTCCAGCCATCGTAGCCACGGCCGATCCCGCAGCAGACCTAGCTCACCCAGATCGAGCACCCCACCTTCTGCCCCGTGGCCGGGTCCCGCACCGTCTTCGCGAACGTCCGGCGCAGCCCAACCCTGCTGGATGCGACATCCTTGCTGGCGAGATAGGCCGGGTCGCCGACTTCCCAATGGTAGCGTGTGTTTGCAGGCGCCCGTTTCCAGGTGAATTTCGAGCGGTAGGCCACCTTGCCAGGCGTGGTGTCGGCGAACCGGCAGTTGATGGTCGCCGGCATCATGCCCTTGGCGCTCATCGCGCTGACCGCCTTGTCGGCATCGTCGGTCGTCAGCCATTGGTCTATGCTGCTCGTCCGGTATGCGTCCGTGCCAGTTGGCTGGTGCGTCATACATCCTGCAAGCAGCATCAGCGCTACCATGGCGGCCCCTGTCTTGCCTGCTCGCTTGCTGTCTTGCCGATCGATGCCCATGCCCGTCTCCTTCCTGAAGAGAGTGGAAAGTCTCGGGCAAGAGGATGGTCCGCGCGCATCGCTTCGTATATTAGGCGCTTCACACGCCTTGCGAGCTTGGCCGCTATCTCCTCGCGTTGGCAGGGGGAGCGATCGCCCCTGGCACAATGTCGGTGTTTTGGGCCACCTTTATCTGCCAGCCGGCCTGTTCCTTCCCCACCACCAGAAGCAGGATGCCTTCCCGTGTTCCGGCTGGCGAGCCATCCGGAGCAGAGGCGCCGGTCAGGGTCCATCTATAGTGCACCGATGCAAGGCCAGGAGACAACTCGACTACGGACGAGACGACACCCTCCAACCGGCTGTCGCGAAACATAGTCCCATGAGTCGCGCGGTGCGCCGCTTCGATCTCTGCGCGGCTTTTCCACCACATGCCCACGACATTGACGAAATTGGCATCCTCGGAAAACAGCGCCGTGAAGTCGTCCATGTCATGTCTGTTCCAGGCATCGGCAAAGGCAATGGCCGCATCCTCTGGTCTGCCGACCTCCAACCTCATGACATGATCTCCCTTGCTTTGCGCCAGCTTGGGATGAGACGATAGCGGCATCGGCAAGCCCTGTCACCGCGCTGCCACAGAACTCAGCCGCGTCAGTTGTTAACGGCTCCAATCCCCAAAATTAACCTTTTGTTAACCATTGCCCCGGCACCCTTTAACCATTGAGTAAGGATTCGCTTGGACGTGACCTTCGCCGCCCCTTTGCACAACAAATCGATCCGCTTTCGCGCCCGTTCGTTCGTCGCTTTCACGCTGACGCCGGAGGCGCCGATCGCCGACTGGCTGGAGGGATTGGATCACTGGATCGCCAACTCGCCGGGCTATTTCAACGGGCGTCCGGTGGTGCTGGATCTGAACATTTTGCAGCCGGGGCCGGAGGAGATTGGCGCGCTTGTCGGCGTGCTCGGCTCGCGCGGCATCCGCGTCTACGCCATCGAACTGGAAGGCGCGGAGCTCGGGCCCGAGCTGCCGCCTCTGCTCGCCGGCGCCAAGGAGGCGACCGCCGAGGGACTGCTCGGCCGGGCAGCCCGCAAGGCGCGAGCGGAAGAACTCGAAATGACCGCCGCCGGGGAGCGGGTGCAGGCTATTCAGACGACCCAGTCGGCCACGGAGGTGGAGCAGGCGGAAGTTTCTCCTATCGAGATGTCCGGCGATGAACCGGTCGACCCCGAACTGGCGAGGCTGGAAGCAGTCAGGATCGAGCCGGCCCAGGCAGAAGCGGAAAAGCCCGGGCTGGGCGCTGTTCCGGTACCTTCGGCCGGCACTTTGATGATCAAGGCGCCGATCCGCTCCGGGCAGTCGGTCTTCCATCCGCATGGCGACGTGATCGTGCTGGGCTCGGTCGCGTCCGGTTCCGAAATCGTCGCCGGCGGCTCGATCCATGTCTATGGCACGCTGCGCGGCCGCGCGATCGCCGGCTCGGAAGGCAATATTTCGGCGCGCATCTTCTGCCGCAAGAACGAGGCCGAGCTGCTTGCCGTCGATGGCTGGTACACCACGGCCGAGGAGATGGAAGGCGTCTCGCGCGGCAAGGCGGTGCAGGCCTTCCTCGACAACGATGCGCTGTGCGTGGTGCCGCTCGGCTAGTCCGGCGGCGCAAGCTTCGGACCGGTTTCGCGTGCCAAAGTTGTTAACGAGTCCGCCGTGCCGCGCACGGCAGAGAATAAAAACCGCCAATGGAGGCTGGATATATGGGCAAGGTAGTCGTGGTCACATCGGGCAAGGGGGGCGTCGGCAAGACGACCTCGACGGCCGCGCTCGGCGCCGCCGTGGCCAAGACCGGCAAGAAGGTGGCGCTGGTCGATTTCGACGTCGGCCTGAGGAACCTCGACCTCATCATGGGCGCCGAGCGCCGCGTGGTGTTCGACCTCGTCAACGTCATCCAGGGCTCGGCGAAGCTGTCGCAGGCGCTGATCCGCGACAAGCGGCTGGAGACGCTCTATCTGCTGCCGGCCTCGCAGACGCGCGACAAGGACGCGCTGACCGAAGAGGGCGTGGCCGAGGTCATCGCCCGGCTGCGCTCGGTGTTCGACTACGTGTTCTGCGACAGCCCTGCCGGCATCGAGCGCGGCGCCCAACTCGCCATGCGCTTCGCCGACGAGGCGGTCATCGTCACCAACCCGGAAGTGTCGTCGGTGCGCGACTCCGACCGCATCATCGGCCTGCTCGACGCCCGCACCATGAAGGCGGAGCAGGGCGAGCTGGTGCAAAAACACGTGCTGGTCACCCGCTACGACGCGGCGCGCGCCTCGCGCGGCGAGATGCTGTCGATCGACGACGTGCTGGAGATACTCTCCACGCCGTTGCTCGGCATCATACCGGAAAGCCAGGATGTGCTGCGGGCCTCCAACCTCGGCTCGCCTGTCACGCTCTCGGAACCACTCAATGGTGCCGCAAAGGCTTATCTCGAAGCGGCAAGACGCCTGGAAGGCGAGGACCTGCCGGTGGTCGTCCCCTTCGAACGCAAGGGCTTCCTCGACCGGCTTCTCGGAAGGAGGGCCGCATGAGCATCCTCGATCTCTTCAAGCGGCGCACCAGCGCGCCGGTAGCGCGCGAGCGGCTGCAGCTGCTGCTCGCCTATGAGCGCCAGAGCCGCGGCCAGCCGGATCTCGTCTCCATCCTGCGCGAGGAGATCATGGCGGTCATTGCCAGGCATGTGCAGATCGACCAGGACTACCTCCAGGTCTCGATGGATCGCGGCGCCACCATGTCGACGCTGGAGATCGACATCCAGATCCCCAACAAGAGCGCCGCGCCGCTCGCCATGGCGGGGTGAGTTGATGGGGTAGGCCGATCCGCGCAGCGGATCGGGGAGGGGGGTGTGCCCTGACGCTCGTCATCCTCGGGCTTGACCCGAGGATCCATTCCGTGACCTTGCCACGAGTTCGGCCGTGGAGAATTCTACAATCGTTGCAACGCTTTAGCGTAACGGCTAGATCCTCGAGTCTGCGCGCGTTGCTTCGCTCCTTGCTCCGCCCTGGGACGGCGAAGGCGACAAGCCTCGCTCCCCTTGCCCCATCGATCCGCCTCCCGCTGCCTCACGACAGCGTGGCGCCCGCGTCCTATCTCCATATCTAAACCAGGGATGGAGCCAGGATTGACCGCAGCACAGGAGGCTAACCAACAGGCCCCTGTCGGCGCCATGCCGGTGCTTGGCCTGCTCGGTGCAATGCTCTCCGTGCAGGTCGGCGCCGCCTTTGCCAAGGGGCTGTTCCCGGTTCTGGGCCCGGAAGGCACGACCATGCTGAGGCTCGCCATTGGCGCGCTGATGCTGGCGGCGGTGCTGAGGCCCTGGAAAGTGCTGCCCTCGCGCAAAAACCTGCCCTGGCTCGCCGCCTACGGCATCACCGTCTGCGCCATGAACATGTTGTTCTATGCCGCGCTCCAGCGCATTCCGCTCGGCGTCTGCGTGGCGCTCGAATTCACCGGGCCGCTGTTCGTCGCCACGCTCGGCTCAAGGCGCCTGCTCGACCTTGTCTGGGTGGCGCTGGCCGTCGTCGGCATCGTGCTTTTGTCGCCCTTTGCCGGTATCAGCCGCGGGCTCGATCCGACAGGCGTGGCGCTGGCGCTGGCGGCCGGCGCCTGCTGGGGGCTCTACATCATCTTCGCGCAGAAGGCCGGCGCCGAACTCGGCGTGCGCACCTCCGCCTACGGCATGGCGATCGCCGCCGTGCTGGCGCTGCCCTTCGGCTTCAACGCTGCTCAGGCCTATCTCACCGATCCGCACATCATGGCAGGCGCCGCCGTGGTCGGCCTGTTCTCCAGCGCGCTGCCCTTCTATCTGGAAATGCTGGTGCTGGTCCGCATGCCGGCCAAAGTTTACGGCATGCTGGTCTGCCTGGAGCCGGCGGGCGGCGCGCTCACGGGCTTTCTATTCCTGCATGAGAAGCTCGACCTTTTGCAATGCGCAGGCGTCGCCGCCGTCATTGCCGCCGCTTTCGGCACGGCGGTTGCGGCGCGGCGGCCGATGCCGTTGCCGGCCTGAATCCATCTTCCGAACCAAGGCGATTCCTGGAAATGCGCGAAGCGGTCAGGCCCGGCGCTTCGCCGTGGCCTTCCGTCCGGAGCTGCTTCAAAACAAGGAGGCGCGGTGGTTTGCCGTTTCCGTGAAACAGTGAACCGCTTCGGAGCCCGCTGCTCGGAATTGGTAGGCTTTGGAAAATGCACCTCTGCGGCGGCAATGTTCGGCCGCACCCAGTGGTTGAAATAAGACTTAGGTCCTATGAAAGAATTGCAATAGGTCCGAGTGGACAAGACAAGGGTCGTGGGCCACTTCCTTATGCCTTGCCGATTGGGGATGCTTATGCTGCGACATTGCCGGTGGGGTAGTTCGGCCGACGGGCTGAAGGGTTGGCATGGGGAGAGCGGAATGCGCGCGTCGCGCGGGGGCTGCAGGCTAGTCTTGCCAGCACTGGCAGCGTTGGCGCTTGTCGTCACGCCTTTCAGTCTCTCCATTGATGGTCTCGTCGTGACCAAGGCCTATGCCGGCAAAGGCGGCGGTGGCGGTGGTAATGGCGGCGGTGGAAACGGGAACGGCGGCGGCAACAGCGGCGGGAACGGCAACAGCGGCGGCAACAGCGGGAACGGCAACGGCAATAGCGGCGGAAACAACGGCAATAATGATGGCAACAGCGACAATGGCAACAGCAGCGCCAGCGCGGCAAGCACCGCCGATGTCGATAGTCACGTCAATGCTATAACCGGCGACAAGGTCGAGGCCACACGCAACAGAATCCAGGTCACGCACCGCAATGGAATGAAGGAGAAGATCGAGAACGGTCGGTTCAGGATGGAAGACAAGTACGGACGCACCATCGTCGACCGGAAAGCCACCATGGCCGATCTCAATCGCCTGAAGAATCTGTGAGACAGAGTTTGTGAGAGCGAGGTTTTATCGGGATTAGATCTTAAGGGACCGGAGGTCAGCGCTGCAAAATCAGGTTGCCACCTTTTGCTTCGTCTCTGCGGTCCTGATCGTCTTGCGGTAGAACTTGGCTACTCACCTTACCCCCGCCTTCGTGCGGGGGTAATTTTTTGCGCGGCAAGACCTGTCCGTTGCGACATTGGTCAGCCATGGCGCCGGAAATGGTCCGACTGGCCGGGGCATGGGTCGTGGGCCGCTTTCGTCGCCTCGCCGGATGTGAATTCTTGCCCTGGTCAAGACACCGGTTCCGCCTCGGCTGTGCCGTGAGCGGAACTTCGGCCATGCCGAGGCAGAACCGGAACGAAGAGAAAATATGCGAAACCGCCTCTTCAGCAGGCTTGCTTGGCTCGCGCTGCGCGCGTTTAGCGCGCTGGCGCTGACCGTTGCGCCTTGGCACGTCATCTTTGAGGGTTCGCCGAGGATTGCCGTAGCCACGGCCGATGCCGGCAACAGCAATAGCGGCGGGAACGGTGGTAATGGCGGCAACGGCAGTGGCGGCAATTCGGGTTCCGCCGGCGGCTCGAACTCAGGCAATAGCGGCAACAGTGGAAACAGCAATGCCGGCGGCAATTCCGGCAACAGCAATGCCGGCGGCGGCAACCCCAATGCCGGGCCGGGCAACAACAGCGGCAAGGGCAATACCGATCCCGGCGGTAAGAACAATACTGATCCTAGCGGTAAGAACAGCTACACCAACGTGGCAACCGGCGACACGCTCTCGATCGATGGCGACAAGGTTACCGTCATCCATAGCAACGGCATGAAGGAGCAGGTCCAGAACGGCCGTTTCGAGATGAAGGACGCGCAAGGCCGCACCATCATCGAACGGCAGGCGACGGAGGAAGATCTGTCACGCCTGCTGAACCTGTGAGGGTTGAAGAATTGAAGAAAGAGGGAACCTAGTTCCTCAGTTCCTTTCCCTCGCCTCGTGCATCAGCAGCGCCGCCTCGGTGCGGTTGCGCACATTGAGCTTGGCCAGCACCCTGGTCATGTGATGCTTGACCGTCTTCTCCTGCAGCGACAGCCGGGCCGCCACCTCTTTGTTGCTGAGCCCCTCCGCGACCAGTTTCAGGATCTCGGCCTCGCGGCCGGTGAGTTGGCCGAGCGGATCGGGCTTGCTGCCGGTGGGCTGCAAAAGGTCGGAAAGCAGCCTCGCCGACAGGCTCGGCGATACGTAGCTCTGGCCGTTGGCGACGTCGCGCAGGATCTCGGCCAGCGCCTTGGAGCCGACGCCTTTCAGCACATAGCCGCGCGCGCCGGCCTTCAGCGCCAGGGCGACGTCGGCGTTGGTTTCCGACACGGTGAGCATGACGATCTTCTGCTCGGGCATCGCTGAAAGGATGCCGGCCAGCGCGTTGAGGCCGCCGCCCGGCATGCTGATGTCGAGCAGGAGAATATCGGGTGTGCTGGCGCGCGCCAGCCTTTCGGCGTCCTCGGCGCTGGCGCCTTCGCCCACAAGTTCGAAGCCGCCTATCTCGCCGAGGCTGCGCGCCACGCCCTCGCGAAACAGGGGGTGGTCGTCGACTATTGCGATGCGGATGGATGTGCTCACGGTTGCTCCTCGACAGACAAGGTGATCACCAGCCTGGTTCCTCCCGGGCCGGTCAGCGTTTCGAACTGCCCGCCTATGCTTTCGATCCGTTCCCTGAGGCCGGCAAGCCCAAGGCCTTCGCTTCGGGCCGGGTCGAAGCCGGGGCCGGTGTCCAGCACCTCGACCAGGAGCTTGCCGCCCTTCGTCGTGGCTCTGACCTGCTGGCCTTTGCCCTTGCCGTGGCGGTAGGCGTTGTTCAGGCCTTCCTGCACGAAGCGATAGATGCTGATCTTTTCCGAGGTGCCGAGCTCCGGCAAGCGCTCGGGCAGAGTTAGCAACACTTTGGTGCTGGTGCGCCGCTCGTGCTCGGCCACCGCCAGCCGCAAGATATCGGCGATAGCCTGCGTTTCGATCTGCGGCAGCACCAGTCCGTTGCAGATGCCGCGTATCTCGCGCATCGCCTCGCCGAGCGTCTTGTGGATGCCGGCGATCTCGGCCTCGCGCAGCGTGCTCGATGTGGTCGGATCAACCAGCACCGGGCTGTCCATCCTGAGCGCGGCGAGCGCCACCAGTTGCGCCGGCCCGTCATGCAGGTCGGCGCCGATACGCCGCAGATACCGCTCGTTGATGGCGGTGGCGCGGCGCGAGGCGCGCTGGACGCGCTGGCGCAGCGACGAGTTCTGCGCCAGCGCCGCCTGCAATTCGGCAACCTTGGCCTCTAGCGCAGCCTGTTGGGTGACGATGGTGCGGCTGCCGCGGAAAACGATGCCGGAGAGCAGCGCCAGCGCCGCCGCGGTGGCGGCCGCCACCACCAGCCACGTCCATCTGAGCGCCGAGTTCAGCGTTTCCTGGAAATCGTCGGCGACCTCGTAGAATTCCGATACCGCCACCACTTCGCCCGACCAGGGCTCGCGCACCGGATTGTAGATCTCGAACAGCGGCGCGTTCACCGCTTTCTCGTCTCCCGATTCGGGATCGTCGCTGAGGTTGTTGTATTCGGCCACGACATTGCCGGCGAAGGCCGACTTCAGATTGGCGTTGGGCGGAAAGGTTCTGCCGATCAGGGCCGAGTCGTCGGAGTAGAGCACCATGCCGTCGCGTCGCCACAGCTTGAACGACACCAGCCTCTTTCCGAGCGCGCCCTGGCCGAGCGTCTCGTCCAGCGCCCGCTTGACCGAATCGTCGAGCTCGCGGCTCTTGCGCAGGTCAGGCAGCAGCGGCGCGATCACGCTGTCGACATAGAGCGCTGTCGTGGTGGCGGAATTGTGCATCACCCCTTCGCGAATCTGCGACGTCACCCACAGCCCGACCACGAGCATCACCGCCAGAAGGCCGATGCCGCCCGCGATCACGAACTGCCAAGCCAGCGACAGCCCGCTCCAGATTCGTGCAAGTCGCCTGAAATATCTCCCAAACATCGGCCCCGCTCACCCACCCGCTTGCAAGATTATAGGCGAGGGACGGCAATTGCGACACCGACCTTGGTCCGTGCCCATGGGGAAGGTTAATGGCGACGGGTTTGCGCGCTCTCGAACGGGCTTGGCTTCGCCAGCGGCGAGGGTGGCTCTCCCCGAGCGGCAAAAGCCCGCGTCATTCCTGTTGACGGGGAAGACGCGGGCCGGCTGCCACCTGAAATCATGGATGATTTTAGCAATTGCGAGACAACCACCAATCGAGCGCTGGGTCCATACCAAAAGACGTATAACCTGCAAGATATAACCGCCCGCGCCTTGACCCGAGGCGGTCTTTTTTGTCGGGCGTTTAGGTGCAGACATATAGCGGCGGAGCTGCCGGATGGATCGGCATGCAACCCCGTCCACATCCGGCAGGCGGAGCCCGCATCGTCCCGGCAGAAGACGCGGACGCCGCGGCAAAATTTGCCCCCAAAAGAAGTCATGGCCACGGTGTTGATGGGTCGAACAGCCGCCGCATATACGATGGGCTTCACCTTGCGGTTCTTGGCAACGCACTATGGACGCCGGCACAAAAAAACAAAAAAGAAACCAGCGGCTGTCGATCTTTGAGCTCGAAGCTCTGCGGGAAGCTTTCAGGCAGTCCGTTCGTGAGAACGACGTCGCGGAAGCGGAATGGGCGCAGCATGCCGAGCTTTTCGTCAGGAGGGCGCTGCAAAAGGGCGGCCGTCTTACGCGGGCTTGAGCGTTCGGGCGTGGAGCACTTCCAGGAAAAGTGTGAGCGGGTAGGCTCTGCGCTTTCCCGTAGCCTTCCGTCCGGAATTGCGGCATCACGTCTCCAGCCGGTCGGACCATTGCGCTGGCGCGTAGGACCTCAGCGACAATTGCGGGCGCAACGGGAAACGGACACTCTGTCCTTGCGCCGGCTTCCCCCCAAGGAAACCCAATGGTCGGCGCTTTAGCCCGGCTTGTCCGTCAAAGAGCCGTACTCTTTTACCGCCAAGGCAAGCCGGGCTACCTCAGCCGCCGATCCGGCGCGCGCTCATGCTCGATACCGCTTGAAACAGGGCGCAAACTTAAAGAAATGCGCCTTCGCGCGTACCGTGACGCGTGGAGATCCTGCCGCGCCACCGTCGAACAGGGAACGCGTTAGGGTCGAGGCGTCCGACCCGCCGCTTTCGACGGAACGAAAAGCGGGACAAGCGCGTTTTCCGCCGCTATGTCGAGGATCCTTCACCATCGCAAGGCCGAAAGGCATTTTCAGGCCTCGGTTGCCGAGGCCGAGCGCCTGGCGCGCGCGCAAAAGAATGCCAGGCTGAAGGATCTTCGCACGCACGCTTCGTGGCTGGTGCTCGATCCGCAGGCAAACTTCCAGGAGGAGATCGACTGTTCGGCGTTGTTCGGCGACGACCTGTCGATCCGAAAGGTCGTCCACGACGGCTAATGCATGTCGCGCAAAAGTGTGCAGCGGTTTTGCGATAACGACATGCATGAAAACAAAGGCTTAAAAGCGCGTCGCCAGAATCCGCTTCAGCGCGACGCGCTTTTAAAGCAATTCCAGGAAAAGCACAGAGAGTTAGAGCGGTTCGGCGCTTCCGCGAAACGCTCTTTAGCAAAGCGGCGGCTCGAGCCTCAGACCGGCTGTAGCCCGACTGCGCCATCCTCGCGCGACATCTCGATGAGCCGCGCGACCGCCCATGGCGCCATCAGCGCAAAGAACGCCGTGACATCGAGGAAGAGCGACCGTGCCAGATCGAACCCGCTGTGGTCGTAGCAGACTGCGAACTCCATCACGCCTGACCCCTAATTGAACCCACCCATTGCGCCTGCCATTTCACGCGCTCGTCCAGCATGGCCCTGATTTGCATAAATTACAAGGGACAGCTAATTTAGCTGCCGAGTGAGATTCCGCCGGCATGCGCGGCTGCGCTGGCTGAAGGATCTAGGCCGGCTTCGGCCAGAACAGCCAGGCGAGGGCCAACGCCGCAAGCACCCAGAGCGCGATCATGGAGGCGAGCCCGACCTTGCTCACCGGCTTCTCGCGTCGCGCGGCCTCATCGCGGAATTCCTGCATCAGATCGGACGGGACCAGCTTGACCGCGAGCATGATGCCGACAGGCACGATCAGCAGGTCGTCCAGGTAACCGATGATCGGGATGAAATCCGGGATAAGATCGATGGGGCTCAGCGCGTAGGCCGCGACTGCGCCCGCGGCGGCTTTTGCATACCAGGGCACACGCGGATCGCGGGCGGCGATCCAGAGCGCAACCACATCGCGCTTGATCTTGCGCGCCCACCGCTTCGCGGTATCGAGTATCGACATGCCGCTTATATATGGGTGCGCGGGTCTTCAGGCCATTTGGTGGTCGATGGCTCGGCCTCTCAGGCGCAGTCCTTCAACTCGACAACCTCGACGCCGAGGCGGAAGGCCTGGCCATCGGCATAGGAGCGCGCATATTGCTCGGCTTCGAAGGGAAAGATGAGCGTCGTGCCATAGGCGGTGACGCGCACCGTCCACTTCTGGCCCCTGACGAGTTCAACGCCGTGAAGCTTCGCCGTAACCATCTCACCCTCCTCAGATCCGGCACTTCGGCGACATCCGCATAACGTCGCCAAAGTCATTTGAATACAAATAATCCGACCTAATCGTGTCGTTGCGGTCTCGATTCCGATATTGGGTCGTTTACGTCCGTGAAATGGTTCACCGACAGCGGCGCTTTTTTGCGGATGGGCCGCGAGCGGGCTGGATGGCCTGCCTGGAACCGCGACGGCCCCAGGCGGGTTAGGTTCTTGGCTCACAAGGAGACCGCCATGATCCGCAAGCTGAAATCCGGCGAATACAGGCTCTATTCGCGCAAAATCGATCCGAGAACCGGCAAGCGCCGCAATCTAGGCACCTTCAAGTCGCGCGAAGCGGCGGAAAAGCACGAACGCGAAGTGCAGTATTTCAAGCGCCATTAGACCGGTCCATCGTCCCACGACAGAATCGCGGCTCGGCCCCGGCTCACCCATGCGGTCGCGGCGGGGTGCGTGGGCGAGGGTGGCCCGGCACGTTCGAGCCGATATGGTCGAGGTCGCAACGTCGCGTCACCATCTCGACCGACCGGGTGTCGACGGTCACGCGCCCCAGAACCTGCACGGTCGTGCGTCCGAGATCCTCGTCGACATGCACGACCTCGCCCTCGAGTCTGAACTTGTCGCCAGCCTTGGCATTGGGCTCGACCATCGAATATTTATGGCTGTCGCCGTCGAGCCTCAGCATCACGCGGTTCTCGTTGCGTTCGACCACGGTGGCGATGACAGCCACCCTGTCGCCTATTTCCACTGTCGGCCGTGTCATCGCGGCCTCCTTTCCGCCTCGGCGATACCTGGCCGACGCAGCCGGCTGGCGCCACGCTGTGTGCCGGCAGCCGCTGAAATAAACGGCAAAACAAGCATTTGGTTGCCGCCGGCCGCCTTCAGCCGCGGGCGGCCGATCACATGAAGCCGGGATTTCGCGGCAGGTACTGCGTCCAGTCGCCATAGCCGGGCGATGCCATCAGCAGCATCGGGAAGGTGATGCGCATGCCTTGATCGATCGCGAGGCCGAGCGCGCTCCCGCATGTGCCCGGCAGGAAGGCCGATACCTTCTCGGCCGAGCGATCCGCCGCCAACAGCAACGCCGTTGCAAAGGCATCGCGAACGATATCGGGCCGCGTCACCGCCAGGGGGCCGATATGCCCGCCGGCGTTGGTGTATCCGTAGCCGACCGCATCGCCGCCAGCAAAGAGCAGGACGCCTGTTGTCGACGGATCGGTGAGCAGGTAGCGATGATGCTTCACTCGCGAGGCGCCCAGGGCACGGGCGTCGATCTCGGCAAGTTTCTCCATCGTCGCGGCGCTGTCGTCCATTTCGACGGCGCGCAACGGCGGTCGAGCCAATGCCTTGGTCACCCGTTCGCGCGCGGCGCTGAGAAGGTAGATCGGCGTTTTGGGAAACAAGCCGTGCCGCATGTAAAGCCCCTGCGACACACGATTGAAGGTGAATGTTATGAGTGCCTTGTGGGCTGCGCCTGATGCGCGGGCATGCTCCATGGTCCGTTCCAGCAGCGTGTTTCCGATGCCGCGGCCTTGTCGGCCAGGATCGACGAACAACTGGGCGAGGAACCAGATATCGCCGCATACCCAGCTCCAGGCGAAGCCGGCAATGTCCCCGTCGTCTTCCGCCACCCACAGGCCGCCGGGGTCGTCCTCGAGCGAAAACAGCTGGAAGTTGGGAGGGCTCGTCGCCGCCATCGGGCCAAAGCCGTGCCGAGTGGTAAGCTCGTTGATGCTGGCCACCACCAGCGCATCGGTCGCCACGAGATCATCGGCGCGAGCAGGTCTGTAAACGAGCGACATTGAACAACCTCAGCCACAGAGCGTGAGCCGCAACGCCGATCGTATCAGTTGTCCATGCCTGCCGTCTCGGGCGCCATCAGCAAGCATCGTCCGGGGTCCGAGGCCGCGTTGACCCCCGGCGTTTGCCCACCGATGGCAAGCACGATGCCGGCAAGCGCCAGCGCCACGCCCAGCGCCTGCCAGCGGCTGATGGTTTCGCCGAGCACGAGATAGCCGAGCGCCAGGGCGAAAGGCGAGGTGAGCGAGAAGAGCAGCGCCGTGATGCGCGGGCCGACCGAATAGATGGTGGCGAAATAGGTCGAGCTGGCAATGCTGATGCCGGCGAAGCTCGATCCGGCAAGCAGCCAGAACTCCCTCGCTCCGATCGTGTGCCAGCCGCCGATCGCCAACGACACCGAGCCGGTCATCACGAAGGTTGCGAGCATCTGCCAGCGGGCAAGCTGGAGCAGGGGAACGCCGCCCTTGAGCTCGCTCAGGAACATGGAGCTCAGCGCGCTGCATAAGGCGGCGGTGACGGCGAAGGCTTCGGGGGCGAACATGGCTGGCGGCTGCGAATCCGGGAACCGGACAATTGCCGATGCTTACGCCTGCGCGCAGCGCTCGGCTAGGCCGCGCGGGCGCGCGGCGTGCCGAAGATGGACCATGCGGCGGCGACGAGCGCCGCTATCGTGGCAAGCAGCACGCAGAGGCTCGGCAGGTGGAAGACCATGTCGCGCCATCTGGGCTCGACGACGGCGCCGGTGCTGAAAGATTCGCCGCTATACTGGCACAGGATCCACGACGCGCCGCTGCGCACCATGTCGGCGTCGATATCGGAGATCAGTGCTTTCGCGTTGCGTTCGGCTGAGGGCATCGTCGCCATATGGGTGAGCAGCGCCTTGGCGGTGGCGAGGTAGGCGTGGCTGCATTCGTTGAAGGGGCTCTCCTCGTCGGCGAGGCTTCCCGGCATCAGGCCCCACAGGCAATAGGTGTATTGCAGATTGCCGTGATTGTAGAGCCGCCGGAAGGTCGGGTCGGTCGCGGTCTGGTGCTGGGCGAGCTCGATGATCTCGCCGCGATAGCGGGCGATCACGGCCATCTGGCCGTGTGTCAGGCTCGGGATCTGGATGCCGGGAGGAGGCGGGGCGAAGGATCCGCTATGCGCTTCGGCGGGTGCTGCCGCCGTCATGATCGAAAGGGCGGTCGCCAAAAAGAAAATGGCCACCAGGGCAAGGAACCGTGGCGGCCGACACATCGGATTTCAGGCGAAGCGGCGGGCAGGGCTGCGCTGGTCGCGCGCCGCGACCACGCGCTCGGCAATCGCGCCGAAGCCGAGCCCGACGACGGTCCATAGCACAAGCTGGATGCCGAGCGAGGCGACGCGGAACTGCCACAGCACCGTCGCCGAGAAGGTCTCCGGTACTTCGTTGATGTCGGGCAGGGCTGCCTTCACCAGTGCGAAGACGACGAGGAAGGCCAGCCCAGCCACGATCGAGGCGTTCCAGGCGCCGAGCCGGGTCCACAGCCGCTGCGCCAGGCCGACCGCCGCCACCATCGCCGCGATCGAGACCACGATCATGATGAAGAACAATTCCGTGCGGTAGCCGATGGTCTCGGCATTGCCGACCGCGGGCGGGTTGGCCGGATATTTGAGGCCGGGGACCACGATCACGGCTAGGAAGCCGAGCAGCGCGATCAGCGCCGAGGTGCCGCGCGGTCCGAGCGAGCCCAGCCGGCCATAGGCATAGGCGAAGACCAGCGAGAACAGCCCGCCAAGCGCGGCGCCATAGACCAGCACGCCGGTTGCCAGGCCGATGCCGGCCTGCGTGGCGCGGCTGACCATCTCGGGCTCCGGCGCCCCGCCGGCGGCCTGGGCCTGTTGTTCCTCGAAGGCGATCGCCTTGTCGACCTGCGGCTCGCCATAGACGCGGGCGAAGGCGAACGCCAGAATCCCGGCGACCAGCCCGACAAGCATGCCGCGCAGCAAAAGTTTTCCAACCATGTCACTAATCCCTCTAAGCAATTCCAGGAAAAGTGCGTAGCGGTTTTTCCGTCCGGAATTGCGTTAAGCCAACCAAGCAATTCCAGGAAAAGTGCGTAGCGGCTTTCCGCCCGGAATTGCGTTAGATCAGAATCGAAAGCGGGTTCAGCGATGCTGAACCGCTTTAGTGGCAGGGGAAGCCGAGCAGGTGGCGGCCGTCATGCACGAATTCGTGCACATAGGTGCCGCGGAGCAGCGACGTCGCGCCTTCTTCCGCCCCGACGAAATAGATCGCCAGCATCAACAGCAGGCCGGCGAAGATGGCCCACGGCAGAAGCTCGCGAACCGGAATCGCAACCGGACCGTAGCTGGGGGCGAAGGTGGTGTCGGACATATTGACCTCCCGTGGGATACTGCGTCCCGTTGATCGAACAATGCTGCGGAATAAGGCCTGACTTTCGGCTGGTGCCGATCACAGTGGCGCGACCGTGCCGGACTCGCACCGGCTTCCAATCCCGTATAGCGCTAAAACACTTGTCAGCACTTCGTTCGCCTGTCAACGACATGTAATGGCCAACACGGCTTCGCGCGGCCGAAATTTTACTGGACCACGGAGTTTTGGGATGCTCGCCCGCCTGACGATGATCGCAAGCGGCGCGACGCAGGCCACGCGCAAGGGTCGTTTTCCGAGTGACGAGGCGCCGGAGCCGCGAGCCTTCGAGCGTGCCGGCGCGCTGGCCGCTTCGCTGCGCCGCGCCGACCGCGTCTGGACGAGTCCGGCGCTGGCCGCGCGGCAGACGGCCGAGGCGCTCGGCCTCGAGGCGACGGTCGAGCCGCTGCTTGCCGAGCAGGATTTCGGGCGCTGGGCCGGCAAAGGCTTCGAGGAGGTGCAGGCAGAAGATCCGGAAGGCATGGCGGCCTGGTTCGCCGATGCGGAAGCGGCGCCCCATGGCGGCGAATCGCTTGCCGCCGTCGCCCGGCGCGGCGCCGCGCTGATGGAGCGCCTGGCTTCCGAGAGCGGTCATACCATCGCGCTCACGCACGCCCTGCCGATCCGCGCGGCCATGGTGCATGTTCTGGGCGCGCCGCTTTCCTCGGTCTGGAAGATCGACATCGAGCCGCTGTCGCTCACCGAGTTCCGCGGCGACGGCCGCCGCTGGGTCCTGCACGCGAGCGGGGTCATCGTCTCTGGTTGAACCCTCTGGGCATGAGAGATCCCGATGAACGCGGTCGGCCTATGAAGCTGCCGTTCCGCGTTTCAGTGATCGCTAACGGAACGGAAACGCCTCGCTGCTATGGTGCTGCCCCATGGCGAGGAGAGCCTTGCCTGAGGAGCCCGCCGGATATGGCCAATTTTCCCGAGACCGAGCGCCGTCTACATGCGCGCGAATTCGTGCTCAAGGAAGCCACGATCATCACCGCCGGCGTCAGGATCGGCTGCTCGGTCAGAAACCAGCACGAGCAAGGTGCGGAATTGCGCGTCGGCGCCGATGTGGAGATCCCGGACCGCTTCCTGCTCGAGGTCCCGGCCGACGATACGGCCTATCGCGCTTTGGTGCGGTGGCGGCGCAACGACCGCGTCGGCGTGGCGCTCTACAGCAACGCGCCGAAGGACTGATGCGCGGCCGAAGCGAAAGCTGCTCAGCGAAGCGCCGCCCACCCCGTCACGAGGATGAGAACAAGCGTGACCAGCGCGCCCGAGACATAGAGGATCGTCCTGACGCTGCCGCCCTTGGCGGCGTTTCCCCCACGCAGGTAGATGACCATGTGTACGAGGCGTATCGCCAGGTGAACCCAGACAAGCACGGCGAGCGTCACCGGGCCGACGCCGACCATCATCGCCAGCATCACGGGCACGGCGAAAGGGGCCAGCGCCTCGACCGAATTCATGTGGACGCGGTCGATCCGGTAGAGCCGGTTGTCGTCGTCCGCCGGGACGACCGGACCCGAAAGCTTGCCCGCAAATCCCTTGGACGAGCCGGAATAGACCGCCAGCGCCACCGACAGGAGACAGAGCGCAAGCACGCCGAGCGTGCTCAGCCAATAAGCTTCCATTTTCCGCGCTCCTTCCAATGGCTGTCGTGCGGGCCAAGCCCTTCGGTACCGGGTAGTGCTGTCAGGCTGCCCGGGAAAAGAGGTCCTGGAACCGCTGCAGGTAGAGCGGCCAGCCCTGATCGCTGTCGACTCCGCCGCGCACGCTTTCCCAGCCTTGGCCATGCCGCTCGATATGGCGATGCTCGATTTCGACGCGGGTGCGGTTTTCCGCCTCGGCCGTGAAGCGGACTTCCCACTCGCTTGTGCGGGTGAGGTCGGTTTCGATCTGCCAGCGCGGGCTGATGTCCCAGCTCAGAAGCAGCCGGTTCGGCGGATCGTAGGCCAGCACACGGGCGAAGCGGCACTCTGAGCCATCGACGCCACGGTCGTAGACGTGGCCGCCGACCCGCTGCTCGAAGATCGTTTCCGCGATCGGGACGGCGAGCAGATTGTGCTCGCGCGGTTTGATGCTGCCGAAATCCTCGGTGAACACTTTGAAGGCGCGTGCGATCGGCGCCGCGACGACGACGGAATGTTTCACGGGCGCGGGTGCCGGCTGCTTGATCATGTTTCGTCCTCCGTCGGTTGCTCGACAAGCCGCGCGTAAGCCGCGAGCGTCTTCACCCAGAACTGGTCGATCTCCGCCCGGAAAGCCGCGAGGCCGTCCGGGTCGATACGGTAGATGCGTTCCTTGCCCGAGCGCGTGTCGGCCACCAGCCCGGCATCCTTGAGAACCTTCAGATGCTGCGAGACCGCCGGCCGCGTCACGGGCAGTGCATTGGCGAGCCCGCTGACCGAGCTGGGGCGGTCGACCAGCAGTTCGAAGATCGTGCGTCGCGTCGGATCGCCGAGCGCTGTCCAGTATTTCGCGTTAGTGGTCACTAACGCGAAAGCTAGGGCGGCGCGTCTGTCCTGTCAACCCGGATGGAGAGTGCCACCCATGCGGCACGCACGTGGTCGACCTTGCCGGCCGCGCCTGGCGAGCGGTTCTGGATGGGGCCGAAAATGCGATTGTGTCCTATCCGCTGCTGATCGGCGAGGATGGCGGCAACAACGTGCGCAAAGAGCAACTGGCTGGCGAACCGCACCTTCATCGCCGAAGACGGTCAGGGCCGCATCATCGTCGGCTCGACCAAGGAAGCCTTCTTCTCCCTGGACAGGCCGGCGACCTCCCTGCTGAAAGCAGGACTCGACATCAACACCGCGCTCAATCTCGACGGCGGTCCCATCGTCGGTCTCAGCGGTGCGCCGGGGCAACTACAGGCTGAAACATTACGCGTGGTGGGAGGCCCAGGTGTCGGAAGGCAAGGTTTCCCTGCTGCAGGCGCCAAGGAACATGCCTTGGGGCATGCCTGTCGTGCTCGCCGTGGAGCGCAAATAGAGCATCTTCGGCGGGTCAGCGCTGCCGCTTTGCCTTGAGGCTTCGCGCCGCTTGCTCGATCGCCGCGCGGTCGTTGCCCAGCCGGTCGAGCAGTTCCTGCGCCTCGTCGCCGGAAATGCCGGTGCGCATGGCAAGCGCCTCGACCGTCAGCACATCCGCGCTGTCGATCTCGCGCGTTTCCGGCAGCGCATCGCCTGCAGTCAGCGGCAGGGCGGCCTCGCGGTCGATCTCCAACTCCGCCTGATGCCAGTGCCGTTCGTGATTGCCAAAGATGCCGCCCTCGCGTTGAAAGATCTCATAGGCCCGTTGCTTGATCTTCTCGGTCCGATCGTCGTCCATCGCCGTTCCTCCTTGCGTGTCACAAGAACGCGGGACATGGCGGAACGATCCGTGGCATCGCGAACGTGATCGGCTGATGCGCGCAGCCGTCGAAACGCCCGGCCTGAGGACAATCCCATAGGGCGTTCCCACTCCGAGTGGGGGACGGCGCTGATGATTACCGCCGGCCAGCAGCCATTCCGATCCGAAACTGCGAACCCGGCGGCGCCGCTTCCCGCTTATGGCCCATATATCGCCACAGGCTTGCCGAACATGCCGGGCTCCGGTTTCACGCCCAGCCCCGGCCGTTGCGGTACGGCGATGTGACCTTGCTTGATGACGACCGGGTGCTTCGCGTCGAAATGGCCCTTGATGTATTCCTGCGCGATCCAGGCGCCTTCCATGCGGCGCGGCTCGACCGTGGCGGCCAGATGCACGCAGGCCGCCGCGATGATGTCGCCGCCCCAGGCGTCGTCGCAGCTGTGCGGCAGCGAGCGTATGGCGCAGAGGTCGCGCACCGTCGTCATCTTGGTGAGGCCGCCAAGGCGCGTCACCTTGAAGCCGAAGCCGTCGGCGATGCCGAGCGAGATGGCCCTCAGCACGGCGTTCTGGTCCTCGGTGCTTTCGTCGAGATAGACCGGATGCGTCACGCGGCCCTTCAGCGTCGCGATCTCGTCCATCGTGTTGCAGGGCTGTTCGAAGACGAAGGGGATTTGCTGGCAAAGCCGGTCGAGGTGCATCGCGGCGGCGACCGTCAAGCCTCGGTTGCCGTCGACAGCTAGCCGAGCCTGGTAGCCGACCGCTTCCCAGACCTTGTGGACGACGGCCACGTCCTCTTCCAGGTTGCGCCCGCCGATCTTGACCTGCAGGCGCGGATAGCCGGCCTTCACCTTGTCGGCGGCGATCCGCGCCGTCTCGTCCGGCGCCCCGACGATCAGCGAGTAGTAGGCCGGCACGCGGTCGGTCAGCGCGCCGCCCAAAAGCGTCGAGACCGGCACGCCGAGCTTCTGGCCGAGCAGGTCGAGGAACGCCATATCGAACGCGGCCTTGGCGTAGCCGTGCCCGCTAAGCCGCTCGTCCATCTGTTTCGCCAGCTGCCTGATCGAGGCGACCTCCGAGCCGATCAGGCCCGGCGCGATTTCGGCGATCGCGGCGCGGGCGCCAAGCGCATGATGCGGTTGGTAGACCGGGCCGATCGGACAGGTCTCGCCCCAGCCGGCAAAACCATCGTCGGTGACGATTTCGACCAGTGTGGAGTCGAGCGCCTCCACGTCGGCGCTGGCCATGCGGTAGACACCGCCTTTAACCGGCAGTTGCGCCGAATAGACGTTGATCCGATCGATACGCATACGGGCTTCCTCCGAAGGACACGTCGGCAACGGGGCCTTTGCAGGCCCCACCTACTACATCCGCGCCCTGGCCGAGGTCGGGTCGTAAGGCGAATCCGCGATCACCTCCGCGACCTTCCATTCGCCCAGGATCGCGACGTCGAGCTTCGTGCCGGGTTTGGAAAAACGCTCGGGCAGCAGCGCCAGCGCCACGTCATGCCCGAGCGCGTAGCCATAGCCGCCCGACGTGATGCGCCCGACCAGCGCGCCGTCGCTGTAGAGTCCTTCATTGGCAAGGGAGCTTGTGCCTTCGGTGTCGATCCGGAGCGTCACCGAGCGGCGCTGGTCGTTGCGCTCCTTGTATTTCAGCACCGCTTCGCGCCCGACGAAGTCGCCCTTGTCGAGGCGGATGAAACGCTCCAGCCCGCTCTCCAGCGCGTTGAGCTCGGGATTCATGTCGCGGTACATGGCGCGATAGGATTTCTCGAGCCTGAGCGACTCCAGCGCGTGCAGCCCGACCAGCCGCATGCCGTGCTTCTCGCCTTGCTTCAGGATCGCGTCGAGCAATTGACGCTGATAGGGCAGGGGATGGTAGAGCTCCCAGCCCAGCTCGCCTTCATAGTTGACGCGCAGCAGCCGCACGTCGCTGGCCAGAGACACATTGCCGGTCTTGACGCCGAACCACGGAAAACTTTCGTTGGAAAGGTCGATCTCGGTGAGAGGCTGCAGCACCTCGCGCGCCTTGGGTCCGACGACCGTGAAACAGCCGCGATCGTTGGTGACGTTTGTCAGCTTCACGCTGCCATCGGTGGGAAGCAGTTTTGTGAGGTCGTCGAAATTCCAGCGCTCGGCGCGCGGCGTCGAGATCAGGTAGAACAGGTCATCGCCGAGGCGCGCCACCATATATTCCGCCTGCACGCCGCCGTTGGCGGTAAGCTGATGCGCCAGCGTCACCTTGCCGACCGCCGGCAGGCGGTTGGCGATGATCCGGTCCAGCCAGGCGGCCGCGCCTCGTCCCGACATTTCGAACTTGGTCATCGGCGTCATCTCGACCAGGCCGACGGCGTTGCGCACCGCGAGCACCTCCTCGCCGACGAGGTTGCCCTTCGGCGTCCAGCGCCAGCTAAACTGGTCCTTGGCCTCGACCCCGTCGCGCGCGAACCAGTTGGGCATCTCCCAGCCATTGAGCACGCCCCAGACGGCGCCGAGCTCGGTCAGCCTGTCATAGGAGGGCGCGGTCTTTTGCGGCCGCGCGGCGGGCATGTCCTGTCCGGGATATTTCTGCTCGGCATGTGTGCCCCAGGCCTCGCGCACCTTTTCGCGCGTCCAAGCCTTGTTGGCGTAATCGCCGAAGCGGCGTGGGTCGAGGTCGGAGACATCGAGGCTGTTGCCGCCCTCGACGATCCGCTCCGACAGATAATAGCCGATCGTGCCGCCCCACAGGATGCCGCCGGGCACGCCCTCGGCCAGCCAGACGTTGGGCAGGCCCCAGGCCGGACCCATCAAGGGCAGCTCGTCCGCCGTCATCTGGAAGGGGCCGCGCACATTGGCCTTGATGCCGACGCGTCCAAGCGCCGGGACGAGCTGCAGCGCCTGTTCCCAGTTCCACGACACCGCGTCGAAATCCTCTTCCAGCAGGTCGGCGCCGAACCAGGCGGGAACGCCATCCTCGGCGAAGAGCTTGAGGTGCTCGGTGCGCTCGTAAGGCCCGAACATGAAGCCGTCGCCTTCCTCGCGCAGATAGCCCTCGAAACCTTCGTCGCGCAGGATCGGCATTTCGGGCCGGCCCGCGCGCTTGCGCTCGACCACCTCCGACACGGCTTCGGTGATCCAGTATTGATGCAGGATCGGGATCGCCGGGATGTCGAGGCCGAGCAGCGCGCCGGTCTGGCGCGCGTAATTGCCGGTGGCGCAAATCACATGCTCGCAGGTGATGTCGCCCTTGTTGGTCTCAACCAGCCACTCGCCGCTGGCCGTCCGCTTGAAGCCGGTCACCTCGGTGTTGAGATAGACCTTGGAGCCGAGATCCCGCGCGCCCTTGGCCATGGCATGCGTCACGTCCGCCGGCGCGATATGGCCGTCGTCGGGATGATAGAGCGCGCCGAGCATTTGTTTGTTGTCGAGCAGCGGCCAAAGCTTGCGGGCTTCGTCCGGCGTCAGCAGCTGCGCCCGCATGTTCTGCACCTCGGCGACGCTCATATAGCTCTTATATTCGTCGAGGCGGTCCCTGGAATTGGCGATGCGCAGCTGCCCGCATTTGTGCCAGCCGACCGGCTGCCCGGTCTCGGCCTCCAGCCCCTCATAGATCTCGATCGTCTTGTTGATCATCCGCCCGACATTGATGTTGCGGGCGTAGGAGGGGATCAGACCGGCCGCATGCCAGGTCGAGCCTGCTGTAAGCTGCGTGCGCTCGAGCAGCGCCACATCGGTCCAGCCGCGCTTGGCCAGGCCATAAAGAATACCCGCGCCGACGCATCCGCCGCCGACGATCACCACGCGCGCATGTGTCTGCATCAAACCACCGAAGCCATATCATTGTTGAACGAGCGCCGCCGAAGCTACAGGCGGGGAAAGCCCGTGTAACGTCTTCAAAAACTGGGGGTCATGATAAGCTGGATTTATGCAACAGGTTACAGCGTGGCGGCCTCGCGACCCGCCGGCATTTCACTGTCCTTGCCCGTCTTGCGCCGTCTCCTGTTCGAAGTCGACCTTGGTGCCGGGCTTGACCATGGCGGCGAGATCTTCGGCATCCCAATTGGTCAGCCGGATGCAGCCATGCGAGAAGGTCGTGCCGATCTTGCTGGGATCGGGCGTGCCGTGGATGCCGTAGCTTTCGATCGAGAGATCGATCCAGACGACCCCGACCGGATTGTTCGGTCCCGCGGCGATGGTGAAGGGCCGCTTGCTCCTCACCCCCTTGAAGGCGAACTTCGGGTTGTAATGGTAGGTCGGATTGTGGACGACGCGCCTGACCTCCGCCGCGCCGCTCGGCGCCGGCTTTTCCTCACTGCCGATCGAGGCGGGATAGACCGCAAGCGCCTTGCCTGACGCATCGAGCGCGCGCACCTGGCGGGCGCCCTTGTCGACCTCGACGCTGGCGACGGTCGCGGGAGGGTCGCCGCGGCCGATATCAGGCACCACCAGCGTGGTGTCGGCCTTCCTGAAACCGGTTTTGGGATTGAGCAGCCTCAGCAATTGTTCGCTGACATGGAAGCGCTCCGCCAGTTTTTCCCGCGCGTTGCGATAGCCGAGCCGCTTCAGATGCGCCATCCGCTCCATGCGGGCGGGGATGCGCCTGGTGAACGGCCCGCGCACATCCTTGGCCGTGACCTCGTAGTTTATCAACACCGGGCCGGCGAAAATCGCTGTGAGCTTGTCCCAGGTCTCCCGGGTGAGCTTGCCGTCGGAGGGCAGTCCGTTCGCCGCCTGGAAGGCTGCGACGGCCTTGGAAAAATTGTCGGAAAGGCGGCCGTCGATCAGGCCGGGGGAGGAGCGGGCGCGATCAAGCAGGATCTGCGCCCTGAGCACCATCGGATCGACACCCTTCGGCTCGCCCTCGCTGAATTGCGCCTGGTTGACAGCGGTGAGGTCGAGCTTGGCTGCCAGCGTCCCGCCGCACGCGAGCGCGAGCGCCAACGCAACGACACCAAGCAGCCTGACCATCGACGTCACTCCAGGATCGCGACAAGAGCCTGTCTCTATGACGCGGCACGGCCGATGTGGTTCCTGTCGCGGGGAGTCGCACGAAGATCATCGCGAGTGTGCGCTTTCTCCCATAGACATTTGAATTTTAAGCTGGAAACCAGTTCCCATGAACGCAAAGAACTGGCATTATCGTGCCAGGGCCTGCGCATTTTCTGATTCCATGGCCCCTCGTGCTGGTAACCGACGGCTCCCCAACGCCCCCCGCCCATGCCGTCGGTTGCCCTGTTGGGCGCTTTCCGGTCTGAGCCCCATGGGCTCCGTCAGCTGCGGCTGGTCATCGGCTGGAATTGAGCTTCTGGATGCGCCCCTTATCCAGCCGGAATACGCCGTCCGTGCCGCCTTGGATCTCGAAATCGGTTTGCAGCTCGTCCCATGAGCCGAGATATTTGCCGCACTCGGCGCAATGGATCGCCGTTTCGGGTTGAGCATCGGCCGGAATTTGCAAACGGATGGTGCCGCAAAACGGGCATTCCAGTTTGTGGTCCAGATACTCGCCAGCCATGGTTGTGCAACATCGCGCAATCGGCACGTCTTCGCAAGGCTGGGATTTTGGCAAGCCTTTGCTTCAGCCCGGCCCGATCTCCTCAAACAGCCAATCGCGAAACGCCTTCACCTTGCGCTGGCGGATCGCCTCCGGCGGGTAGACGAGGTAAAAGCTGGAGACCGCTTTCAGCGCATGGTCGAACGGCCGCACCAGCCGGCCGGTGGCGAGATCGGCGGAAACCAGCATGGTGCGGCCGAGCACCACGCCTTCGCCCTGCACCGCCGATTCCACCGCGAAGGTGGCGGAGTCGAAGGTGAGGCCGCTGTTCGGGTCGATGCCCTCGACGCCGGCGCTGGCAAGCCACGCCGCCCAGTCGATGCGGTAGCCGTCGCGGATCAGCGTGTGGTGCCTGAGGTCCTGCGGGTGCTTGAGCGGACGCGGACCCTCCAAGAGCTTCGGGCTGCAGACGGGAAACACCTCCTCGCCGGTGAGGAATTCCGACGTCAGCCCGTGATAATGCCCGCCGCCATAACGGATGGCGACGTCGATGCCGTCGCCGCGGAAATTGGTCAGCTTGCCGGTGGTCGAGACGCGCACGTCGATGTCGCCATGCGTGCGATGAAAGCGGTAGAGCCTCGGCACCAGCCATTTGCCGGCGAAGCCGTCCGAGGTGCTGACATTCAGCGTCGAACCCGAATGGCGTGAGGTCGCCGTCTGCGTCGCCAGCGCGAGCTGGTCGAGCGTCTCGCGCACGGCAGCCGCATAAGGCTCGCCGACCGGGGTGAGCCGCACCGAGCGCGTGGCGCGTTCGAAGAGCTGCGCGCCGAGCTGCTCCTCCAGATGTTTTATCGCCCGGCTGACGGCGCCATGCGTGAGATTGAGCTCGTCTGCAGCCCTGGAAAAATTCAGGTGCCGGGCGGCAGCCTCGAAGGCCGGGAGGGCATTGAGCGGCGGCAGTCTGCGGGTCATGGCCAGATCGATTTGTGAGTGTTGGTAACAAATCCTTGCCAAACTTTGGTTTGTCCGTCGAGCTTTTTCCAGCCAAAAATCCTCACAGAATTTGTGATCAACGCTCACTTCAGATCAAACCTGCGAGGACACCATGGCCACCGTTCATCCCTTCCTCTGGTTCAATCTCGATGCCGAAGCCGCGCGAGATTTCTATCTGTCCGTTTTCAAGAACAGCCGCGCGCTGCGGACCATCGAGTTCACCGACAAGCCGCACGCGATCTTCGACTTCGAACTGGAAGGCCAGCGCTTTACCGCTTTGAATGCCGGCGGCGTGCCGCCCTTCAACGAGCGCATCTCGCTCTACATCGAGACGAAGGACCAGGCCGAGACCGACTATTTCTGGAGCGCGCTGACTGCCGACGGCGGCTCGGAGCAGTCCTGCGGCTGGCTGAAGGACAAATTCGGCGTCTACTGGCAGGTCATTCCCAGCGAAGCCCTGCGGCTGATGAACGACCCGGATCGCGCCAAGGCCGACCGGGCTCGGCAGGCGATGTATTCGATGAAGAAGATCATCCTCGCCGATATCGCGGCCGCCCACGCCGGCCGCGCCTGAACATCCCACAATTGAAGAACGGAGAAGACCTATGGCCAGTCTCACGGGAAAGAAGCTCATTGTCGTCGGTGGCAGCTCCGGCATCGGTTTCGGCGTCGCGGCCGCGGCGCTGGAAAACGGCGCCGAAGTCGTGATCGTCGGCCGCTCGGCGCAAAAGCTGAAGGCCGCCGAAAAGCGGCTCGGCGGGGCAGGGCGCGTGACTGGCGTCGCCGCCGACATGGCCGATGAGGCCGAGGTGTCCCGCTTGTTCGAGGCAGCCGGCGCCTTCGATCATCTGGTGGCGACGGCCGGCACACCACCGCCCAATGATCCGATCGGCGAGACCGACATGGATTTCGTACGCGGCTTCGTCGACGGCAAGCTGATCGGCGCGGTGATGCTGGCCAAGCATGCCGTGCGCACGCTGAACAAAGGCGGCTCGATGATCTTCACCTCCGGCATCAACAAGGACCGCCCGCCGGTCCCGGGCGGCTCGGTGGTCTCGGCAGTCGCCGGCTCTTTCAGCTATTTCGCCCGCGCGCTGGCGCTGGAGCTCGCGCCGATCCGCGTCAACATCGTCTCGCCCGGCTGGGTCGATACCGAAATGTGGGACGAGATCGTCGGCGAGGCCAAGTCAGGTTATTTCGAGCAGATGGGCGCGCGTATCCCGGCGGGAAAGATCGCCAAACCCGCCGACATCGCGCCCGCCTATCTCTATCTGATGCAGAACGAATTCATGACCGGCGAGACCGTCCACATCGACGGCGGGCAGCGGCTGGTGTGAGCGGGCAGGGCCGGACCTCTGTCTGAGGATCTGGCCTCATCCATCGCCGCCGCAAGGGCCGGCGTCGCTTTCCAGGCCTTCGCCGGGCAATGGCGTTTCCGGCGGAACGCCAATATAGATGACGCTTGAATGAGCAGCGCCTCCGCTTCGTCGAGGAATGCCATGCGAAGGGTCATCGTCACAGCCATGTGGATTGGCGCCGCGACAGGTGCCAACGCCCATGACTGGTACGAAAACAAGGTTGACCCGGTAACGAACTTCAAATGCTGTGGCGGCACGGATTGCCGCCCCATACCGGACTCTGCCGTGCAATCCAGGGCCGATGGCGGCTATGTCTATCTTCCCGAAGGTTTCAACATCCCGCGAGAGCGCGTGCAGGAATCGCCGGACGGCCGCTACCATATCTGCGAGAACCATTACGTCATAACCAACCAGCCCTATCTGCGCTGCTTCTTCGCGCCGCGGCTCAAGGTCTCGCGGCTGCTCCCGCGCTGATCAAACGGTCGCTCCTCGACTACGCTTAGGTCTGGTGATTGACATCACCCGAATGCTCGGCCTGCGCGTATCCGAAATAGTCCATGATTTCCCGCGCTTCGCCGGCGTCGAAACGGCAAGCCACTTCCGTCGGCAGCCTGGATCGCCAGCCGCCCCTATAATCGGTGATCGGCTGGTTCACCTGGGCGTGCCGGCGAGCGGAATGCGCCGTGCGAACCACCTTTTCCCGCCCCCATACAACAGGCTGCTCGTGATAGTTCAGAATGCCCGGATCGAAGGCCACGCCGATGAAGCGGCACAGCCGTTCGATGGAAAGCGCCGGCGATTCGATGAAGTCCTCATAGCGCCATAGGATGCTTTCGCCCTTTTCGACGCGAAGCATCGAGGCCTTGCTGTCGGCGATCCATCTTTGGAAGGCCTTGTCGAAATCGCCCTCGTAACGCTGCCCGAGCGACGCCACGACATCCCTGCCGTCGCGCGTGACGACGATAAAGCGCGCGCCCGGGATCGTCTCGGTGATCTGCCTTGTATAGTGGATATGGTTCGGAGTCTTTTCGACCCAGACGCTGCGGCGTGAAATGGCCGCCTGCAACAAGACCAGGCTTAGCTTGGTCCATCGCGCGCCACTGTTGGAGACAAAAGCGCTTGTCTCGCGTCGAATGGCGAAGACATCCGGATGGGCAGCCAGTATCCGGGCGAGCAAGGTCGATCCCGTATGCCCACAACCGCAAATGAATATAGAAACCCTGGGCTTCGGAAGAAGCCGCACCACACCCCTATGCACGATTTTATTCTCCCCCGGAAATTTTAATGAACCTTCTTCTTCCGGAGATTGCAATAGGAAATGCATATATGCGGTCGGCGACGAACAGCTAATTGCCGCTGACGACAGTGATCTGGAGGGCGGGGCAAGCGCCGGGCTCCGGCTGGTCCAGCCGGCGGAAACGGCCAGGACGTTCTGCCGTCAAACGCGGTGCCGAAGCGCCGCGACGACCACCGCCATCGCCGGCGAGAGCTGTCGCCGGCTTGGGTAATAGAGGTGGTAGCCTGGAAAGGGCAGGCTCCAGTCGTCGAGCACGAGCCTCAGCCGGCCCTCGGCCACATGCTGGCTGACGAGGTCTTCCGGGACATAGGCTATGCCGTATCCGTTCAGCGCGGCGTCGACCATGGGGATGGTCGTGTTGAAGGTAAGTTGGCCCTCCACCCGCACCCTGAGCTCGCGGCCCTTTTTCTCGAACTCCCAGGCATAGAGCCCGCCGAACGTCGTCTGTCGCAGGCAGATACAGTCATGCGCGACCAGGTCCTGCGGTGCTTTCGGGATGGGACGGCGCGAAAAATAGTCCGGCGAAGCCACCGCCACCAGCCGCCAGTCGGCGCCGATGCGCACCGCGATCATGTCCTTGTCGACGTTCTCGCCGAGCCGCACGCCGGCGTCGAAGCGCTCCTCGACGATGTTGCGCATGCCGTTGTCACTGTAGAGCTCGACGCGCAGGTCGGGATAGTCGCGCAGCATCGGCTGCAGCTTCGGCCAGACAACCATCCGCAGCGCATGGTCCGACAGTGTGATACGCACCGTGCCGGCGGGCCTGTCGCGGAAGGCGACCAGGCTCGACAGGTCGGACTCGATGCCTTCGAACCGCGGGACGAGTGACTGGTAGAGCCGCTCGCCTGCTTCCGTGGGCGCTACGCTCCGCGTCGTGCGGGTCAGCAGCCGCACGCCGAGCCGCGCCTCCAATTGCTTGATGGTATGGCTGAGCGTCGATTGCGACGTCCCGAGCTCGGCCGCCGCCCTGGTAAAGCTGCGCTCCCTGGCCACCGTCAGGAACCACAGCAAATCCTTCAGATCCTCGCGCTGCATGGGGCACCATCCTGGCTCGGCTGCTCGTTCAAGCTGTGGCGGTTCGTGGCCACCACTCGTCAATTCATATCAAGAATGGATAAGTTCATGCAGATTGCAATGGCTAATCCGGATAGTGCCGATGATCTATATAGCCGCCAGCGAAATGACTGGAGGGCTCGACGCGAGCCGCGGCACATGGATACGACCTACGACAGTCAATTGGCCAAAGCCCAAGTGGTGAAAGTGCCCAGCGCCTGGGGAGCGGTGACATGTCTGTCGCTGCTCACCTTCGTGCTGGTGGCGTCGGAGTTCATGCCGGTCAGCCTGCTCACCCCCATTGCCAATGAGCTAGCCATCTCCGAGGGGCAGGCCGGCCAGGCGATCTCCGTCTCCGGCTTCTTCGCGGTCCTCGCCAGCCTGTTCGGCAATGCGCTCTTGTCGCGGCTGGACCGGCGGACCGTCATTGTCCTCTACACGGCCATCCTCGTGGTCTCCGGCCTGGCGATCACCTTCGCGCCGAACTATCTCGTCTTCATGCTCGGCCGGGCCCTGATCGGCGTGTCGATCGGCGGCTTCTGGTCCTTGTCCACCGCTATCCTGGCCCGCCTCGTGCCTGGCGCCGACCTGCCCAGGGCGATCGCCATGCTGCAGGGCGGAACGGCCTTTGCCACGGTGATCGCGGCGCCGCTCGGAAGTTTTCTCGGCGGCCTGATCGGCTGGCGCGGCGCCTTTTTCATCGTCGTCCCGATCGGCCTCCTGGCGATCGTCTGGCAGCTTGCCGTCCTGCCGAAAATGCCAGCGGGTGAGCAGGCTTCGGTCGGCAAAATGCTGGGCCTGCTCGGCAATCGCGTCTTCGCCATCGGCATGGCGGCCACCACGCTCGCCTTCATGGGCCAGTTCGCGCTCTCCACCTATCTGCGCCCCTTCCTCGAAAACGTCACCGGCCTTGAGGTGAATACGCTGTCGCTGGTGCTGCTTGGGCTGGGGCTTGCGGGCTTGGTCGGCACGTCGGCGGTCGGGTTCCTGCTCCGCCCGCATCTCGCGGCCGTGCTGGTCGGCTTGCCGACGGTTCTGGCGCTCATCGCGTTGTTGTTGATCGCGCTCGGTCCGTTCGCCATCGCGACCGCCGCCCTGCTGATCGCCTGGGGCCTGTTCACCACGCCGATTCCCGTCGCCTGGAACACCTGGATGACCCGGGTGATCCCGCACGATCTCGAGGCGGGCGGCGGGCTGCAGGTCGCGCTGATCCAGTTCGCCATCACCTTCGGCGCCTTCGCTGGCGGGCTGCTGTTCGATGCCGCCGGCTGGTGGAGCCCCTTCGCGCTCGGCGCCGTGCTGCTTCTCGGTTCGGCGCTGCTTGCCGCCGCGGCGACAGCGCGCGGGAGCAGCCATCGATGACGCGACAACCGGTCAGCCGGCGAACGCTGCTCTGCGCCGCGCTTGCAACCGTGGTCATGCCGCGGCCGGCCAACAGCCAACAGGGCAGGGACCCGGCCAACCAGGAGCCGACCGACATGAGGATCAGGATGACGTTCGATGGCCGGACCATGACCGCCACGCTCCACGACAATCCTTCTGCGCGGGACTTCTTCCCGATGCTGCCGCTGGATCTCAAGATCGAGGACTACGCGCACAATGAGAAGATCGCTTACCTGCCGCGCAAGCTGGCCGAGGAGGGCAGCGGTCCATTCGGCAACGAGCAGCCCTACGATCTCTGCTATTTCATGCCCTGGGGCAACCTGGCGATGTTTTACGCCGATTATCGCCATCCCGGGCTGATCAGGCTCGGCCGCTTCGACGAGGGTCAGGAGGCCTTGCACGGCGCTTTCCCTCTTCACATCGAGCGCATTTGACGACGTAAAGGAGATTACCATGGACATTCTTCGCGCAGGCACGCGGCCTTCCGGCAAGGGTCCGGCAAGTTGGTTCACCGGCACCGTGCGGATCGATCCGCTCTTCAATCCCTTCGACGCCGAGCGTGTGCAAGGCGCGCAGGTGACTTTCGAGCCCGGCGCCCGCACCGCCTGGCACACGCACCCGCTCGGGCAGACGCTGATCGTCGTTTCCGGCCTCGGCCGCGTGCAGCGCGAGGGCGGCCCAGTCGAGGAGATCCGGCCGGGCGACGTCGTCTGGTTCGCGCCTGGCGAAAAACACTGGCACGGCGCGTCCCCTGCAACCGCCATGACCCACATCGCCCTCCAGGAGGTCAAGGACGGCAAGGTCGTCGACTGGCTGGAACACGTCAGCGACGCCGATTACGGCGCCTAAGCTTCCTGCCCGACCCTGTCTGATTGAACGAAAGGAAAGCAAGTGCTCGCAACCGTTCTTCACAAGCCCGGCGACATCCGCTGCGAGGAAGTCGCCGATCCGAAAATCCTGCGCCCGACGGACGCCATCATCAAGCTCTCGGCCAGTTGCATCTGCGGCTCGGACCTGTGGCCCTATCGCGGGCTGCAGCCGGTCGACGGCCCGCAGCACATGGGTCATGAATATTGCGGCATCGTGGTCGAGGTGGGCAGCGAGGTGCGCAATGTCCGTCCCGGTCAGTTCGTCGTCGGCTCCTTCTGCCTCTCCGACAACACCTGCCCGCATTGCCGCTTCGGCTTCCAGTCCTCCTGCGAGCAGCGCGAGTTCATGAGCGGCGCCCAGGCGCCTTACGCCCGCGTGCCGCTGGCCGATGGGACGCTGGTGGCGACTTCCGAGGTTCCGCCGGCCGAGCTTATCCCTGACTTGCTGGCGGTGTCGGACGTGCTCGGGACCGGCTGGTACGCGGCCGATGCGGCCGAGGTGCGCGAAGGATCGACGGTGGTCGTCGTCGGCGACGGCGCGGTCGGCCTGATGGGCGTGCTCGCGGCCAGGGAGATGGGCGCCGAGCGCATCATCGCCATGAGCCGCCATGCAAGCCGCCAGAAACTCGCGCGCGAATTCGGCGCCACCGACATCGTGGCCGAGCGCGGTGAGGAAGGCATTGCGCGCATCAAGGAGCTGACCAGGGGCGTCGGCGCGGATTCGGTGCTGGAATGCGTCGGCACGGGAGAATCCTTCGACCAGGCGCTGGCCTGCTCGCGGCCCGGCGGCACGATCGGTTATGTCGGCGTGCCGCATGGCGTGAGCTTCGACGGCCAGCGCCTGTTCTTCGGCCAGAAGCGCATGCTGGGCGGCCCGGCGCCGGTGCGCCGCTTCCTGCCCGACCTGATGGAGCGCGTGCTGCAAGGCCGCATCAAGCCCGGCAAGGTCTTCGACCTCAAGCTGCCGCTGGCCGAGGTGGCGGAAGGCTACCGCGCGATGGACGAGCGTCGCGCCGTCAAGGTCATGCTCGAGGTCTAGGTTTCGCCGGCAGGTGGCCGCGAGCCCTCGGCAGTCGGGCCGAGGACCCGCGCATGTCAGTGCCGGGGCACTTCGGCCCACAGTTTGGTGGCAAAGCCGCGCTTGTCGAGCACCCATGGCTGGCCGGTGATCACCGCCTTGCCAGCCGCGCATTTGTAGGCATAGACGGCGTCGTGTCCCGTCGCGAAAGCCGGCACGACGTCGACATTCGGGTTGGTCCTGCAGAACTCGTCCGCGCCGGGATTGTCGCGCGCGGCGTTCATCTTCGCGCAGGGCAGGTTGGCGCCGACGAAGCAGGCCAGCAGCTTGCCGTTCATGCAGCGATAGTTGGCTTGCGTCGCAAGCTCCGATTCCTGCGGCGCGCTCTTGGCCTCCGGAAACAGCTTCTTGAATGCCTTGACGGTGCCGGCGTGAAGCGCGTGCGAATAGGGGCGGACCGTGTCGTCGTTCTTCACCTGGCGGCAGAGCTTGTGGAGATCCTGCGCAGCCGCCGCCGTGGCCTTGCCGGCGGCAGCGGCGGTAAAGGCAAGTGCCGATGCAAAAAGGCCGATTGCCGAAAGACGAAACGCAGCCATTGTGACCTCCTCGGACTGGCCGGAGCAAAACCCGCGGAAAACCGTTAGGTCCGATTAAGACCATGCAGGAAGCCGCAAGGATGGCACAATCTGTCAACAAACAGGAACCTCTCGCCTTCCACTTTGCCGATGACGGGCTGGTGCCCAACCATCCGCGCTGGCCGATGCTCGTCTATCCCGGCGCGGTGCAACTGCCGAATGACGCCGATCCGGCGGCCGTCTTCGAGGATATTTTCGGCGCCAATGGCTGGGGCGACAGCTGGCGAGACGGCATCTACGGCTTCGTCCACTATCATTCGCGCATCCACGAGGTGCTGGGCATCGCGCGCGGCGCCGCCGAGGTCCGCTTCGGCGGCGATAAGGGCAAGGTGCTCAAGGTCAAGGCGGGCGACGTGGCGCTGCTACCGGCCGGCACAGGCCATCAGCGCCTGTCCGCCTCGGCCGACCTTCTGGTGGTCGGTGCCTATCCGCCTTTCGGCACATATGATCTGTGCCGGAGCGCCGAGCAGCACGCCGAGGCGCTGCGCACCATCCCGGCTGTCGGCCGGCCGGACAAGGATCCGGTCCATGGCGGCGACGGGCCGCTGCTGAAAGCATGGAGCGAAGGCTGAAATGGCAAGGATCGTCGCCATCGAGCATCTGACGCTGGACGGTGTCTTCCAGGCGCCGGCGCGCGCCGATGAAGACACGCGCAACGGTTTTGCGCATGGCGGCTGGGGCATTGCGGGCAGCGACCCGCAGCTGCAGGAGGTCATCGGACGCGCCATGGCCGGCGGCTGGTCGCTGCTCGCCGGCCGGACGACCTATGAGGATCTTTACGAAGCCTGGGCTGTCCGCCAGCCAGCCAATCCGATGACCAGGGCGCTGACCGGCGCGCAGAAATTCGTCGCCTCGCATGACGCCGGCTACGAACCGCGCTGGGAGAATTCGACGCTGCTTGCCGGCGATGCCGGGGAGGCCGTGCGCGCGCTTAAGCAAGGCCACGACAAGACGCTGGTCATGTTCGGCAGCGGCAAGCTGCTGCGCGCGCTGATGCGGCACGGGCTGATCGATGAACTGGTGCTGATGGTCCACCCGCTGGTGCTGGGGGAAGGCTCGCGCCTTTTTGAGCCGGGGCAGGCGCCGTCGGCGCTGAAGCTGTCGGACCTGGTATCGACCGCGACGGGCGTGGCGATTCTCACCTACGCGTTCGACGGGGAGGGCGCGGCGGAGCGGCCGCGGTAGAAACCGGGCCGCGGCCCACCGCCTACGGATAATGCGTCTTCTTCGGCGCGTAGGTCGACGGATCGAAATCCAGTTCCTTCGGCAGCGGCTGGCTCGAGCACTGCAGGTGTATCTGGCGGGCGAGCAGCCGTCGCTGCTGCTGCTCGTGCTCCTTGGCGGCCGCGACGAGCCCCATGCTATAAGGGCCAACCAGCACGCCGAAGCCCCAGCCGGGGTTCTGCTTCTCGCGGGTGGCGTAATCCGAGGCCGCCTTGCGGGCCTGCTGGCATTCCGGCGACGCCCATTTCGGATCCTGCTGGGGAAGCGAGGCGCCATAGTCGACTGGGGAGGATACGCACCCAGCCGCTGCCGCGCTCAGCGCGACGATCACCGCAATTCTCATCGTTTGAGTCTCTGCTAATTTAGGGCGAAGACTACACGGAACGCGTCTTCGCACAAGCGAGACGGCTCGAAAGCGGATGGAAGGACCGAGAGCCGCATCGTCGCACTTCGAGCCCGGTTCCCGGATTCTTTTCAACGCCCCGTTCCATTTCCACCCGCCATTTCGTCCTTGGTTCGTCCAGGCAAAAAGGAGAACCGCAATGGCTGGAATGATCGTCATCTACAAGCAGCCGGCGGACGCGCAGGCGTTCGACAAGCATTATTTCGAGACGCACATACCGCTTGCCAAGAAAATTCCGGGTCTCAGGAAATACGAGGTCAGCCGCGGGCCTATCACGGTGCTGGCCGGACCACCCGACGTCTACCTGATCGGGATGCTGCATTTCGACGATCTCGACGCCATGAAGAAGGGTTTCGCGAGCCCGGAAGGAAAAGCGGCGGGCGCTGATCGCCGGCTTTACGCACCTGACGAGTCGGGCATCCAGATGTTCATTTTCGACAGCAGGGAAGTTTAGAACCTGCGGCTGAGATAGGCCGATCCGCCGAGGCCAAAGCGCCACTCGGCTTCCACGCCTTTGGTGAGGCCGATCCGGCGACCGGCAAGGATCGCGGCCGGGTCGGCTTCGGAACGGGCAAATTCGAAAGGTGGCGCGGTCAGCGGCAGCCGGTTGTGCGAGCCGTCGATGCCCAGCGCCTGGCAAAGCTTGCCGGGGCCTGAGCAGAGAAGCCGCTCGTCATCCATTCCGCGCCGCGCGCGCATGGCGGCGATACCGGATTGCGGCTGGATGGCGCGGATCAGCACCGCGCTGCCCGGCAGGCACACCGCGTTCAGGCACCAATGCAGTCCGTAGGAGCGGTACACGTAAGCGGTGCCGGGCACGCCATACATCGGCGCGTTGCGCGGCGTGCGGCCGCGAAAGCTGTGCGAGGCGGGGTCGTCGGGCCGGTACGCCTCGGTTTCGACGACGATGCCGCCGACGCCACTGAGCTCGAGCCGCGCGCCGATCAGCGCGCGTGCCACGACAGCCGCGTCGCGGGCGAAGAAGTCGGCGGCAGAGCCAGCACTAAATGGCATGGTGATTGACGTCGATCGGGCAGGCCATCATTGGCGCTCCGCTCAACCCAAAAGGCTGCGCGCCGTGCGCATGAAGATGCGCGAGCCGATCGGGATGAGGTCGTCGGGGAAATCATAGTCGGGATTGTGCAGCGAGGGGGTGCGCTCGCCGGCGCCGAGGAAGAACATCGCCGACCTGGCATTGTGGCCGAAAATGCCGAAATCCTCAGAGGCGCGCATCGGCAGCGTCTCCTCGCTGCGTAAAACGCCTTCCTCGTCGAGCGCGCGGTTGAGATGCTCCACCGCGTCCGGCGCATTGACGCTGGCGACGAAGATCTCGTGATAGTCGAAACGCACGGCAAGGCCGTGCTTCGCGGCGATCTTTGCCGCGAGCGCCTCCGCCGCGGCGACCTGCTCGGCCATGCGCTCGTCGCGGCGGGTGCGCAGCGTCGCCCACACTTCGGCATAGCCGGGCGCAATGCCGAACACGGCTTCGCCCATCGCGCAATGGGTGACGGTCACCATGCCGAAATCCTCGTCAGTGAAGGTCCCGCGGCCGAGCGCGGGCAGCGCCGGCATCAACTCGCTCACCGCCGGCATCGGCGAGATGCCGGTTTCCGGCATCGAGGAATGCGCCGTCTTGCCCTCGAGCACGATGCGCATGCCGCGCGAGGCGCAGTTGACGGTGCCGGCCTTCAGCCGCACCTCGCCGAACGGCACGCCCGGCAGGTTGTGCAGCGAAAACGCGAAGTCCGGCGCGATCTCGGAAAAGCGCGGGTCGGCGACCACCCCGGCCGCGCCATTGCCGGTTTCCTCCGCCGGCTGGAACATCAAGACGACGCGGCCGCGCGCCGGTCTTTCGCGTCCGAACTGGCGGCCGAGCGCCGCCAGGATCGCGGTGTGCCCGTCATGGCCGCACATATGCGACTTGCCCGGCACCTCGGAGGCATGCGCCACACCCGAAAGCTCCTCGATCGGCAGCGCATCGAGCTCCGAGCGGAACAGCACCGTCGGTCCGACCTGTCCGCTGTCATAGACCGCCGCGACGCCGTGGCCGCCGAGCCCGGTCAGCACCTTGTCCGGCCCGGTATCGGCGAGGAAATTCACCACCTCCTTCGCGGTCCTTTCCTCCTCATTCGAGATTTCCGGCTGCCGGTGCAGCTTGCGCCGCCATTCGGTGAGCTCGACGATGTCTCGATTGGTCAGGGTCATGGGTTGGGGCTCCGATGGGTTTTTCAGGTCACACAAACACGATAGGTTTTTTCTCGCGCCGTGCCATGCCGATCAATTCCGATGGTCCATCGGCCTTCGCAAAATCAATGCCGCCATCTGACCACCTTCACCTGCGGCAGGTCGCGGCTGATCGGGCGGAAGCCGACGCCGTAATACATGTTGCGGGCGGCCGGATCCGCCGGGGCGCCGCGGCAGGCGACCAACATGCGCGTGGCGCCCGCGGCTCTCGCCAGCCGCATGCCGTGCAATTGCAAGGCGGTGCCCAGTCCGCGCCGGCGAAAATCGCGATGCGTGCCGACCGGTTCGAATTCGGCGGTCCGCGTCGTCTCGTCCAGCCAGATGATCGCGGTGGCGGCCAGCGTGCCGTCGGGCGCGGCGATGAGCACATGCAGGTCGCCCCGGTACGGCCAGGTCCGCCGTACGCGCTCGAACGCCGCCTCGCTGAAGCGCGACGCCCGCGACCTCATCGTGCCAGTCGAGGATTTCCCCGAGCATCGCGGTGCGGTGCGGATGCGTCTGCCAGGTCAGGTTGGCGGTCTCGACCTCGTATACCGTGTCGTCGCCGCGCGGCACCCGATGGGGCAGGCAGGCCCATCCCCACGCCGCCAGCCGCCCATCCACGAACCACAGCCGATGCCGCCAGAAGGGGCTGAGCGCATCGAAATCCTTGGCCCAGACCCAAGCCAATTCGCCGCTTGTCGCATCGCCATTGAGCAGTTCCGGCCGCAGCGCCGTCACGTCCTGGGCGAGGCCCTGCATCAGCCTGAGCTCGGTCGGGCCAAGAGTGTCCATGCTCCACCGTTTATTCCGGCAGCCCCGCGAGCCGCAGCGCGTTGGTCACCTCATCGATAATCCCAGGCGCAATCCCGACGGCCGCCGACCAGCCGCTGATCGTGAAATGCGCATCGAGCGCCATCAGCCGCCTGGCGGAGGCCTTTGCCTCCTCGATCCGCCCGACCCTGGCCAGCGGCGCCGCTAGCCAGCCATGCAGGATGCTGAAGCCCGGGGTCATCTCTACCGCGCGGCGGCCGGCAATGATGGCTTGTTCATGCCGGCCGGACAGAAAATTGCCGAAGCCGATAATGCCTTGCGGCACGCAGCTCATGGCGTCGAGCGGCGAGAGCCGCATCGCCTGCTCGCACCAGGCGATGGCGCGTGCCGCATCGCCGCCATAGGCCACCGGCACGCAGCCGAAGGCATAGACGAAGGCGCAGGAGGCGCTGAGCAAAAGCGCCGCGGCAAACGCCTCGTCGGCAAGCCTGCGGTCATGCTCGACCAGACCGATGGTGAAGCCGGCCAAGGCCAGCGCCATGGCGTCGCCCGACCCATGTTCGATCGCCGCATGGGCGTGGCGGGCCGCCCTGTCGCGATGCTCTGCTTTCAGACCGCCGCGGATGAACAGGGTCTGGTGTGCCCAGGCGGCAAAGCCGTGGGCGAGCGCGTAGGTCGGCTCGATGGCCAAAGCCTGGTCGAGCAGCGGCAGGCCCTTGGCCGCACCTTGCGGCATGAAAGTGTAGACGGCGGGGAGCGCCCGTAGCAGAAGGTCGTAGGCATCGAGACTGTTGGGCCGCTGGCGCTTGACGCGTTCGATCTCGGCCCGGCGCAGGTTGGGCTCGATCGCCGCCACCACGGAGATGGTGATCTCGTCCTGCAGCGCGAACACGTCGGTGAGGTCGCGATCGTATCGCTCGGCCCACAGATGGCTGCCGTCCTCGGCATCGATGAGCTGTCCGGTGATGCGCACGCGGTTGCCCACCTTGCGCACCGACCCTTCCAGCACATAAAGCACGCCGAGCTCGCGCCCGACCTGCTTTACGTCCACCGCGCGGCCCTTGTAGGTGAAGCTCGAATTCCGCGCGATGACGAACAGCCAGCGGATACGCGACAGACCGGTGATGATGTCCTCGACCATGCCGTCGGCGAAATAATCCTGTTCCGGATCGCCGCTCATGTTCTGGAAGGGCAGCACGGCGATCGACGGGCGGGCGGAAGGCTCGGGGCAGGGCGGCTCCTCTGCCGAAGGGAGCGGCTGCGCCCCGCCTTCCTCGCGCACGCTGCCGACGAAGCGAAAGCCGCGCCGCAGGATGGTTCGGACGAGCCGCTGCTGCTCGCCGCTGTCCTGGAGGGCATTGCGGGCAGCGTTGACGCGGCTGGCCAAAGTCGCGTCGGAAACGATGCGGCCCTGCCACACGGCGTCGACCAGGTCGTCCTTGCTCACCACCCGGTCGCGGTTGCGGATCAGATATTGCAGAAGATCGAACACTTGCGGCTCGACGGCGATCAGGTCGCTGCCGCGGCGCAATTCGCGCCGGTCGCCGTCCAGTGCAAAGTCCTCGAAATGATACGCCAAAATCAATTGCTCCGGGCCGCGCCGTGAATATGGGACACTCTAATCGCGTCGGGCACGCAAAATCAAAGCGATCTCAAGGGAAAATCAAGAAGTCCTGAAGGCCGCCTGAAAGCGAGCCCGGCCGCGCAGTCGCATAGTCCTCCTGCAAGCAACGCAAACAACTTTGAAACAGGAGAACTCAAAATGTCGACCACCGCAGCAATCATCGCTTCCGCCGCGCTCGCTCTCGGCGCAACCGCATCGGCAACCTTCGCGGCCAAGGCCGAGCCAGCGAAATCCGTCGTCCTCGTCCATGGCGGCTTCGTCGACGGCTCGGGCTGGGACGGCGTCTACCAGCAGCTGAAGGAGGACGGCTACGACGTCACCATCGTCCAGAACCCGACCACCTCCTTGGCCGACGACGTCACCGTCACCAGGCGCGCCATCGCCGCCGCCAAGGGCGACGTCATCCTGGTCGGCCATTCCTATGGCGGCGTCGTGGTGTCGGAAGCCGGCACCGATCCCAAGGTGAAGAGCGTCGTCTATATCGCCGCCTTCGCGCCGGACGCCGGCGAGTCGGTCTCCTCGCTGATCGCCAACCCGCCTGCTGGCGCTCCGGTGCCCCCGATCCTGCCGCCCGTCGACGGCTTCCTGATGCTGGACAAGGCGAAGTTCGCCGCCTCCTTCGCCGCCGACGTCAAGCCCGAACTCGCGTCCTTCATGGCCGACTCGCAGGTTCCGTGGGGTGTGGCGGCGCTCGAAGGCAAGGTCACCCAGCCGGCCTGGAAGGTGAAGCCGTCATGGTACCTCGTCGCCACCGACGACCACATGATCCCGCCGCCGGCGCAGCGCCAGATGGCCAGCCGCGCCAAGGCGACGACGGTGGAAGTGGCCGGCAGCCACGCCGTCTACGTCTCCAACCCCAAGGCCGTCGCCGACCTTATCGAAAAGGCCGCCGCCGCGAAAAACTGATACCGCGTTATCCTTGCGAACAGCCCGGACGCCTGGCGGCGCCCGGGCTTTCCGGCTGCCGCGCCGGCCCCTGATCGAGAAATGCACCGTAAACCGCTGAAATCCTTAACACGATTTTCATTCCGCTCGCCTAACCACTATGGCCATGACAGGGCATGATGAGCGGCTGGTTGCAGGTCTCTCCTCTGAGGGACGCAGCGAAGCCGTGGAAGCAGGCATCCTGCGCGACCAGCTTGCTGATCTGAGCAAGTGCGTCTTCATCTCGATGCCCATAGGCACGGTGCTCTCGGCCCTGATCCTGGCGGTGCAGCTCTTGTCGGGCGGCGGCCTTGCCGCGGTGTTGTGGTTTATCGCGATCGCCTTGATCAATGGCGCGCGTGTGGTGCTTGCCGCTGTTCAGTCGGATGCTGCCGACGACAGGCCGGAGGCGGTGGGTGCGCGGCTTTCCCTCTATGGCCTGCTGGCGCTGGCCTCGGGCGTCGCCTGGTCTTTCCTGGCGCTGCTCAGCGATGGATACACCACGCCGCAGGCGCCGCTCTATCTGATCGTGCTTGCCGGCACCTCGGCCGGTTCGGTCACTTATGGAACCTCCTACGCGCCGGCTTCGATCAACTTCATCGTGCTGCCGCTTCTCATCGCCGCCGGCTGCGTGTTCGCGCAAGGCGGCGTCGAAAATGGCGTGCTCGCCTTCACGATCCTGCTTTTTCTCGGCGGCATGATCAGGAGCGCGCTGCTCGGACAGTCCCGTTTCCGCGAGACCAGCCGCCTCAAATACGAGGCGCGCGAATTCGCCGCCGAGATGGAGCGCAATTCCAGGCGGGATCCGCTGACCAACCTTCTCAACCGCTATGGCCTGGAGCAGGCGATCGCCAAGCTCGGGCTTTCCGACGGCCCGTTCGTCGCCATGCTGATCGACCTCGACGGCTTCAAATCCGTCAACGACACCTATGGCCACAACATTGGCGACGACCTTTTGGTCAAGGTGGCGCGCCGGATCGAGGACCACGCCCCGCGGGGCGCTACGATCGCGCGCATCGGCGGCGACGAGTTCGTGCTGCTTTTCTCCGCCGACAGGTGTCCGCAGCAGGCCGGCGAGCTTGCGTCGGCCATCATCGCGGCCATCGCCAATCCGGATCCGGAGCTGAATTCGGTGCGCGTCGGCGCCTCGATCGGCATCTATCAGGCGGAAAAGCCACGCCTGACGGAAATGCTGCTCAAGGCCGATTTCGCGCTCTATGCGGCCAAGCGCGGCGGCAGGAACGAATATTGCCTGTTCGACGCGGAGCTCGACGCCGCGCTGGAACGCAAGAACCGCATCGAGCGCGACCTGCGCGGCGCGATCGAGGCAGGCCGGCTCTGCTCCTGGTTCCAGCCGCTGGTGCGGCTCGACAGCAACGCGGTCGTCGGCTTCGAGGCGCTGCTGCGCTGGCATCATGACGTCCATGGCGCCATCTCGCCGCCCGAGATCGTCACCGCCGCGCGCGAAACCGGCCTGCTTTCGCTTCTTACCGAGACGGTGTTCCTCAACTGCTGCGCCATGATCGGTGAACTCGTGAAGCAGGGGCGCGGCGATGTTCGGGTCGCGATGAACCTTTCGCCGCGCGAGCTCGAGGCCGGCAATGTCGACGACATGATCCTTACCGGCCTGCGGGCGAACAATGTGCCCGCCGCGATGCTCGAGATCGAGATCACCGAAGAGGCGCCGGTCGACCGCGACCGGGTCGACGAAAAGGTCGGGCACCTGGCGGATGCCGGCATATCGATCGTGCTCGACGATTTCGGCACCGGCTTCTCGACCCTGGTGTCGCTGAAGGACAGCCGCATCCGCAAGATCAAGATCGATAAGGATTTCGTCCGCGACCTGGCGAAATCCGTCGAAGACCAGGCGCTCGTCGAGGCGGTCATCGGCCTTGGCCGGACACTGGGGATCGAGGTGATGGCCGAAGGCGTCGAGACCGACGCCGACCGCATGATCCTGCGCTCGCTGGGCTGCATGATCGCGCAGGGCTATCTGTTTTCGGCGGCGCTGCCGATGCGCGACGCGCTGGCCTTCGACGCCGCTGCCGCTGAGGTTATTTTCGAGCCGTTGCGCAATCCTCGCAGCGGCAACGCCGCGTGATGGGTCGCTCGCCCGTGACCCAGCAGGCAAGCAGCCTCGAAAGGGTAGGGTTGCCGTGAGGCGCGGCACTCGGAGCGGCGGAGCGCTCCGAGGGTGTGACGGGCGTGACTGATCGACCTGAGCTTGATTGCCAGGTGGTTCCCCCAATCCGTCGCTGCTTCGCAGCGCCACCTTCCCCCCTCCGGAGGGAAAGGAAGGGAGCGTTGCTGGACGAGCGTTGACGGCAAAAAGCTTGGCGCCTTTCCTCTACCCCGTCGAGCGGGGGAGAGGTGGCTCGGCGAAGCCGAGACGGAGTGGGGGTCGACCAGCGCTACACTAGACAATGCATGCGGTTCCTCGCCCTCGCCAAAGGCGGGGTGGCTCGGCGAAGCCGAGACGGAGAGGGGGAGCGCCCTCGGCGATTGGCCTGGGCGGCCCGCATGAAACCTTTTGATTTTTGGGCCGTTGTCGCGCGATGCCCAAGGCCAAAGTCAAACCGGCGCCTGCAGGCGCCGCCACTCCGCGCGCGGTCCGCCAATCGCGCCCGCAGAAGCGGGTAGGGAAGCCGAAGGCGCGGCAGGAGAAGCCGCCCAAGCCAAGCGAAGCCCCGCCCAAGGCGCCTGAACAAAAAGCATCCGCCGAAGCAGCACCGGAAGCCATCGGCCATGCCGGGTCGCCGCCGCCCGAGGCCGCCGAGCCGGGTCCCGCGCTTTCGCCGGAGGAAGCCGAGCGGGCGCGCAAGAAATACCTTTTGCGGCGCTTCTGGATCAGCGGTCGCGGCTATTGGGGTTTGCACGGCGACAGGCTCGCCTGGCCCCTGACGATCGGGCTGCTCACGCTGATCTGCGTCAATGTCGGGTTCCAATACGGCATCAATCGCTGGAACCGCGCGATCTTCGACGCCATCGAGCAGCGCGACGCCCACACCGTCTATTGGCTGAGCGGCATCTTCCTGCCGCTGGTCGCCGGCAGCATCAGCCTGGTGGTCGCGCAAGTCTACCTGCGCATGACCATGCAGCGGCGCTGGCGCTCCTGGCTGACCACGGCCGTCATCCAGCGCTGGCTGGCCAGCGGCCGCTACTACCAGCTCAACCTCGTCAAGGGCGACCATGCCAACCCCGAGGCCCGCCTGACCGAGGACCTGCGCATCGCCACCGAATCGCCGGTCGATTTCATCGCCGGCGTCCTCAACGCCTTCCTGTCGGCCTCGACCTTCATCGTGGTGCTGTGGACGATCGGCGGCGCGCTGAGTTTTACGCTGGGCGGTTCCACCATCACCGTGCCCGGCTTCCTCGTCGTCACCGCGGTCATCTACGCGGCGATCACCTCGACCTCGATGTTCGCCATCGGCCGCCGCTTCGTCCAGCTTTCCGAGGACAAGAACCAGGCCGAGGCCGAGTTCCGCTACGTGCTGACGCGCGTGCGCGAAAATGGCGAGAGCATCGCGCTGCTCGGCGGCGAGGAGGAGGAGAACGCCGGCATCGACCGCACCTTCGCCGGCGTGCTCGGCCGCTGGGCGCGGCTCACCGGCCAGCACATGCGCACGGCACTGGTCTCGCAAGGCTCCAGCCTGTTCGCGCCGGTGGTGCCGGTGCTTCTGTGCGCGCCGAAATTCCTCGACGGCTCGATGTCGCTGGGCCAGGTGATGCAGGCGGCCTCCGCCTTCGCCATCGTGCAGGGCGCCTTCGGCTGGCTGGTCGACAATTACCCGCGCCTGGCCGACTGGAACGCGTCGGCCCACCGCATCGCCTCGCTGATGATGTCGTTGGACGGGCTGGAGCGCGCCGAAGAGAACGACAAGCTGGGCCGCATCCAGCGCGGCGAGACCGCAGACGGGGCGATGCTCAGCCTCAACGATCTTTCCGTGACGCTCGACGACGGCACCGCCGTGGTCAAGGAAACCGAAGTGATGATCGAGCCCGGCGAGCGCGTGCTGGTCTCGGGCGAATCCGGTTCGGGCAAGTCGACGCTGGTGCGCGCCATTGCGGGTCTCTGGCCCTGGGGCAGCGGCAGCGTCGATTTCCACCCGGGCAAGCGGCTGTTCATGCTGCCGCAGCGCCCCTACATCCCGTCCGGCACGCTGCGCCGCGCCACCGCCTATCCCGCCGCCGCCGACAACTGGAAGACGAAAGAGATCGACGCGGCCCTCGACAAGGTCGGCCTCGGCTATTTGAAGGACCGGCTGGAGGAAGAGGCGCCTTGGGACCAGACGCTGTCGGGCGGCGAGAAGCAACGCCTGGCCTTCGCCCGCCTGCTGCTGCACGCGCCGGATATCGTGGTGCTGGACGAAGCGACCTCGGCGCTGGACGAGAAGAGCCAGGACAAGATGATGCGCACGGTGATCAAGGAGCTGCCCCAGGTCACCATCATCAGCGTGGCGCACCGCGCCGAGCTGGAAGCCTTCCACACGCGAAAGATCACGCTGGAACGGCGCCAGGGCGGGGCGCGTCTGGTCAGCGACGTCGAGCTCGCGCCGAAGAAGCGCGCGCGGGGCCTGCTGCAGCGCGCGCTGTGGGGCAGCGGCGGGAATGGCAGCAAGGGGTAGGGGGCACTCTAACGTGGCGCGTAATCGCCAGCGGCGCTCCCCCGCTCCGTCTCGGCGCTGCGCACCGAGCCACCTCTCCCCCACCTTTGGCGGGGGCGAGGAACCCAAGCTTGCAAAGGCCGCGCCCTTGCCGATTAGCATTTCCTCGCCACCACAAAGTGGGGAGAGGTGGCTCGGCGAAGCCGAGACGGAGCGGGGGCAGCGCCGGCATCCGCGATGTTGCATCCCACCCTTTGTGCCAACCGATGAACCTTGACGCTGCAAGCCGCCCCAGTCTGTAATCGCCACAGGGAGGAACCATGGAAAAGATTATCCTGGACTGCGACCCGGGGCACGACGACGCCATCGCCATCCTGCTTGCGGCCGGCAACCCGAACATCGACCTGCTCGGCATCACCACGGTTTCGGGCAACCACAATGTCGAGAACACCACGCGCAACGCGCTGGCCACCTGCACGGCCTATGGCATCGAGGTGCCGGTGGCGAAGGGCTCGCCCGGCCCTTTGGTCGGCGACCAGGTGCTGGCGATCGAGATCCATGGCGAGACCGGGCTCGACGGCCCCGAGCTGCCGCCGGCTTCGTTCGATCTCGACAGGCGGCATGCCGTCGACTTCATCATCGACACGGTTATGACGCATGAGCCGAGGACCGTCACGCTGGTGCCGGTCGGTCCCTACACCAACATCGCGCTCGCGGCCCGCAAGGACCCGCGCATCGTCGGGCGGGTGAAGCGGGTCGTGGCGATGGGCGGCAGCTTCACGCGCGGCAACATCACGCCCGCGGCCGAGTTCAACGTCTACGCCGACGCGGAAGCCGCCGACGTGGTGTTCCGCGCCGACTGGGACGTCACCATGGTGGGGCTCGACCTCACGCACCAGGCTTTGGCCACCCCTGAGCTGCAGGACAGGGTGCGCGCCGTCGGCGGCTCGATCGCCAAGTTCATCCTCGATATCTGGGAATTCATCGCCACCACGCATGGCGGCCTCCTGCAGATCGAATATCCCGCCGTCCACGACGCCTGCTGCGTGGCGGCCATGATCGACGCAAGCGTCTTCACCACCGAGAAGGCCGACATCCGCGTCGAGACCGCCGGACGCTGGACCAGGGGCATGACGGTCTGCAATTTCGAGAAGATGGGCGGCATGCGCCATTTCGGCGGCACGGCGAGCGAGCAGGTGAACTTCCGCCACAGCGTGGCGATGAAGCTCGACCATCAAAAATTCTGCGACCTGATCGTCGACGCGGTCGAGCGGCTGAGCGGCAAGAAGGCCGGCCGAGGTCGCGGCCTTGGCGGTTAGCGTTCCTCGCCCCCATGAAATGGGCTACGGCATGCACACGTTCCACGCGGCTGGCCTTTGGCGATAGCGTGCATGGCAGCTTGGCGCATGCATTGTCTTATGCAGCACTGGTCGACCCCCACTCCGTCTCGGCTTCGCCGAGCCACCTCTCCCCCGATCGACGGGGTAGAGGAAAGGCGCCAAGCTTTTTTGCCGTCAACGCCCGTCCAGCAACGCTCCCTTCCTTTCCCTCCGGAGAGGGGAAAGGTGGCGCTGCGAAGCAGCGACGGATTGGGGGAACCACGTGGCAATCAAGCCTCGGCCTGATTAGTCGCGCCAGTCACAGAAGATGTGCATAGCGTAGACAAAGTGGGGTAGAGGTGGCTCGGCGCGCAGCGCCGAGACGGAGTGGCGCCGGCGTCTGCGATTACGGTCAAACACGCCCGCACTGAACAGTCTGTAGGCCGGCTCGCCGTTTCCAGGCAACGAAGAACCGCCTAGAGTTTCGCTGCGCACGGCAGACCGGAACCACCGGGGAGGGGAGCAGCGCGATGAACGAAGCCAGGCCGCACGATCCGAGACCGCTCGCGGAGATCGCCAGCTATCACGCCCATATCTATTACGGCGATGCGGCCCAGCGCCAACACGCCGAATGGCTGCGCCAGCGCATCGGCGAACGGTTCCGTGTGCGGCTCGGCAACTGGCGCGACGAGCCGGTCGGCCCGCATGAGCAGGCCATGTACCAGGTCTCCTTCGCCACCAAAATCTTCGCCACGCTGGTCCCCTGGCTGATGCTGAACCATGGCGGCCTGAGTATCCTCATCCACCCCAACACCACCAACCCCAAGCGCGACCACACGGTCGACCCGATCTGGATCGGTCGCGCGCTCGGTGTGCATGGCGAGGTGCTCGGCGAGGAGGACGAGGCGGAAGAGGCGCTTGAGGTGAATACCGAGCCGACGCTGGGGGTGTGAGGGGGCATGCCGGATTTCGTGATTGAGTTGCAGGAGGACGGCACGATCCGCCAAGTGTTCAAAGACGGCGAGCCGCATCAGGGCGCTGTGCGGCTCGAGCAGTTATTCAGTGTCGTAACCGTCTATTTCAAGCTCGCAGCCTTGAACCTTGATTCAATGATCAAACAAGAACAAGGCGAACAACGACGGTGGTTCGGGCTGCAATCATTCATAATGAGCCTTACTGGACTTGAAGCTTTCACGAACACCTTCTTCTATCTTCGTGGACAAGAACTGCGAAGCGGTGCGCTGTTAAAGCGAGTAGGGCAAAGCCATGGGTCGCTTTCAAAAAAGATTAAGGAGCTGATTGCGCTAACGCCCGATCGACCAATGCGCGATCAGGATCGGCTAATAAATGAAATATTTGCGCTTTCGCAACTCCGGAACGAGGTTGTCCACCCACGTTGGGTCCCGTCATCTCTTACATTGCCAGCAAACGCCCCTGTCACAATAAAAGGTCTTGTGGAAAATCGACAGGCGTTGTTCGAAGATCAGCAATTTTGCCGAGAAGCATTACTGTGGTGTCTCCTGGTAGTCGCTAGAGTTGCAGAGTCTCGGGGACATCTAGATATAAGCGCGTTTATGTTTCACTGGACGGCCAACTGGGGCCTGACGACCCCGGCGATCCTTCAAGAACTCGGCCTTCCGCCTGATTGAGGGATTTACACTAGCATTTGTTGGGGCAGTTGGCCGCATAACGATGAGCTAAAGTAGGCGGCATTTTTATTGGACTTTCGGGTCCAACTGCCCCCAATCTTAGGCAGTTAAGATCGGGGCGGCGCGCACTAACCGACCGTCATCGAAATTTCTGCAGGACGCGCCGTTCGACCTTCGACACGATCGAGGCGATAAGTCTGCTCATCAACAACATGTGCGACATATTCGTCTTGTGCGGGCAGAAAACCCACAGGCAAAGGGTTGGTTGCGCTCGGGTTATGAACAACGACCATCGTTGCAGGCCGGCCGACAACCACAGATTCATCGATATCGACTGCCCATATCGCACTGATGGGGGCAAAGCGCGGATCGAGAAACGTGTCGGCCGGAACAGGTTGTCCCACTGGCTTGTGGATCAAATACCTTTGCTGATGCTCTGGTGCTGATGCCTCTAACGTTTCGCGATTGATCCGCACCTGAAGTGGTCCGATGGCAAAGGTTGCCTCAGCCGCGAAGGGAAATTGACTAACGCCGATCAGCGCGTGCAACGAGCCGCCAAAGCCACGCAACAGGCGCCCGTTAATCGCTATCACGTAGCAGTCGTTCTGGCTGACTACGCCGCTGGAGAGGTAGCCATTGGCGCGGGGTGGGTTCCCAAGCAAAACCTCGGCCTTCTGCTTGATTGCGGCTGTCCATCGAAGAAGAATCGCTTCATGCGGAAAATCGCGAACGCCTTCTGTAGCCTCGAGCCAAGCCGCCGGGACGTTGGCAGGAGTCGGGGCGATCACCTCAATCCAGATGCGCCTTCCGCCGTGGGTAATGCAGAAATCCGGCCCAACAGCTTGATGGGTGAATTCAATGCCGGCTGCCGTAAGTTGATGCGCCAGCAGCACCTCCGAGAGCTGTTGCCAATAGGTGAAGTCATCAGGCGAACAAAGTCTTTGCTCCGCGTTGCCATCCCCAAACCCGCTATCGAGATAGTGTTGGCATATCGCTATTAAGCGCTCCCGCATGGCCACCATCTGTTCGCTGCCTCCAGAAAGGCGCAGTTCAATTGCAATTCTAACTGGCGTGATCTGCATCTGTGAATCTTTCCGTGCCTCACTCTGTGTACTATTTTCAATGTGGATGTTAAATCGTAGTGTCGCAATATGTTTTGCAGGATGCTTGCCGGTGGCAAATATCGAAGACCTAGAACAACTATTTCAGCTTCAAAACGAGACGCTTGCCACGGAATTTAAGTCATGGCTCGACCTCGATGCCCCAGCGGGCCGGGCGCCACTTGCCAAGGCCGCGATTGCACTAGCAAATCATGGTGGGGGGGCCATTCTCATTGGGATGCGGGAAGTTAGCAACGCGCCTATTGGTTCCTATCCTCGTCCAGCTCAAATCAATCGGTACACTGCCGACGCTGTGAATGCAGCGGTAAACAGGTATGCAGACCCGCACATTCACTGTGAACTTGTCCATCTGAATCATCCTATATCAGGCAATGAACACGCCGTCGTAGTTGTACCGGGCGGCCAGATTGTTCCTGTTATGGCGGCGAAGGGCACGGATGGAGAAATTCTCGCGCAGAAAGTCTACATCCGAAAGCCGGGCCCCAAGAGCGAGGAGCCGTTTACGGCTGAGGAGTGGCGAACACTCCTCGACAGATGTGTTCGCGCAAATCGGGACAGCCTGCTGGAGGCAATAAGAGGTATCGTACAAGGCCACTCCCTAGATTCTATAGCGCAGGCGCAGATTGATGAACTGCTTAAGTTCACCGAAGTCTCACGGGACAGGTGGAATGAGCGTCTGGAACCGTTGCCGAAGGACGATCCAGCTCGTTTCCCTCTTGGGCACTACGAACAATCGTTCCAGGTCTTGAACGTCAGCCCGGCTCAAGATCTTAGGAGTTTGCTGGGCCATCTTCGAAAGGCCAGCGAAGTCAGATTGACGGGATGGGGTCCGTTTGTGGTGCTCGATCGGAGGCCGATTGGTCCGGTGCCAGTAGGCGACGCAATCGAGGCCTGGGTTGGTGATCCTCGCGAAGAACATAGGGATGGTCGGCATTGTGACTTTTGGCGAGTCCGGCCTGATGGCTTTCTGTATGAAATTCGATCTTACGATGAGGATTTTACTGAGAAGGCTGAGCCGGGCACGGCTGTCGATCTGACCATTCCGATTTGGCGCGTCGGTGAGACGCTGCTCTATGTGGCGCGCCTGGCCAAGTTGTTTGGCGAGGATCCTGAAATTTCGGTGCGCGTTCAGTACGACGGCTTGAAAGGTCGGCGGATGTCGGCGTTATTTGATTGGCGTTACCTCAGCTATGACCGCGAGTGTTTTGTCGGTACAGTGAAAATGCAAGGGCAGGCGCGGGCTTCAGTCATCGAAGATAACTTGGCGGAAGTCCTTTTTCCGTTACTCAAGCCGCTCTACGATGCATTCGACTTCGCACCTCTATCGCTTGGCATGGTGAGTGAAGAGATCGCGAAGTTTCGGAACAATCGCTATTGAACCACTTACGAGCGCGGCGTCTGCGCCGGACTTGACCGGCGGAGCTCGCCAGCTACAATCCTGCTCGTGCCTTGAGAAGAAGCGGCGCCAGGCATTGAGGACAGTCGCGCGATAACCGACAGTGGGCTGGCCCCTTACGTCGACGATAAGAAGAACCAGCGCCAGCCTGTGGTTGGCTATGCTGCCGAAACACTCCTCGCAAGAAATCAGCGGCGTCCCGCGACACGGGCAACCGCGAATTGTGGAGAAATTTATGCGGCTTGCATTGGTGAATGACGAAAGACGTGAGGCGGCCCCCAAACTGTCCGGCTGCTGCCTGGGCTGTTCGCAACCCATGACCTCAAAGTGCGGGACACAACGCGTTTGGCATTGGGCGCATCGCGGCAATAGAAGCTGCGATTCTTGGTGGGAGCCAGAAACTCTTTGGCACCGCGGCTGGAAGGATCAGTTTCCCTTGGAATGGCAGGAAATCATCCAGCGCGATGAAAAAGGTGAGAAGCACGTCGCAGATGTGATGACCGGAAATGGCCAAGTGATTGAGTTCCAGCATTCCCACTTGCCTGCGCAAGAGAGAATTGCACGCGAGGCTTTTTACCGGAACATGATCTGGATCGTGGACGGGATGCGCCTAAAGAACGACCGGAAGCGGTTTCTGGCGCGCGGAAACCTGTTGAGTGTGCCCCTTGCGAAAAACCTGTTCATCACGCGTAGCCCTGAGAGTTGTCTGCCTGCTGTTTGGCTCAACTGCACAAAGCCGGTTTTGTTCGATTTCGAAGGCTTCGATTTACCGGACGGATCACCTAGGGAAATGCAAGGAAAGCTTTGGTGTTTGCTACCGGGGCGTTTCGACGGCTATGCGGTTCTCGCGGCTGTTTCGCGGTCCTGGTTTGTCGACGCGGCTAAGATGAGGGAGCAGATCATACCAACGGATGCCATTAGATGGTTTGTCCAAAAGGGGCTAACCGCTCGTCGCTGGAACTACGCAAGACCTCCACATTTTGGTCAACCTAGAGGTCGTCGTCGAGCAAAATACTAGGGCACCATCAGCGTAGGGCAGTGAGGAAAGAGCGAGTAGGCCTGATCCACCTTACCCCCCGGCCAACCTCGGCAGCAGAAAAATCTCCGCCCCCGGCGGCAGTTCCTTCCCCCACGTATCGCGATAGATCACCCCGTCGATCGCCACGGCAATCCCCCGGTCGATCCACGGCTCTATCCCGGGATACTGTTCCGCCAGCTTGCGGAACAGCTCCCTGATGTCCTTGGCCTCGATCTCGTGCTTGGCCTTGCCGCCGGCGACGGCGCTGAGCGAGCCCCAGAGGGTGACGGCGACCATTATCGCCTCAAGGTGCGTCGATATTCAGGTGAGGCCGGCCTGCGAACGACGGCTTCCTGCGCTTCCGGTGCTCACGTACTTCAAGTACGCTCCGCTCCGGTTCTCGGAAGCCATCATTCTCGGCTCGGCCTGACCTGAATCTCAACACACCTACCCAAGCTTGGATGCCTCTCAGCCTTCCCGCTCCGCGTCCAGCGCCGCCAGAATCCGCGGCGGCGACATCGGGATGTGGGTCATGCGCACGCCGACGGCATTCGACACTGCGTTGGCGATCGCCGCCAGCGGCGGCACGATCGAGGTTTCGCCCACGCCGCGCACGCCATAGGGGTGGTTGGGGTTGGGGATTTCCAGGATCTGCGTGTCGATCATCGGCAGGTCGGAGCAGACCGGGATGCGGTAGTCGAGGAAGCCCGCATTCTGCAGCCGCCCGTCCTTGCCGTAGATATACTCCTCGTTGAGCGCCCAGCCGATGCCCTGCGCGGCACCCCCCTGGTACTGGCCCTCGACATAGGTCGGGTGCACCGCTTTGCCGGCGTCCTGCACCACCGTGTAGCGGATCACCCGGGCAGCACCCGTCTCCGGGTCGACCTCGATGTCGCAGATATGGGTGGCGAAGGAGACGCCGGCGCCGTCGGCGACGAGCTCGCTATGGCCGGCGATCGGGCCGCCGGTCGTACCCGACTTGGCGGCGATGTCCTTCAGCGACAGCGGCGACAGGTTGCCGTATTTCTCGCCCTTGGCGATGGCATGGCCCTTTTCCCAGACTACGTCGTCGACCGGGATGTCCCACATCTGCGCGGCGCGATCCTTCAGGATCAGAATAGCGTTGCGGGCGGCCGAGATCGTCGCCATCGAGGAGGAGAAGGTGCCGCGGCTGCCGTCGGTCATGTCGTTGTAGCCCAGCGAAGACGTGTCGGCGACGATCGCCTTGACGTTGCTGTAGTCGATGCCGAGCTCCTCCGCCGCCACCAGCGACAGCGACGCGCGGGAACCGCCGACATCCACCGTGCCCACGGCCAGCGACACCGAGCCGTCCATGCCGATGTTCAGGTCCGTGCAGGTCTGGCCGCCGAAATTGAACCAGAAGCCGCAGGCCATGCCGCGCCCCTGGTTGGCTTTCAGCGGCGCCTTCATGTGCGGATGCTTCTTCACCGCCTCCAGCGTCGGTCCGATGCCGATCGGCCCGTAGACCGGGCCGTAGGAGGCGCGGGTGCCTTCCTGCGCGGCGTTCTTGATGCGGAAGTCCACCGCGTCCATGCCGATCTCGCGGGCAAGCTCGTCGATCGAGCTTTCCACCGCGAAGGCCGCCATCGGCGCCGACGGCGCGCGATAGGCCGCCGTCTTCGGCCGGTTGACCAGCACCTCGTAGCCGACGGTCTTGACGTTCTCCAGCTTGTAGCAGGCGAACGCGGTCATGGCGCCGATCTCGGCCCAGGAGCCGGCATAGGGGCCGCAGCTATAGCGCAGCGTCGCTTCCGCGGCGGTGATGGTGCCGTCCTTCCTGGCGCCGATCCTGACGTCGATCGAGGTGGCGCTGGTCGGGCCCGAGGCGCGAAAAACCTCGTCGCGGGTCATCACCAGTTTTACCGGGCGGCCGGCCTTGCGGGACAAGGCAAGCGCCACCGGCTCGGCCCAGACATGGGTCTTGCCGCCGAAACCGCCGCCGATCTCCGACGAGGTGACGCGCAGCTTCGAGGCCTCCAGCCCAAGCAGCTGGGCGCAATGCTGGCGGTAGACGAAATGGCCCTGCGTGCAGACCCACAGGTCCGCCGTGCCGTCCGGGTTGATGCTCGCCACGCAGGCATGCGGCTCGATGTAGCCCTGGTGCGTCTGCTCGGTCTTGAACGAGCGCTCGACGACGAAATCGGCCTGGGCAAAACCCTTGTGCACATCGCCATGGCCGAACTGCGTGCGCTTGGTGACGTTGGAGGGTTTCGCCGGCTTTTCCTCCAGACCCTCGGTGAAGACCTGGTCGTTGATCAGCGGCGCATGGTGCTGCGCCGCCTCGTCGACATCGGTCACATGCGGCAGCACCTCATAGTCGACCTCGATCAGCTTCAGCGCCTGGCGGGCGATGCGGGCGTCGATCGCCGCGACCGCGGCCACCGCATGGCCGTCATAGAGCGCCTTCTTGCGCGCCATCGAATTGTCGAGGATGTCGTACATGGCGGCATCGCCGTCGGTGAGGTCGGGCAGGTCCTTCGCCGTGATCACCGCTTTCACGCCGGCGAGCTTTTCCGCCTTCGACGTGTCGATCTTCTTGATGATGGCGTGCGCGTGCGGGCTGCGCAGCACGCGGCCGACCAGCTGGCCGGCCATGTTGAAGTCAGCGCCGTAGCGGGCGCGCCCGGTCACCTTGTCGATGCCGTCGGGGCGGATCGGCCGCGTGCCGACCGAGGAGAAATTGCGTCCGGAGTAGCGCGGATCGAAGTTCATGATCAGGCTCCCTTCATCACGTTTGCCGCGTCCTGGACGGCGCGCACGATCTTGTCATAGCCGGTGCAGCGGCACAGGTTCCCGGCCAGCCCGAAGCGGATTTCCTCCTCGGTGGGCGAGGGGTTCTTCTCCAGCAGATCCTTGGCCGCAATCAGGAAACCTGGCGTGCAGATGCCGCATTGCAAGGCCGCGTGCTCCAGGAATTTCTGCTGCAGCGGGTGCAACTGGTCGCCATGCGCCATGCCTTCGATGGTCTCGATCTTGCGGCCCTCGGCTTCCGCGCCCAGCACCAGGCAGGAGCAGACCAGGCGGCCATCGACGATGACGCTGCAGGCGCCGCAGTCGCCGGTGCCGCAGCCTTCCTTGGCGCCGGTCAGGCCCAGCCGGTCGCGCAGCACGTCCAGCAGCGTCTCGTCGGGCTGGCAGAGATATTCGACGGCGTCGCCGTTGATCGTGGTTGATACAGCTACACCGGCCATTATTTGCCTCCCGCACGCTTGTAGGCGATAGCGGCGGCCCTTTGCGCCAGCACGCCCGCGACTTTCCGTCTGAATTCGATGGTGCCGCGCTTGTCGTCGATGGGGCGGCAGGCGCCGGAGCAGATCTTGGCCAACCGCTCCAGCGTGGCTTCGTCGAGCTTCGAGCCGACCAGCACCTGGCCTGCTTCCTCGACCAGAAGCACGGTGGGTGCGGCAGCGCCGAGCGCCACGCGGGCGGTCTTGATCGCGCCCTTTTCGTCCAGTGTCAGGTTGACGCCGGCGCTCACCACCGCGATGTCCATCTCGGTGCGCGGAATGAAGCGCAGATAGGCGTCGCCCGCATGGTCAGGCCGTTTGTCCAGCAGGATCGCCTCGATGATCTCGCCCTTGGCGAGAGACGTGCGGCCGGGTCCCGTCGGCACGCTCTCCACCGCGATGGTGCGCTTGCCCGAAGGCCCGGCGACCACCGCTTGTGCCGCGGCCGCCACCAGCGCCGGCACGCTGTCGGCGGCGGGCGAGGCGTTGCACAGATTGCCGGTGATGGTGCAGCGGCCCTGCACCTGCTTGGAGCCGATCAGATTGGCCGCCTCGACCACGCCCGGCCATGCCTTGCGGAGCGCCTTGTTCTCGCCCAGTACCGCGCAGGGCACCGCGGCGCCGATCCGGAACCCGTCGGCCGTTTCGGTGACGTCAGCCAGGCCGCCGATTGCCTTGATGTCGACGATCAGCTCAGGCTCGATGAAGCCGCCCTTCATCCTCACCAAAAGGTCGCTGCCCCCGGCCAGGATCGCGGCCGGTCCTACCGCCTTGGCGAGCTCGCCAACGGCATCTTCGATTGAAAGCGGACGTATGTAACGCATCGTCTCCCCTTGGTCGTCGCTATGTCAGCGACCGTTATAAAGCGTCTGGTTATAATGGCCATCCCGTTCGTGCATGTCCGGGTTGGGCCAGAGCGATGCTCCAGATGCGCCCAGCGGGCGGGCCAGGGGCGGCGGCACAGCGGATGCGGCAAATCGCCTAGGGGGTTCCCCCACTCCGTCTCGGCGCTGCGAAGCAGCGACGGAGCGGGGGAACCACCCATGCGATTGCCCTGGAGAAGGTGCGGGCAGGCGGATGAGGGATGACGCCACCTCAATGATTGGAATAACTGCTATTCGTCAAGCGATTGCCGTTCCCGATGTCCATAGCGGCTCGAACGACACATTGCGCAACCCGGCCTTGCGGACCCGTTCGACGAACACCTCATTGACGAAGACCGGGGAGGCCCGCATCGGCAGCTTGAACACTTCCGCCGTCCCGACCTTTTCCGCGTCGAAGGCGTAGCGCTCGATCGCCAATATGTCGCCGTCCTCGAACCGCACGATCTGCGAGTGCGCCTCGTCCAGCGCGTCGATCACATTGGTGACGTTGAGCAGCCAGACCTTCTCGCCGCGCAGCGCGACGAGCTCGCCATAGGGCCGCAGCGCCGCCGCCAGCGCGTTGACGGCCGGCTGGCGCAAAAGCGGCGCGTGCTCGCCGAGCCAGGGAAAATCGGAATAGAGCCGCTCGCCTTCCTCGACGCGCCGCATCAACGGCGGCTGCCAGCCCTCCAACGAGCGTCCGTCGAGGCCGAAGAACTCCTCGTAGGTCTCGTCATCGACCGGCATCACCCATTCCTGCCCTTCCGACACAGCGAACTGATGGATGGTCGTCATCGCCCGATGGCTCCGCGGCTTTCGATGAAGGTCCGGCGATGACGGCGCCGTGCCGGATTGCGACGCCCGGCGGTCGCCGAAAGCGCGCGCGAGGAATCATGCAACGGTCCAAACCGCTATTCAAGGCCACGCGCTATCCAGTCCGCTCGCCGATTGATAAACGTCGCGGCTGGCGGTCAAGGATGGCGCCTGGCTCGAATGAGAGGTTGGCTCGCGAATGGCCAAGAAGTTCGCATTTCTTTTGGTGCGCGATTTCACCTTGTCGCCGCTGTCGCTGTTCATCGATACGCTGAGGCTGGCCGGCGACGAGGGTGACCGCAGCCGCAGGATCGAGTTCGACTGGGAGATCGTCGGCGAGCGCGGCCTGCCGATCCGCGCCAGCTGCGGCGTCGAATTGCTGCCGACCAGGGCGATGGGCAATCCGGAGGATTTCGACAATGTCGTGGTGGTCGGCGGCCTGCTCGACACCAACCGCAAGCTGAGTTCGGAAAAGGAAGCGTTCCTGCTGCGCGCCGCCGCGAAAGGCGTGCCGCTCACCGCGCTCTGCACCGGCAGCTTCGTGCTTGCGCGCTATAGCCTGCTCGACGGCTACAGTGCCGCGGTCAGTTGGTTCCACATCAAGGATTTTCGCGCCGAGTTCCCCGATGTGAACGCCCATGCCGACAGCCTCTATTCCGTCGACCGCGGCCGCGCCACCTGCGCCGGCGGTACCGGAGCGGCCGACCTCGCCGGCTATTTCGTCGCGCAATTCATCGGCCAGAAGGCGGCGGAAAAGGCGGCCAAGATATTGGTGCTGGACCGTATCCGCTCCAGCCGCGACGTGCAGCCGGTCGGCGACCTGTTTCCCGCCGCCGCGAGCCGCGCGGTGAAGCGGGCGCTGCTCCTGATGGAAAGCAATCTGCAGGAGCCGATCCCCGTGGCCGAGATCGCCGCCAGGCAGAACTGCTCGCGCCGCCAGCTCGAGCGCCTGTTCGGCGCCGAGCTCGGCATCGGCCCGATGGCCGCCTATCTGGCGCTGCGGGTTCATTACGCCAGGTCGCTTCTGGAAGGCAGCGACCTGGCGATCGGCGAGATCGCCTATCGCTGCGGTTTTGCCAATGCCGGCCATTTCAGCCGCGTCTTCCGCCAGCAGACCGGCATCACGCCGACCAATCTCAGGCACCCGAACCGCGCGGCTGCGGCCGCCGCGAAATGATCGGGATGCCCCTGGTCGGGTCGCATGCCCGGCCTGGCCGATTGCGCCTGCGCGGAAACGAACCGTAGCTTCGTGACGAGCGGCGGTTGCGCCGCTGTTTCAACAAGTCGAATTCGCCTTCGGAGAGCCATGCCGCATTATCCCGACGCCATGCCCGGATCGAAGACCCTGTTCGAGCGCGCCAGGAAGGTGATGCCGGGCGGCAACACGCGCACCACGGTCTTCGTCGATCCGTTTCCGATCTACGCCGCGCGCGGCGAGGGCTGCAGGGTCTGGGATGTCGACGGCAATTCCTATTACGACTGCATCAACAATTTCACCTCGATGATCCACGGCTACGCGCATCCCGACGTCACCGCGGCAGTAGCCGAGCAATTGCCTTCCGGCACGGCCTTCGGCGCCCCGACGCTGAGCGAGATCGAGCTCGCCGAACTCCTGGTCGAGCGGCTGCCCTCGGTCGACCAGGTCCGCTTCACCAATTCCGGCACCGAAGGCGTGATGATGGCGATCAAAGCCGCGCGCGCCTTCACGGGGCGGCCGAAGATCGTCAAGATCGAGGGCGCCTATCATGGCTCCTACGATTTCGCCGAGGTCAGCCTCGACTCGTCGCCCGCCAACTGGGGCGATCTGCCCAGGTCCACGCCCTATGCCAGGGGCACGCCGCGCGGCGTGCTGGACGACGTGATCGCCGTGCCCTTCAACGACAGCGAGGCGCTGCGCGCCGTCTTCGCCGCCGGGGGCGACGGCATCGCGGCGGTGCTGATCGATCCGATGCCCAACCGCGCGGGATTGATCCCGGCGCGCCGGGACTACCTTCACGCCATGGTGGAGATCGCCCACGAAGCGGGCGCGCTGGTCATCTTCGACGAGGTCATCTCGTTTCGCCTTGGATGGTCGGGCGCGCAAGGCTTGTGGGGCCTCGAGCCCGACCTGACGGCGCTCGGAAAAATCATCGGCGGCGGTTTTCCTGTCGGCGCCGTGGGCGGGCGCGCCGATGTCATGGCGGTGTTCGATCCGACCGCCGGCAAACCAGCGCTTCCGCATGGCGGCACCTTCACCGCCAATCCGGTCACCATGCGCGCCGGCCTTGCCTCGATGCGGGCGCTGACCAGGGAAAGCTTTGCCCATCTCGACCGGTTGGGCGCATTTCTGCGCGAAGGGGTCACCGCCTCGTTTGAAAAGCATGGGCTTGCCGGCCAATGCGTCGGCCTGGGCTCGCTGTTCAAGGTTCATTTCACGTCGCATCCGGTCACGGATTACCGCTCCGTCTATCCCGGCCAGGCTGAGCGGAAAAAATTCGACGCCTTCCACAAGGGCCTGCTTGGCCGTGGCGTGCTCTCCGCCAGCTACGGCCTGTTCGCGCTGTCGACGCCGATGACCGAAGCGGATGCTGGCGCCATCCTTCAAGCGATCGACGAGACCTTGGGCGACGTCGCCGCGCAGTCGTGAAAGCAGGCGGGCCACAGATGACGGTTGCTCCTCATGTCGTGGTGATCGGCGCCGGCACGCTCGGCATGTGCACGGCGCTCGACCTTGTCGAGCAGGGCGCGCGCATCACGGTGCTCGAAGCTCAGTCGATCGCTTCTGGGTCGAGCGGCCGGTCGGTCGGCGTCGTCGGCTCGCAACTGACCGACCCGTTCGAGATCATGCTGCGCGTCCATTCGCTGCGCCGGTTCCGCCAGTGGGAGGGCGAGGGGCTCCGCTTCAACCATATCGGCTATCTGCGTCTGGCGCGCACGCCCGCCCAGATGGCGCTGTTCGCGAGATCGGTCGAGATCCAGGGCGAAGCGGGGCTGAGGTCGCGCCTGCTCCGCGCCACCGAACTCAGGAACCTCGTGCCGCACATCAATCCTGACGGGCTCGAAGGCGGGTTGTTCGGGCCCGACAACGGCTTCCTCGACCCGCACGAAATGTGCAATTTCCTGGCCGGCATCGTCCGCGCCAAGGGCGGCGAGATACGCCAGTATCGCAAGCTGCTCGGCGTGCAACGACGACCGGGCGGCTATACGCTGGAAACCAGCGGCGACCCGATCGATGGCAGGCGAGGACTGATCGATTGCGATGCCGTGGTCAATGCGGGCGGCGCCTGGGCGCCGCAGGTGGCCGCGCTTTTCGGCCAGCGTCTGCACATCTGGCCCGAGCGCCACGAAGCCGTCGTCATCCATCTCGACGAGCCGCTCGGCTACACCATGCCGATGGTCATGGACCTCGTGAATGGCGAAGGCAGCGGGCTCAACTTCCGCCACGAAAAGCCGGACGAACTGATCGCCGAAATCCACAAGGTGAAGTCGATCGCGCCCGAGGATCCCGACAACTACAATGACCAGTGCGAGGAGCAGTCGAAGGTCGACCTGGCGGAGCTGCTTCTGGAGCGCATGCCCGATCTGCCTGGCGCGCGGCTCGGCCGGGGCTGGGCGGGCCTTTATCCCGTGACAGCCGACCATCGCCCCTTCGTCGGGCCGATAGATCTTTCGGAGCCGACATTGATCACCGCTGCCGGCGCCGGCGGCTACGGCATCCAGCTCGCCCCTGTGATAGGGCAAATCGCGGCGGACTGGGTGCTTCACGGCGCGCCGGTTTCGGTCCCTGGTTCGCAAAGCCTCGCGCCATCGGCCGGGCGAAACATCCCCGGTCACTGACCGATGCGCCAAGCCCGGCTCGGATGCCTAAGATGCGAGCTTTGCCGTTAACCATCAATTAACTATCCGGTCGCCTTTAATAGGGTTCTGGAGGATACTGATTTTGGCCGCGAGCGATGATCTCGCGACTGCCAAAAATTAGAAAAGAGCGGCGGATACCGTCGCCGTCTGCCGGGGAGGCGCCCAGCATCTTAGATGAGGGAGCGCCGGAATGAACATCGAGGAAGCGGTCACTGCGGCGACAGCCGGGTCGAGCGCGCTTCTGTCCTGCCTTGGCCAGCCGGTCGTGGCCTATCACGTCACGGCCATCATGCGTGAAACCGACGCAAGGCATGCGCGGCAGATGCAGCTCGCCTTGCTGCGGCGGAGCATCGAGGCCCTTGTCGACGACGGCCTCGAAGGCATCGAAGCCGAACGATTTGCATCACAGTTCCATGGTCGCGTCGGCTCGGCTTGGGAGCACCTGCATATGGCCAGCGACACGCCGCATTGATCTCTGCCGGACGGCTTTGTCGGAGCCATATGTAACACCCCGCGGGATGAGGTAGACTACCGGCTACGTCTGGGCTGACGTTCATTGAACGGGGGGCATGCGATGCAGGCGATACCGATAGTCCATCAGCCGGAACCACCGGCCATCGCCGCGGTATCATCCCTGGGCGGCTATCCCACCGCCGTGCTGTGCTGGCTGCTCTCGGCCGGCGTCTATATCGCGGCCAAATGGGTGGCGCCGGAAATGCCGCCCTGGGGGCTGTGCTTCTGGCGGCTCTTGCTGGCCTGCGCCATCCTTTTGCCGATCGTGCACCGCCATCACGGCGCCATGCTGGCGCTGCTGCGCTCGCGGCCGCTGGAGATCGTCGCCGTGGGGGCGATCGGCCTCACGCTCTGCCAGGGCATGATCTACCATGGCCTGAACGACACCGACGCCACCACGGCCGGCATCATCATGGCGATGTCGCCGATCATGACCATGGTGCTGGCGCGCTTGGTGCTTGGCGAGCCGCTCGGACTCTGGAAGTCGCTCGGCGCGGTTGCGGCACTTGCCGGCATGCTGGTGATCGTCGCGCATGGCAAGCTGGATGCGCTGGTGCAACTGCGGTTCAACATCGGCGAATTGTGGATCGTCGGCAGCGCCTTCTGCTGGGCGCTCTATACGGTGCTGCTGCGCCGCTCCAAGTTCGGCCTCGAGCTCTTGCCGCTGGTCGTGCTTCTGCTCGGCGCCGGCGCGCTCGTCGCGCTGCCGTTCCACCTGTGGGAAATCTTCAACGACGAGCGCTCTGCCCTGAACGGCAATGGCCTGCTTGCGCTCGCCTATCTGGCGGGGCCCGGCGGGGCGCTGATGTATTATCTCTACAACAAAAGCGTGGAGGCGCTGGGCGCAAGCCGGGCAAGCATGCTGCTCTACCTGCAGACGCTGTTCGTCGCCGTGCTTGCCTATCTGCTGCTCGGCGAGAGCCTGCACGACTACGATCTGCTCGGCGCTGCCTTCATCGTAGTCGGGGTCGTGTTGGCGACGATCATCAAGCCGAGGGCGCTTGCGGCAAAGGCGTGAGGGAACGGCAAATAGCGTCGATCGGCCGTCAGCGCCGCCAGTCGATTTGGGTCCTCGGGCCGTGAGCCGTCCGGACCACGCTTCCCTAAATTAGCCGATTTTGCTATGGCGAGCGGCTGCCTTTGGCGGCGCCGGCCAAGGCCGAAAGGGGATCATGGCGATCGACAAGCGCGTGGACGCATGAACGGCGATCAGCACATGCTGGAACTGCGCGTGCTTGGCGATTTTCAGGTGATGCGCGACGGCCAGCCGCTTGACCTGCCGCCGTCGCGCAAGACGCGTGCGCTGCTCGCCTACCTTGCCGTCACCGCCAGGCAGCACCAGCGCGAGCGGTTGTGCGAGATATTCTGGGACATCCCCGACGATCCGCGCGGTGCCTTGCGCTGGAGCCTGTCCAAGATCCGCCAGGTCCTGGGCGGCGTTGAAACAGCCCTTGCCGCCGATCGCAATGCGGTCGCGCTCAATGTCGCGACGGATTACGCGCGGCTGGCGCCGCTGGTGAAGGCCGACCTTTCCTCCCGCTCGACCGAGGAGCTCGAAGCCGTCCTGGCCTCGATCCGTGGCGGCTTTCTTGCCGACCTCTCGCTCGAGCGCTGCTTCGACTATGAAGCCTGGCGGCAGGCCATCGCCAGCGAGGTGGAGATCGTCGAGCTCGGCATCCTGCGCGAGCTGGTCGAGCGCCTGGCGGACCAGCCGCGGCGGGCGCTGCCCTTTGCCCAGCGCCTGCGCAGCCTCGTGCCCGACGATACGAGGCTCGCCGCCGAGACCGAGGCGCTGGAGGACAGGGTCCGGTCGGCCGCCGCTCAAGCCACGGGTCGCGCATCGCAGTCCGGTTCCGCCCGGCGGCCGCAAGCCCCGTTGAAATCCGCGTCATCGCAGGATCCCGGCCGCGCCGTGCAATTCTGCCGTGCTCTCGACGGCACCAGGCTCGCCCATGCCAGCACCGGCAGCGGCCCTGCGATCCTGCGCGCCGCGCACTGGATGTCGCATCTCACCTTCGACTGGGACAGCCCGATCTGGCGTCACTGGATGCGGGAACTGTCGCGCCGGAACCGGCTGGTGCGCTATGACGAGCGCTGCAACGGCCTGTCGCAAAGGCATGTCGTCGATATCTCGTTCGAGACCATGCTGTCGGACCTCGAATGCGTGGTCGAGGCAACGGGGCTCGACCGCTTCACCTTGCTCGGCCTGTCGCAGAGCTGCGCGGTTTCGATCGCCTACGCCATCCGGCATCCCGAGCGCGTCTCGGGCATGATCCTTTATGGCGGCTACGTCAAAGGCTGGCGGGCGCGTGGCGACGCGGGCGAGATCGCGACGCGCGAGGCCGCCGCGACGCTGATGCGCGAGAGCTGGGGCAAGTCGAACCCGATGTTCCGCCAGGCCTTCTGCTCCATGTTCATCCCCGGCGCCACGCACGAGCATTTCGCCTGGATGGACGATCTGATGCTGCGCACCGTCTCGCCCGACGATGCCTGGCGCCTGCAGAGCGCCTTTTCCGTGATCGATGTCAGCGACTTGCTGGAGAAGGTGCGTGTGCCCACGCTGGTGCTGCACGCACGGGACGACAACGTCGCTCCCGTCGAATCCGGGCGCACCATGGCCGCCGGCATTCCCGGCGCGCGCTTCATCGAACTCGAGAGCCAGAACCACATCCTCCTCGAAGGCGAGCCCGCCTTCGAGGAGTTCATCGACCACGTCCGCGCCTTCATCGCCGAGACGGCAGGCGCGTAGCCAAGCGGTCCAGAAGCTCTCAGCCCCTGGCCAATGGCACGGTGAACACCGTGGCGGTGCCGGTGAGGCAAAGCTCGCCGGCTTCGTTGCGCACCGATGTCTCCAGCTTTGTGATCGGCTTGTCGGCGCGCACGTCCTTGACCTCGACGCGGCCGGTGATCAATTCGCCGACGCCGACCGCCTTGACGAATTTCCACGAGACTTCGAGGAACACCGAGCCGGGGCCGGGCAGATCTTCCGCCACCACCGCGTTCAGGATGCCTGAGGTGACGCCGCCCTGCACGATGAGCTTGCCGAACACCGAAGCCTCGGCCAGCGCCTTGTCGTAATGCAGCGGATTGCGGTCGCCGGTCATCTCGGCGAAGACGTCGATATCCTGAGGCTGCGTGCGCCGCGAGCGCTCGGCGAAAGCGCCCAATTGCGGTCGCCCTTTGATGACACCGACCCACCCGTCCTTCATCACATGCACAGTCATGGTCTTGCTCCGGTTCGGTTGCGATTGAGGTTCGAGCCGGCCGAGGCCGGCGGCTCGTCCTGGTTGGCCGGCGCCCGGTGGGCCGTCGGCCGCGATGCAGGGGAAGGGGCGCGGCAGGCCGGCATGGACTGCCCGGCCAGCGCCTGCACCTCGGCCTTCAGCACGGCGCTGAAGCGGCGATGCCGCTCGCCGATATCGTCGAGCGTCCAGTCGAAGCCGGCGACGGCGTCCGTGGTGTCCAGGATCTGGTTGGCGATCATGTCGCGCTGCTGCTGCCAGATCGCGAATGCCGCGTCGGACCCGTCGAGGATGGCGCGCGCGAGGCTCTCGGCGTCGCGCAGCGCATCGGAAATGCCGTGCGAGGTGATCGGGTCGCGGAAGAAGCCGGCGTCACCCACCAGCGCCCATCCGGGGCCGTGCGCCTGACGGATATAGCCCGGCACGCCTCGGAACGCCTGCAGGCGGGCGTCCTTCGGCGCCTGGGCCGCTTGTGCTGCCAGCGCCGGCGAAAGCGCTTCGAGCACGTCCATGCGGGCGCGGGCGTGGCCGAGGCGGAAGCGCTGGTCGAACAGGCTCGTCGGCACCGAGGCGACGATGCAGGCGAGGCCGTCATTGGTCGGGATGAACGAGCCGGCGATCCCGTCGCGGAAGTACCAGTGATAGCCGGCGCCCGGCTCGACCGGCGCATAGCCATAGACATGGGCGGCCGATACCGCGCCGCGCCGCAATGGCTGGGCGTCCACGCATTTCGCCACCAGCGAGCCGATGCCGTCGGCGCCGACCACGATATCGGCGCTGACCCTTACGGACGCGCGGCCGGCGGCGCGGATTTCGATGCCGCGCACGCGCCCGCGCGTGTCGGCGAAGAGGTCGCCGACCGCCACCTCATGCAGGACCTCCGCGCCGGCCTTGCGCGCCGCATCGACCAGGATGCGGTCGAGCACGGTGCGCCGCGGCGCGATCAGCCCGGGAAGGTCCGAACCGGCGGCGAGCGGGATGGCGATCTCCTCCTCGCCATAGTGGAAGGTCGTCGTCTCGATCGGCGGCGTCCCGGCCTTGAGCAGCGGCTCGAGCAGGCCCCAGCGCCAAAGCTGCAACACGGCCGGCCGCATCAGCGCATGCGTCGACAGCGTGTCGGAGCCGTACGGCTTGCGGTCGATCGCAAGCACCTTGAGACCCGCGCGGGCGAGCAGCATCGCGGTCGCCGCACCCGCGCAGCGCGCGCCGACGATGATGGCGTCGTAGTGGCCGCGCCTGGGGGTGGCCATGAGGGAGATGGGATTGGTTGCCATGGTGGTCGTGATCCTCAGGCCGCCTTGCGGCCGTTGCAGTCGAGATGACGCGAGATTTCGGCGGCGATCGCCTCGGCGTCCGCGCCGACGCCGCCGATGAAGTTGGAATCGCGCTTGCGCAGGAAGCGGAAGCCGAGCGCGTAGAGGCCGGGCAGGCAGGTGATCCCACCCTGATGCGCGAGCTCGCCGTCGGCGCCGAGCGCCAGCGGCTCCAGCCAGCCGAGCGAGCGCGCATAGCCGGTGGCCCAGATGATGCTGCGGATCGATCCGTCGGTGAGCGACAGCTGTTCTGCGCGCGCCGCCGGCATCGCAACCGGCTCGGGCCGGTATGGTGTCGCCGCGCCCGTGAAGCGGTCGATTTGGTCGAGCAGGCGCGCCTGCTTCGCTTCCGCCGCAGCGATGTGCTGGCCAAGGTCGCCGGCGAAGGCGATCTCGCGGTCGCCGACGCCGCGCACCCGCCCGGTCAGCTCCACGCCGAGCGCCTGCAGCGTAGCGAGATCGACATCGGCCCTGTCGGGCCGGCCGGCGAGCTGCAGCGACGGCTGGCGTCGCGCGCCTTCCGGATTGGCGAGGTCTTCCCGGCGCTGCGCCATCAGGCCCATTGCGCACAGCCAGAAGAAGATATCCTGGCCGCGCCATGTTCTGGGCAGGCGCGTATGCTTGCCGACCGAAAGCACCACGCGCCGCCCAGCGCGGGCGAGCTCGTCGGCGATCTGCACGCCGGACGACGAGGCGCCGACGACCAGCACGCCGCCGCCCGGCAGCTCGCCGGGCGAGCGATATTGCGAGGCGTGAATACTGAGCGGTCCGCGAAGGGTCTCAGCCGAAAAAGGGATGACCGGCCGGTCGCAATGTCCCGTCGCGACGACGACCGCGCGCGCCGACCACTCGCCGGCGCTGGTGCGCAAGGCAAAGCCGTCGCCGGTCCGCTTGACAGATGTGACCTCGACATTGGTCTCGACGGGCGCATGCCACTGCCAGGCGTAGCGCTCCAGGCTTTCCACGAAAGCCCCTTTGCTCATGAAGCCGTCGGGATCGCCGCCCTCATAGGGCGAGCCGGGCAGGGCGTTCAGCCAGTTCGGCGTGAGCAGCCCGAGCGAGCGCCAGCTCTGCGAGCGCCAGCGCTCGCCGATGCGGCCGCGCTCCAGCACGGCATGGTCGATACCGGCCTGGCCGAGGCAATGGCTGAGCGCAAGGCCAGCCTGGCCCGCGCCGATGATGACGACCGCGCGTCTCATGGTTCTGGTCCGTTTGGGAGGAAGCAGGCGGCCCGGATCGGTCCGGATCGCCTGCCGGCTTCGGCTTACTGGATGGTCTTGATGCCGACGGTGACCGGCACGCCCTTGGTCAGCACGTCGAACACGGCCGAACGGGCTCGCGACTGCTCGACCAGCTGCTGCAGCTTCTCGGCCGGCGCGTCGCCTTCGATCTCGAACGACACCTGGATGTTCTGGAAGCCGTTGCGGACCTCGTCGGAAATGCCGAGGATGCCGCGCAGGTCGATGTCGCCGTCGACCGAGCACTTCACCTTGGTGAGCTTGATCCCGCGTGCGGCGGCAATGTTGGCGACGCCAGCCATCAGGCAGCCCGCCAGCCCGTGCAGCAGCCATTCGACCGGGGTCGGCGCATTGTCGGCGCCGCACAGGATCGCCGGATGGTCGGCGTCGGCATAATGCGGCTTCTCGTGCTTCTGTTCCTGGCCGGCGCCGAAGAAGCCATTCATGACGGTCTTGCTGTGCGTGCCCTCGATCCACTCGTTGTGGGCGCGGAACTGGAATTTTGCCAGCTCCGGCTGCCCGGCGACGAAATTGATCGTCGCCAGAAGGTTCGGCGTGTCGACGCCATTGAGCGGAAGCCGTGCAGGTTTGGTGTTGGGTTGCATCTTCATCTCCAAAGGTTCGTTTGCGGCTTGGTTGCCGTGACGGCCTCTGTTTGCCGATGGAGCGTTTGAACGAGAGTGGGTGCGACCGTGGAATTTTTCATACGTCTACCGTGGAAATTGCGTTGGATGTATCGTTTGAAACGAATGTCGACGCCCGAATGCGCCGGGACGCAAAAGCCCCGGCGTGGGGAAGCCCTGGGGCCTGTCGAGAGCGCGGTGACGACCGCCATCGGGGGTCATCCGGCGTTGCGGAAGTCCATCCCGTCGGCGTCGGAGGCGTAGCGCATTGAGGTGTAATGGTCGATTTCCGAACGGGCGATACCCAAGTCCTTGAGCAGATGATCGGGCATGGCCTGCATGGCGGCGCGGTCGCTGCGCATCCTCATCGCACGATAGGCAAGCCGCAGCGCACGGCCGGCAAAGCCAATCAGGCTTAGGTCCGCGCGGCTGGGTTCACAGGCGGTGTGCTCCAAACTCGTCATTGTCGTCTCCATCTCTTTGCGGCGTGATCATTCACGTCACCAATGGGAGGACTTGTCGCCGACGACCGGGGGAGCGAGCGTTGGAGCGGGCGTCGAAATTGCCGTGGGAATCTGGTGGTATCTCAGTTTGAAAATATCGTGCCTTGCCAATGCGGCACGGAGCGCTTCGTCGCGAAGTCCTTGGCCTTCTTATTATATCAGGGCTAGCGTATATATGGCTGTGTTACTATGCTCATGTTCAGAGGGGAATTAAATTATGCGCAAACAGAAAACGCTTGGACTGGCGCTTCTGGCTTCTAGTTCGCTTTTCCTCGCCGACGTCGCTTTAGCGAAAGATGCCTACAAAACACCATGCAGGGCGGATGCCCAGCGAGTGTGCAAGATGGTCGACAATGCAAAGGGGTTAAGCTGTCTTAAACAGCACATCAGTGAGCTCACTCCTGCTTGCAAAGCGTTTCTCTCCAAGCAATGAACTGTAACAGCCATCAAGGGTCGTACTGATTACAGGGCGGTGGCGGCCTCAGGAAATCCGCCGCCCGGCCTCGTCCAGCAAGACGCAATCGTCCGCGTCGAAGCCGAGTTCGATCGCTTCGCCTTCGCGCAGAACGCGGCCATCGATCGGGGCGTTGGCGCGGATGTTCGTCTTGGCGCCTATGTCGACCTCGTAGATGGCGCTGCCGCCGAGATAGGAGGCCGACACGACCCGGCCAGGCAACCGGTTGGCGCCCGCCTTGGCACCCACCGCGAGTTTCTGCGGCCGCACCACGACGGTTACGGCGCTGCCCTGCGGCAGCGCCTTGGGTGAAAGCACATTGACCGTCTGGCCGCTGGCCAGCTTGACTATCGTCGGCCCGTCCGATCTGCTCACCGTGCCCGAAAGCATGTTGGCCTTGCCGAGGAAGTCGGCGACGAAGGCGGTGGCCGGCCGCTCATAAACCTCTTCCGGCGTGCCGACCTGCTCGGCCGAGCCGGCATTCATCACCACGATGCGGTCCGACATCGACAGCGCTTCTTCCTGGTCGTGCGTGACGAAGATGGCGGTGATGCCGGTTTCCTTCTGGATCTTCTTGATCTCGACGCGCATCTCCTCGCGCATGTTGGCGTCGAGCGCCGAGAGCGGCTCGTCGAGCAAAAGCACCTGCGGCTCGAAGACGATGGCGCGCGCCAGCGCGATGCGCTGCTGCTGGCCGCCCGACAGCTGCGAGGGCAGTTTCTTCTCGCTGCCGGGCAGCCGCACCATATCGAGCGCTTGGCCGACCTTGCGCCTGATCTCAGGCTTGGCGACGTTGCGGTATTTCAGGCCGAAGGCGACATTGTCGAACACGGTTTTGTGGGGAAAGAGCGCATAGCTCTGGAACACCAGCCCGATGTTGCGCTTGTAGATCGGCACGTCGTCGACACGCCGGCCGCCGATCATGATCTGGCCGGCCGAAATGTCGACCAGCCCGGCGATGGAGCGCAGGATCGTCGTCTTGCCGCAGCCAGACGGCCCGAGCAGCGTGACGAAGCTACCCTTGCGGATCGACAAAGAGAAATCGCGCACCGCGACGAACTTGCCGTAAGCGATGTCGATGTTGCGGAACTCGACCGCCGGGCTGCTCGCCCTGGCGGCCGCGCTCGCGCCTTGTGCCCCGGCCGAGGTCGGCCGGGGATTGAGTGTCGTATCCTGGCCGTCAGGCACCTTTCGAGATCCTGTTCCACTGCTTGGTCCAGGCGTCCTCGTTGGTCGCCCAGTAGGTCGGATCGGCGAAGGTCAACGCCTTCATCGTGCCGGTGGGGTCGAAGGCCGGCAGCTTCGCGATCTTGTCGGTCAGCTTGACCTTGGTCGGGTCGAGCGATGGCGGGTAGCTCTGGCCCTCGGCCACCGCGATCGAGGTCGCCGGGTCGAGCATGAAGTTGATCAGCTCCTCGCATTCGGCCATCGGCGAGCCCTTCAGGATCAGCATGTCCTCCATCCACGCATAGGAGCCGGCCGGATCGAGATAGCCGATCGGATGGCCCTGGTCCTGCAGCGCGGCGACCCGGCCCGACCAGGCGTCGGTCACCACGATCTCGCCCTTGGAAAGCAGGTCCATAAGTTCCGCGCCGGAGCTCCAGAACTTCTTGGCGAGGTCGCGCGTCTCGCGCACCTTGGCCCAGATCGTGTCCATGTCCTTGAGGTTGTTGGGATCCTGTCCGGTGGCCAAAGCCGCGTACCAGACACGCGTCGTCATGTCGGAATAGCCGCCGACCTTGCCGGCATATTTCTTGTCGAACAGAAGTGCTGCGCCCTTTTCCTTGGCTTCCTCCGGCGAGATCACCTTGGTGTTGTAGGCGATGCCGGTGGTGCCGTAGTCGTAAGGCACGGCCGACAGCTTCGGCGTCAGCTTGCGGAAGGGCTCGATCATCGGCTGCAGCACATTCGCCATGTTGGGAATGTTGGCCTCGTTGATCTCCGAGGTCAGACCGCCATTGACGTATTTGATGTAGTAGTTGACGCCCGAGGAATGAATGACCTGGTAGTCGCCGGGCTTCGCGGTCTTGATCTTGGTGATGATCTCGTCCTCGTCGCCGAACGTGCCTTGCACCACCTTGATCTTGGTCTTGGCCGTGTAGGGCTGGAAGGCGAATTTGTCGATCGCGTCCTGCACCGTGCCGCCCCAGCCGTCGAAGCGGACTTCCTCGACCGCGGCGAGCGCCCGGCCCATCCACGGCATGGAAAGCCCCGCCGATGCGGCGGCGGCCGCCGTCAGCGTCAGGAAAGTGCGGCGGCTCAGATCGCCATTGGCATACCGGTCGTGCAGCCGTTCCAGCCGCTTGGTCGTCGTCAGTTTCATCGTACTTCCTCCTTTGGTTCGCCGCGTCTCTTCAACTTCGTCAGGCTCTGCAGGATCAGGCCGCCGATCAACGGGATGCCGACGGTCACCAGGATCATCACGGTGCCGAGGGCGTTGATCTCCGGGCTGATCGAGATTTTCAGCATCGAAAGGATCTGGGTGGGCATGGTCTCGACGCCTGCCGGACGCCAGAACAGGCTGGCCGAGGTGTTGTCGAACGAGATGGTGAAGGCGAGCAGGGCGCCGCCGACGACCGCCGGGATCAGCAGCGGCAGCGTGATCTCGCGAAAGGACGAGAAGCGCGAGGCGCCGAGCGACAGCGCCGCCTCCTCATAGACCCGCCTTATGCCCACCATGCGCGCCTGCGCGATCAGCACCACATAGGGCACCGCAAGCAGGATATGGCCGAGCACCAGAAGCAGCATCGTGCGCGGCTGGTCGATCGCCTTGATCAGCACCAGAAGGCCGACGCCGAGAATGGTTTCCGGCACCAGCGCCGGCAGGATCACCAGCGTGCTCAGCGTCTGCTTGCCTGGGAACTCGAAGCGCACCAGCGCGAAGGCCGTGACGACGCCGATCGCCGTGGTGGCGACAGCGGTGACCAACGCGATCCACAGCGAGGTGCGGAAGGCGGTCAGCACCGCGTCATTGTTCATCAGCTTGGCGTACCATTGCAGCGAAAAGCCGGTCATCGGGAAGCCGCCGAACATCGAGGCGTTGAACGACAGGATGACGGTCGCCACGATCGGCGCGAACATGAAGATGTAGACGCAGAGCGTGACGAAGCCGGTCAGCCGCCAGGCCCATTTACCTTCCCTGTTCGGTCGCGCAGCCTTCATCCGGCCAACCCCTTCACAATCTGCGACATGCCCATGTAACGGGTGTAGATGGCGGCGAAGAAGCCGAGCACGACGAACAGTACGATCGACAAAGTGGCGCCCATCGGCCAGTTCAATTCGCCCATGATGGTGTCGTAGATCAAATTGCCGAACAGCGCGTCGCGGCCCGAGCCGAGCAGTTGCGGCGTCACATAGCTTCCGGCAGCCAGCACGAAGCAGAGCAGCAGCCCCGCCGCCAGGCCCGGCAGGGAGAGGGGCAAGGTCACCTCGCGGAACGCCTGCGCGCTGGTGCAGCCCATCGAGCGCGCGGCCGAGATCAGCGTGCGGTCGATGCCCTCGAGGCTGACATAGACGTTGAGGATCATGTAGGGCAGGAGGAAGTGCAGCAGTCCCAGGATCACCGCGCCCTCGTTGTAGAGCATCTGCAGCGGCTCGTTGATGATGCCCATCTTGAGCAGAGCGACGTTGATGACGCCCTGTTCGCCCAGGATGTTGATCCAGGAAAAGGTGCGGATGGTGAAGCTGATCCAGAACGGCACGATGAGCAGGAGCAAGAGCAGCCATTTGTGCCTGAAGCTCGTCGCCCAGATGAAATAGGCCGGGAAATAGCCGAGCACGCCGCACAGCAGCGCGGTGATCGCGCCGACCCTCAGCGTCTTCAGAAGGAAGCCGGAATAATAGCTGTCGGTGAAGAATTCCTGCCAGTTGGCGGTGGTCAGCGCGCTGGTCTCGACGCCGGCGGTGACGAAGGTGAAGAAGGTATAGGCCGCCATCACCGCGATCGGCAGCACCAGGAAGAAGATCAGCAGCAGAAGCACCGGTGCAACCAGCATCCAGGCCAGGCGTGGATCGTACAAGGTCCAGCGATTGTTCATGCGCACCCGGAGGTAGGCGCCTTCTTCGAGGCGCGCTTATGTTCCCGCAGTGAAGATTGTTTCATTGCCGCCGCGATGTCTACAGGCGGTGGCCCAAATTCGATTCAGCCAGGGCGTCGCGCGCCGATAGGAACATGTGGGCCTGGGGGTGTCCAGGCTGACTATAACTAGCAGTCCGACAAGGCGGTCTATGGCGCCAGCGCCAAATACGCGCTCGATGCGAACTGGACGTTCAAGTCTGAATATCTCTACACCGATTTCGGCAAATCGACCGTCAGCCCCGATATCCCTCTTGAAAACGACGTCGCATTCCACCGGGTTCGGGCCGGCCTGAACTACAGGTTCTGACCGTTGCAAATCTCCGGCCCGGCAAGGCTGTCGAAGACCCTGGTGATGCCATATCGGCGCCACTTAATACCGCCGGGCCAACCGTCGCTCGAAGAAGCCGAAGCCGGTCGTCACCAATACCGCCAGCAGGAAATATCCGAGCGCCGCGGCAAACAACGGCTCGTAGACGCGGAAGGTCTGCGCGCGGACGAGGTTCGCCGCGCCCATGAGTTCGAAGACCGTGATCGTAGAGGCCAGCGCCGTCCCCTTCAGGAGCAGGATATTCTGGCCGCCGATCGCCGGCAGCGCCAACCGGAAAGCCTGGGGCAGAAGCACGGAAATCATGATCCGTGTTTTCGACAGGCCGAGCGACTGGCCGGCCTCGCGCTGCCCGTCCGGTATCGACCGTATCGCGCCTCTCCATATCTCGCCGCAATAGGCAGCGGTGTTGAGCGACAGGGTGAGGAACGCATAGCAATAGGCGCCCCGCAACATGGGCCACAACGGGCTGTAGCGGATCGAAGGCACGCCGGCCAGAAGCTGGCCGACGCCGAAGTAGCAAAGGTAGAGCTGGACAAGCAGCGGCGTGCCCCGGAAGGCAAGGATGAAGGCGACCGCCGGATAGCGAAGCCATGCCTTGGCCGACAAGCGGGCAAGCGCCACCGGAATGGCCAGCAGATTGCCGACGAGGGCGCAGCCGACAAACAGGATGACGGTGGTCTGGATGCCGGCCAGGAGCTGGCTGGCAAGATATTGCCCGAATTCTGTCACGCTATCTGCGCCTCCCGGTCTTGGCGGTGGATGTTTCCAGAGCGTGGAAGAGCATCGCCGACAGGCTCGACATCACCAGGAACACGAGGGCGATCGCGCAATAGAACAGGAAATAGGCGCGCGTCGCCCCGGCGGCCATCTTGCCGGCGAGAACCAGCTCCGTGAAGCCGATGAGGCTGACCAGCGAGCTTTCCTTCAGGACGACCAGCCACAGATTGCCGAGCCCCGGCAATGCCAGCGGGATCATCTGCGGCAGCGTCACCAGGAAGAAGGTCTGGCGGCGGGTCAAGCCAAGCGCGTCGGCCGCTTCGGCCTGGCCTCGCGGGATGGCGGCGATCGCGCCGCGAAGGACTTCCGTGCTGTAGCCGCCCTGAACGATCCCGAGCGACAGCGTCGCCGCGACGAAGCCGTTGATCTGAAACTCGGAAGCGAGCCCGGTAAGGGTCGCGACCGAACGCACTGCATCGGTCGCGGTATAGTAGACGAGAAAGATGATGAGGATGTCCGGGATGGAGCGGATGATCGTCGTGTAGGCGACTGCGACGAAGACGGCTGTCCGGCGCTTCGAAAGCTTGGCCAAGGCGCCCGCAAGGCCAAGCGCCAGGCCGACGATATAGGCGCTGATCGAAATTTCGACGCTTAGCAAAGCGCCGCGAAGCAATTCGTCGCCCCAGCCCTTGTCACCGAAACCGAGCAAGGTCAGCCAAGACACGATCGAATCCATGCGGCAGGTTCCCATGAGGATGGTGCCGGCCAGAACGGGTGACCGGCACTAGGGCATGATGCCGAAAGGTGCGAAGCGGCTGTCGGACGACATCATGCTCTAGTTCTCGGATTTGGAGACGGATTCAGATTTCAGGTCGATACGACCTGAAATCATCCGGCTCCGTGCATCCGATGATCAATCGCCGTAGATGTCGAAGTCGAAATATCGCTTGGTTATCGTGTCGTACTCGCCGCTGGCCTTCACCGCCTTGAGCGCCGCATTGAGGCGGTCCCTGAGGGCTGTGTCTTCCTTGCGCACGCCGCCGCCGTCTCCGTAGCCGAACATCTTCTCATGCGGCAGGGTGACCTTGATTTCATAGGCCTGGCCTTCCGGCTTTTTCAGGAAGTCCTGGATCTGGATTCCCGCCGCCGCCATCAGGTCCACGCGACCGGCTGTCATGTCGGCGATTTCATCGTCGAGTGTTGGATAGATCTTCACGTCGCCAATGCCGTTCAACTTGTCCTGCATGTAAGTCGCCTGCAGGCTCGCACTCTGCGCCGCCACGGCAACGCCCTTGAAAGTGTCCGGCTTTGCTACGTCGAATTGTCGGGTGTCGGCCTTTGCGCCGACAAGCACGTTGGGCGAATAGTAGTACTTGTCGGTGAAGTCGATAACCTCCTTGCGCTTGTCGGTGATCGACATGGAGCTCCAGATCACGTCGAATTTCTTGGCCAACAGCGCGGGAATGATGCCGTCCCAGGCGATATCGACGATCTCGCATTTCGCCTTCATTTGCGTGCAGACGGCATTCATCAGGTCGATTTCCCAGCCTTGCCATTTGCCGCTGGCGTCCTTGACCGAGAAAGGCGCGTATGGCTCGGCGGCGACGCCGAAACGGATGACGTCGTCGGCTGCCGAGGGAGCGCTGGCGGCGCCGAGGGCCGCCGCTATCAGCGATGCGATGACTGCAAGCTTTTTCATGATGGTTCCCCTTTATTGTCTCTGTTGGATTATCTTTTCGCGATGATGATTTCTCAGGCGATGTTCGAAAACGCTAACAGGTCAAATCAAGGCGATCTAATGCCCTCTGCGGCTGGGTTCATCACCAATAGTTATGACAGTGATGAGGCTTTGGATGGTGCAGTCAGGCCCAAGCCTCGACCGCGATCGAAGCCGTCGTCGGAGTGCTGCGATCGGTCCAACCATAAGTTTTCCCCGCTAGCCTCGTTTCGAAGGAAATAGGCTCGGCCCTGTCCGCCAAATCTCGATTGTGGCATCGTCGATCAGTTCTTTCCCATGGCGACGGAAATGACGGTAGCGAGATCTCGTGCGACTTGAGCTTGCCAGATGAAAAGCGATGCTTGCGGGTCCATCGAGGAGCTGGGCGAGAGGATCGCTTCCGGCCTCTCGCCGGTGAAGGTCGTGGAAGGTTGCCTGGAAAGGATCCACGATCTGAATGGGCAGATCAGGGCGATGATCTTCGTGAGCGAAACCGAAGCCCTCGATGCCGCGCTTCAGGCAGAGCGCGAAATCCGATCGGGCCGCCGGCGCGGTCCGCTGCACGGCGTGCCTATCGCGATCAAGGACGTTGTCGATGTGAAGCACTGGCCGACCACCGGGGGTTCCCGATTGTTCGGCGACCGGGTCGCCCAAAACACCGCGGCCTGCGTCGCCAACCTTCAGGCGGCGGGCGCGATCGTCATCGGCAAGACCAACCTTCACGAACTCTGCGCCGGCGGTCACGACAATCCGTGGTTCGGCAAGGTCGTCAATCCGCTCGACAGAAGCCGTGGCACGGGCGGCACCAGCAGCGGATCGGCCGCCGCGGTCGCCGCGGGCTTCTGCGCGGCGGCGATCGGCACCGATACGGGCGGGTCGAACCGATCGCCGGCCGCCGCAACGGGACTGTTTGGTTACAAGCCGAGCAACGGCTTGATCGATACGAACGGCGTGATGGGCATCGCGCCTTCGCTGGACTGCGTCGGCGTGCTGGCGCGGTCGGCGAGGGATGTTCGCCTGATGACCGAGGCGCTGGCGGGAACGCGGCTCAGCGTTCAGGATGGGAAGCAAAGCGCATCGGGAACCGGGTTGACCATCGGCGTTTGCCCTGAGCTGACCGGCGCTCCCGTCGACAGCACTGTCGAGACCGCATTGGCCGCGCTGTTTGATCGTTCAAACGTTCGCACGGTGGAAGTCGCCTTCGGCGACAGGGAGGAGTTCGTTGCCGCGGGCCTGACGATCCTGCAATACGAATTTGCGCAGATCTACCGGGAGCCGATCGAGCGGAATCCTGATCTGGTTGGCGAGGCGGTTCGCGCTTTCCTGCAGGATGGCATCGGCATCGGCGCTGACGTCTATGACAGAGCCGTAGAGGTTCGCGAGGAAGCGTGCAGGCGGGTCATGGCAAGGATGGCGGGCCTGGATGCGCTGGCTGTCCCGACGGCGCCCGGATCGGCGCCGCGGCTTGCGGACGAGCTCACGCAGGTGAATGGGGAATTGGTGCCGTGGGGCATGGCCGGCGGCCGGTTCCGCCGCTGGGCGAACATGCTCGCCATGCCGGCTTTGGCTGTGCCCCTGGATGTGCCGGGCGGCCTTCCGGTATCGGTACAGCTTGCCGCTCTTCCCGGCCGGGATGCGGCCTTGCTCGATCTGGTCGAGGCGTTGACCGGAAGCTGACCCGCTTCTCGCGAACAGCCGAAGTTCATAACCTGCGGGAATAAACTTCATTCGTGGGGCTATTGGAACGACGGCTATGCTTCGTTAACATCGGTCTCGCCGTGGGTTGCCTCGGCGGCGTATCGACGGGTGGTCAGCGGCCATGAAGTTCACTGAAAAGGACACGATTGCGAAAGACGCGGAGTTCACGCCCCGCGAGATCGAGATTTTCGCTTCCGTGATGCTTCATGGCACGACGACGAAGGCGGCCGATGCGCTGGACATCACGCAGCCCGCCGTCAGCAAGATGCTTCAGCAGCTCACCGACAAGGCGGATTTCCAGCTTTTCAGGAAAAGCCGCCAGCGGCTGATCCCGACCCCCGAAGCACACATGCTCTATGCCGAGGTGCAGCGGGTTTTCGAATCCGCGCGCGGCATCTCCCGCGCCGCCAGGGAAATCCGCGAGCTGCGCAGCGGCAGGCTGAATATCTGCGCGCTGCCGGCCTTCGGCTCCACGCTGCTGCCGTCCATCATAACCAGCTTCTCGAACCAGCATCCGTCCGTATCCATTTCGCTCGATATCCGCAGCTCCGCGACGGTGGTGCAGAGGGCAAGCCGCAACCAGCTCGACATCGGCATCGGCGTCACCGCGTCGGATGAGAACCCCTCCATCGTCAGGCGCGCGCTGACCGCGACGCCGCCTGTATGCGTCATGCCGACGGGGCATCGGTTGTCTGAGCTCGACGTCATCCAGGCGGACGATCTCGACGGTCTCGACTTCATCTCGATGGGTTCCGCTGATCCCATGCGGCGGCAGCTCGATGCCTTGTGCGAGGAACGCGGCGTCAAGCGCCTGCTGAAGGTGGAGGCGAGCCTTTCCAGCGCCTGCATCGCGCTCGTCGCCGCCGGGGCGGGCGTGACGGTCGTCGACCGGCTGTCCGCCTGGCTGGCGCGCGACTTGCCGATCGAGATCAGGGACTTCCGGCCGCATCTCGATTTGAATCTCAGTGTCTACCGGCCCTGGGGCGTCATCGCATCGACGGCGGCGGACGCCTTCACCGAGCATCTCATCCAGACCACGCGAAGCTTCATGAACGGAGTGGACGCCGGAATCAGCGCCTTGAGGTCGAGGTCGACTTAGCCGGCATCGAGATCTAACGGAGCGGCAGGCTGCGGAACAGGCGCTCGATATCGGCTTCGTCATTGTAGACATGCGGCGACACGCGCATCTTGGTGCCGCGCAGCGTGACATGGACATTGACGCGCTTCAATTCCTGCGCCGCGTCCGGCGACAGGCGATCGCCGATATCGAGGATCGAGATATGCGGCGTTGGGTGGCGCGGACGCGCGACCGGGAGCCCCCGATTTTCCGCCTCGGCCCAGACCCACTCGTTGAGGTGGCGAAGGCGCTCGAACACCCGGCTGACGGTCCATTCGCGGATGAGTGTCATGGCGGCGATCGCCACCGGCAGGACCGCGAAGTCGGAGCGTTCGCCCATGTCGAACCGCCGCGCGCCCGGCAGAAACTCCGCCACCGTCACCTTGTAGAAGTCGGACCGGTCGCCGCCCAGGCGGTTCCATGAATGATGCTCCAGCGTGCGGCCCTCTTCGTGCCAGCGCGGATCGGCGTAGAGGAAGGCCAGGCGATAGGGACCGAGCAGGAATTTATATGTGGCAAAGACCAGGAAATCCGGCCGCACGCGACGGACGTCGAAGGGTACCGCGCCCACCCATTGGGTGCCGTCGACGACAAGCGCGGCGCCTGCCGCCCGCGCGGCTTCCGCCACGGCCTCGAGGTCGATCGCCATGCCCTCGAACCAGTGGACGAGGGTGCCGGCAACGACCGCGATCGGACGGGCCGAGTTGCGGATTGCCGATATGATCGCGCCGGTCCAATCCCCGTCGGCCGGTTCAGCAACGATGTCGACAAGAGCGCCCGAGCGCTGCGCCAGATCGTACCAGATATATCGGTGCGAGGTGTGCTCGTTCTCCATGAGAAGGATCGCCGAACCCGCCGGAACCGCCACGTTGGCGGCCGCGATCGCCATGCCGTAGCTGGTGGCGGCGACGATGGCGATGTCGTCGGTGGCGGCGCCCACCATCGAGGCGGCGAGCTGCCGCGCCTGTTCCACATCGTCGTAATAGGATGCGATGGTCATCTTCCAGGGTTCGGCCTTCACCCTGACGCCTGCCTCTCCGGCCGCGACCGCGGCATTCGGGATCGGAGACATGTAGGCGGCGTCGAGATAGGCCGTCTCGCGGGGTATGGAAAAGAGATCGCGCTGGCAGCTCAGCATGGCGTCACAACCTGAAATCGATCGAAGCGCCCAGCCCGGCCTCGCGGGCGCGAGCATAGACAAGATTGGCAAGCTCGATGTCCTGGGCCGGAACGCCGAGGGACCGGTAGAGGGTGATGTCGGCATCGCCGGCACGGCCGGGCTTGATGCCGGCCAGCACGTCGCCGATCTCGCCGCGAATATGGTCGCGGCCGATCTCGCCGCTCTCTATCGCCTCGACCAGTTCCCCCGCGGCCACCAGCGCCATGGGCAGGTAATCGACCCAGATCTTCGATCTGCGCACGCATTCGACGTCGATCTCGCGGCATGAGGCGACGCTCGCGCCGACCGCGTTGACGTGGACGCCGGGCGGCAGCCATCTGCCGAACAGCACCGGCTGCTTGGACGATGTCGTCGTGCAGATGATGTCGGCTCGGCGAACGGCCTCGCCGGCATCGCGATGCGCCTCCGCCTCGAAGCCGTCAGTCGATAGGTTCGCGGCGAAGCGCCGCGCCTTGGCAGGATCGCGGCCCCAGACATGGACCGCCCGGATCGGCCGCACCTGCGAGATGGCCTCGACGTGCCGGCGGGCCTGCTCGCCATAGCCGAGGACGGTCAGCATGGAACTGCCCGGGCGCGACAGCGCCCTCGTGGCGACCGTGCTGGCGGCCGCGGTTCGCCACGCCGTCAACTCTCCCCCGTCGATCAAGGCCACGGGCCGCCCGTGATCCTTATCGAACAGGAAGACACCGCCGCGGTGAGACGCGAGCCCGTGGGCGAAATTGCCGGGAAACACCGACAGCACCTTCGCCCCGAACAGCGGCCGGTCGTCAAGCGCGGCATACATCAGCGACAGGCAACTGCCTGCCGCTCCCGGCAGGTCGAGCGTGCGCCTGATCTGCTGGCGGGCTGCGCCGTTCGAGGTCTTGAGCAGCGCCGCCTCGGTCGCTTCAAGCGCCAGGGGAAGCGTCAATGCCTGGCGGATCGCGTTCCTGTCGATCAGCAGGAATTCGGTCTCGGCATTCACCTTGCGGTCTCTTCCATTCCACCGACCTTCATATATGCCAGCGTGTGCGCCAGGCTTCGCCGAGCCTAGCATCGCCTTCGCAAGCTCTTGCCCACGACTTTCATAACTTCGTGCGAGAAGCTGCCCATGCGGCATCATGCGCTGACGAATGCATCCGTCGGATCGCGGCACGCGTCGGTTCATAACTTTTGGCCACCAACGGCAGCGGCCAGTTCAATTGACCGTGATTGCCCGCCCGTTGCAATGTTTTTCAGCCAACTCAGATGTCGAGCTGGATATCCGCGGCAAATCATCTGGCGAGCGAAAAAATAGTTTCGATCGAATAGGCAATATCAGAGATAGAAATACACTCGGGGTGTTGATAATTCGACCATCGAGTGGAATGAAATGCCTAGCCAATATTAAAATAACTGATTGGCAGGAAGAGTAAAAGATTATCGGAGATTATCAATATGCGCGTCGTGGTCATCGGTTCCGGCATTGTCGGCAGCTCTGCTGCTTATGAATGCGCCAAGGCGGGAGCGGAGGTTGTCGTGCTGGAGGCCGAGAGGATAGCGGGAGGTACGTCGGCGGTAAGCTTTGCCTGGACGAACGCGACAACCAAGCGGCCGCGGCCCTATTTCGATCTCAACGTCGCGGGCATGCGCGCCCATCTCGAACTGAAGCGCGACTTCGGCGCCGCTCCCTGGTTCACGCAAACCGGCAGTTTCGATTGGCGCACGGTGCCGGAGTCGATGGATGATTATTTCGAGAACTTCCGGCAGATGAAGGAGTGGGGCTACGGCGTCGAGTGGGTCGACAAGAAGTTGGTCGCCGAGATGGAGCCCGATATCGACATCGCTGCCATTGGCGATTGTCCGGTCTCCTATTATCCAGAGGAGGGCTGGGTCGATCCGGTCCTTTATTCGGCCTGGCTTTTGCGGGCGGCCAAGGAGCGCTGGGGCGCCAAGGTGAGGGTCAACGCGCGCGTGACCGAGATCGAGACCGAAGGCGGCCGCGTCCGGGCGGTTCGCACGGCGGATGGCGAGCGCTACGCCGCCGATGCCGTGGTGAACTGCACCGGCGGCTGGTCCAGCCAGAGGCTCGGCGATGCCCAGGGCATCCCGCTGTCCTCGACGATCGGCGTGCTCGCCTTCACCCCGCCGGTGGCGTTGACGCTGCGCAGCCAGTTGCATGCCGACGATCTGGATATACGGCCGGACGGTGCGGGCCGTATCATGATCCACAAGGTCTCGGTGGATCTGACCTTCAAGAAGCCGCAGCCGCTGAGCCCCGCCGGTGAGGAGGCGAAGACGCTGCTGGAGGCGGCAGGCAAGGTCTTGCCTTCGCTTCGCGCCGTGGGTGTGGAAGCCATCCGCACCACCGTGCGACCCTTCCCGGAGGACGGCTACACCTGCGCCGGCGCGATGCCGGACGTCGCCGGCCACTATATGGCCGTGACGCACAGCGGCGTCACCATCGGTCCGCAACTGGGCAGGGTGGTCGCCGACGAGGTCGTACGCGGCAAGATCCATGACGAGATGGACACGTTTCGTCCGCAGCGCTTCTTCCAGGCCAGCGCAAAACGCGCCGCCGCCGCGCACGCATGATCCCTCTTCGAACGCAGGCCCACGATGGCGAAGATTGAAAGATACCAGAAGAACGAGAAGCTCAGCCGGATCGTCGTCCACAACGGAACGATCTATCTTTCGGGCCTGACCGCCGATGACAAGGAAGCCGACACGACCGGCCAGACCAGGCAGATACTGAGAAAGGCCGATGCGCTTCTGAATAGCGTCGGCGCGGATCGATCGCAACTGCTGTTCGCGCAGATATGGTTGAAGGACGTCGAGGATTTCGATGCGATGAACAAGGCCTGGGTCGACTGGCTCGACGGCGCCGAGCCACCGGCCCGTGCCACGGTCGGAGCAAGCTTCGCGCTGCCCGAAATACTTGTCGAAATCCAGCTTACCGCGGCAAGCTGAGCATAGCGCTGCGAAGCGGCGTGCGAACCTGCGAAAAGCCGCCGTTACCTTTCCCTGAACGCCCTTGCGAAAGAATCCATCATCGGGCGTACCAGATACTCGAAGAAGGTCCGGTCGCCGGTGCTGATGAAGGTGTCGACCGGGGTGCCGGGATAGAGCTGTTCTCTCTTCACGCCCTGGGGCAGGGCATCGGTGATCTTCAACCTGGCGCGGAAATAGGATTCGTGGGTAGCCTCGTCGATCAGCCGGTCGGCGGAAATCTCGCTCACCGTGGCCGGGACTTCCGGCGTCAGGCGGGCGTTGAGCGCGGAGAGCCTGAGCTTCGCCTGTTGGCCGACATGCACCTGGTCGATGTCCTTCGGCCGCAGCCTGGCGTCCACCACAAGGCCGGATGACGTGGGCAGGATCTCCATGATCTTTTCCCCGGGCGCCACCACGCTGCCTTGCGAATTGTAGGTCGACGACACGACGATCCCCGCCGCCGGCGCGGTGATCGTCGTGCGCTGCAGCACCGCTTGCGCCGCGCGCATCCGCTCCTCGATGTCGGCGAGATTGGTGCGCACATCGTCGAGCTTGGTCAGCGCTTCCTCGACGCGCTGCGTGGTCGCGCGCTCGGTCTGCGCCTCCGCCTCGACGATCTGCGTGTTGGCCGAGGCGAGGTCCGCCTCCAGCGCGCCGGCCTGGCCGACCAGGTCGGCCTCCGAGCGCAGCAGCTGCGAATATTCGCTGCGGTTGGTGAGGCCCTTATCGAGAAGGTCGGTCTTGATGCCGAGCTCCTTCTTCACCACCTCGGCCTGCTGTTCGATGGCGAGTTTCTGCGCGTTCAAGCCCTTGACCGACTCGCGGTGCATGGCGACGCGCTGCGCCAGGATCGACTGCTCCGAGCGGAACCGTGCAAGCCTGGCGTCGAACTCCTTCTGCTGTTCGCGGATGAGGTCTTCGAATTCCGGCTGGAACGGCGCTGGCGCGGGCTCGGCGATCGGCGCCAGCCTGGCGAGGCCGTCGCGCTCGGCCTCCAGCCGCGCGGCACTGGCCTTCAGCGCGATCCACTGCCTTGTCAGGCGGTTGAGATCGGCCTCCGCGGCGGTCCGGTCGAGCAGGATGAGGTTCTGGCCTTCCCGCACGCGGTCGCCTTCATGCACCAGCAACTGCCTGATGATGCCGCCCTCGCGGTGCTGGATCAGGATGTTGCCGCCGGTCGCCGCGATCGTGCCTTGCGTGATCACCGCGCCGGCCAGCGGCGCTTTGGCCGCCCAATAGCCGAAGCCGCCGACCATCAACGCGATTGCCGCGTAGCCGGCGAAGGCCGTGCGCCGGAAGTCGGTGCGCGGGCGGCCGTCGAAGGTGAGGCTCTGCGTCATCGTTCAGGACCCATAGCGGATGCTCTGCGAGGCGCGGATGGTCGGTGCGAACGATCCGGTCACCACCGTGCTCTGCCGCGTGCCCTTGCCTGGCTGGCGCAGCACCTCCGCGCTCGGCCCGAACGCCTCGATGACGCCGCCGCGCAAAACCATCACGCGGTTGCAGGCCGCGGCGATGGAAGGGCGATGCGTGATCACGATCGTGGTGACGCCGGCGGCGCGCGCGGCGGCAAGCACTGCCTCGAGTGCCGCTTCGCCGGCGCCATCGAGATGCGTGCTCGGCTCGTCCAGCACCAGGATGCGCGGGTTGCCGTAGAAGGCGCGCGCGAGCCCGATCCGCTGCCGCTCGCCGCCGGACAGCGTCCCGGCGATCACCGTCTGGTAGCCGTCGCGCAGCGAAAGGATCAGCTCATGCGCCTCGGCGCGTTTTGCCGCCTCGACGATTGCGGCGTCGTCCGCGTCCGCGTCGAAGCGGGCGATGTTTTCGCGGACCGAGCCGGGGAAAAGCTCCACTTCCTGCGCCAGATAGCCGATATGCCGGCCGAGCTGATTTTCGTCCCAGGTCCTGAGTTCCGCGCCGTCGATCCTGACCGAGCCGCCGCTCGGCTGGGCTGCCCCGACAAGCAGCCGCGCCAGTGTCGACTTGCCGGCGCCGCTCGGGCCGATGATCGCCACCGCCTCGCCGGGCTTGATCGCAAAGCTCAACCGCTTGAGGATCGGCTCGGCGCCGAACGTGGCATTCGGCGCGATGAAGAAAAGATCCTGCGCAGAGATCGCGCCGGTCGGGTCGGGCAAGACGAGCTTGCGCGCCTCTGCCGGCTGCGCCGAAAGCGCGCCCTCGAGCCGCGCCCAGGCGCGCCGCGCCTCGACGAGCTGCCGCCAGGAACCGATCAACTGGTCGAGCGGCTGCAGCGCGCGCGACGACACCAGCGAGGAGGCGAAGATCATGCCGGCCGTCATCTGGCCCTTGAGCACCAGCCATGCGCCGGTGCCGAGGATCGCCAGCTGCAGCATCATGCGCAGTGCCCGCGAAGCGCCGCTGAAGATGGCGTTGGCGCTGGCCGAACGGTCATGCAGGACAAGCGCCTCCGCCACATGGCGTCCCCAGGCGCGCGCGGCGTTTTCCACCATGCCCATGGCGCGCAGCGTCTCGGCGTTGCGGGCAAAGGCCTGCTCGGCCCGGCTGGCCAAGGCCGAACGCTCCGCCGAGAGCGCATCGTTCCTGCCGATGGCGAACTGGTTGGCGAAGACCAGCACGACGAGCAGCGCCGCGCCGCCGAGCGTCACCCAGAACAACAACGGATGGATCAGGTAGAGCAGCGCCAGGAAGACCGGCGCGAAGGGCAGGTCGAACAGCACCGCCACGCCGCGCGAGCGGATGAAGGCGCAGACCGAGGCAAGGTCGGTGAGCGGCGACGGCGCGTTCCTGGCGCCGAGCGAAGCGGCGAACATTCTTGCGCCAAGCCTGTCATTGACCGTCGCGGCGACGCGCTGCGTGTAGACCGCGCGGATGGCGTCGAGGAAGCCGAGGAAGCCGAGCGCCGCGACCGCGATGACCGACAGATAGACAAGCGTCTCGAGGCTGGAGGAGGGCAGGACGCGGTCATAGATTTGGAGCAGGTAAAGCGGGATCACCAGCAGCAGCAGGTTGATGAGCAGCGAGAACAGCCCGACATCGGCGATCGCGCGACGCAAGACTGGCCGCAATCCCGACTGTCCCGTCATTTCCCGCACTCCTCTCCAACCCGGATCACGGGCAGTCGCCTAACGTCCGAATCAGGCCGAATGCTCGCTTGCCGTGCCGAGATGCTGCTGCGTGCTGCTTGCGGTGTGGCTGGTCAGCGCCGCCGCCTGGCTTGGCAAGTCGTTCAGCGTATAGGCCCTGATATAGTCGATCTTCATCTCGGCCGGTGTGGCGAGATGGTCCGGCGGCGCGCCGGCCTGGCCGCCGATCGCAAGGTCGACCAGCATGTACATCGGCTTGTTCATGTCCGACGGCGTCGCCGCTTCGGCGACCTGCACGCCGTCATAGGTCCAGACCAGCTTGTCCGGCGTCCACAGCAGGCCATAGGTGTGGAAACCGGCGGTGTCCATGGCGTTCACCGTGGATCCGACAGTCGTGTGCTGGCCCGTCTGGTTGGTATGCGCGGTCATCAGCAGCGAATTCGGGTTCTGGCCATACTTTTCGATCACGTCGAGCTCCGGCGGCCAGGAGCCGTCCTCCGGCAGCAGCCAGAAGGCTGGCCAGGCGCCGGCATTTTCCGGCAGGTCGGCCTTCATTTCGAAATAGCCATAGGTCTGCGAGAACGAGTCATGCGTGGTCAGGATGCCGGAGGTGTATTCGTAATTGTTGATCAACGGCTTGATGTCGGCCGGCGCCTGCGCGGCGGTGATGGAGAGCACGCCGTTCTGCACGCTGAACGGATGCACCGAGCTGGTCGGGCCGTAATTGGCGTCGATGTACCATTGCAGTTCGCCATTGCGGGTGAGCGTGCTGCCGTTCGCCGCGCCCCACCAGAAGTTGGTGTCCCAGGTGCCGCCCTGGCTGTTGTGAAGGTTCAGCGTGTTGAACTCGTCGCTGAAGGACAGCGTCATGCCGGACTTGTCGATCGGCAGCTCGAACTGGTTGGGCTGCAGCTTGTCGATCGTCATGTTCTTGAATTCGAGAATCTCGCCCGATCCGAGATTCAGCATCACATTGGGTCCCGCCTGGATCAGGTTCTCGTGGATGGCGGCGAACGACGTGAATCCGTAGCCATCGAGGCGCACGGTATCGTTCGACGCGAAATTGACGATCGAGTCGCTCCCGTTGCCCTTCGCGATGATGAAAGTGTCGGCGCCGCCGCCGCCATCGATCAGGACATCATTGCCCGCGCCGCCGTCCAGGGTCTGGCCGCCCGCCGTGGCGGTGATGATGTTGTCCAGCGCATTGCCGAAGGCGTAGTTGTGGGCGTTGGTGACGACGAGGTTTTCGACATTGTCCGGCAGCGTGTAGCTCATCCATGTGTTGATCGTGTCGACGCCCTGCCCAGGGTTCTCGAACACCTTGTTGCTCGCCGAATAGAGGTAATAGATGTCGTCGCCGGAGCCGCCATACATGGTGACGTTGACACCGCTGGCGCCCCAGATGGAGTCGTTGCCGGAGGTGCCATACAAGGCAGGTCCGGACGAGGCCGCCGAAAGCCAATGGTTGGAAGCGCCGCTATAGTAAAGAGGAACGCCTACCGCGTTGACGACGAAGCTCATCGGAGAATCCTTCCGCGCTGCCCCGCCCGGAGGTTCATTGCAGGTTCAAACGACCACTTCGAACCAATTTGCAACGTGGACTATGGTTCCCGAAAACAAGCAATTAGTACAGAGAAAATTGCCAGTATTTTTATCGATATTTTGTGAAGATAGAATAAGTGGTATCTAATACAATCATGGCGTGAGTTATTCTCAATTTACTTAATTTTGCAAGATTTTCTGCCAAAAGATTGTGCAGACAGCCGCGAATGGATGCGTTTGTCGCAGCGGAGCCACAGGTGGTGGCCGATCGAGTCTTGGCCTTTAGGATTGGAGCGTCCGCTCACGTTTCGCCCATCGCAATCGACTTCCTGAACGCCGCCTCGAGCCCCTTGGCGACCGCCTCGTCGAAGCCGGCTTCGCGCATCGTCTCGATCGCGGCGGCGGTCGTGCCGCGATAGCCGAGAAAGGCTTCCACCGTGTCGGCGGGCGCGGCGTCCTTCATCTCGAGCAGCCGGCCGGCGCCGGTCAGCACCGTGTTGACGGCGCGCTGCGCGACTTCGGGCTTCAGGCCAAACGCGACGGCGTGGCGCATCATGGCGTCGGCCAAAAGGGCAGGGAAGGCCGGACCGGATCCGGTCAGGCCGGTGAGATAATCGATGTCGCGCTCGCTGCCGACCTCGTCCTGGCTGCCGCAGGCGCAAAAGATCGCGCGCACGATGGCGCGGTCCTCGCTGGTGGCATCGCTGCTGGCGATCCAGGGCGTGTAGGATTTCGCGACCTCGGCCGCGGCGTTGGGCAATGTGCGCACTACCCGGCGCGTGCCATGCTTCGCGCCGATCTCGGCAAGGCGGATGCCGGCCATCACCGAAATCACCAGTTTGCCCTTGGCGTCGATGGCGAGCGAGGGCCAGTCCTGCGGCCGTACCGAAAGCATGATGATGTCGCAGCGGTCGGCGAGCGCCTGGTTGTCGTCGGTCCAGAACGCGCCGGCAAAACGATCCGGCTTGGCGCTCCGGTAGGAGAGGGCAAGGTCCTGTGCGCGAACGATGCCGGCCTGAAGCGCAGCATCCGCGATGGCGCCGCCCAGCCAGCCCACGCCGCCGACGATGCCGAGTCTGATCGAAGCGTTCATGTCTGCTCCCCTTCAGTGGAAGGCGCACGGTAGCCGCCCGACTCTGGATCAAAAAGATAGAGCATGATGTCATCCGAAAAACCGCCTCACACTTTCGGCACCATGCTCTAGTCAAAAAATTTGACGGCCTCTGTCGGATCGGCTGGGGGGCCGCCCGTCCTTGGGGCATCGATCAACAAAGCAAGGATACCGAGATATGCCGAGCACAATCCACCTGCATCGCGTCCTGGCGACCAAGCCGGAAAAAGTCTACCGCGCATTCATCGAGGCCGATGCGCTGGCCAAGTGGCTGCCGCCGAACGGCTTCACCTGCACGGTGCACCAGTTCGAGGGCAAGGTCGGCGGCACCTACAAGATGTCCTTCCGCAACTTCACGACCGGCGACAGCCACGCCTTCGGCGGCGAATTCGTCGAGCTCGTTCCGGGCGAGCGCCTGCGCTACACCGACCGCTTCGACGATCCCAACCTGCCGGGCCGGATCGAAGTGACCGTGACCTTGAAGAAAGTGTCGGTCGGCACCGAGATCAACATCACCCAGGCCGGCATCCCGGACGCCATCCCCGCCGAGGCCTGCTATCTCGGCTGGCAGGAATCGCTGCGCAACCTGGCCAAGCTCGTCGAGCCCGAGATCAACCAGTAAAGTTGTGGTGGGCGGCGGCCGGTGCAACGGCCGCCGCCTTACCCAAGGTAAGTAAAATTTCACCAAGCGCTGTTAAAAGCCGCTTCCATGGATCGCAACAAGAACAACGACCTGTTTGTCCTGATGGCCGCGCTCGCCGCCATCGCGATCTACAACATCGCCTGCGGCATAAGGACAGGCGAAGTCCGCGGCAAGTTGCATTGGGTCGCCCTCGCGGACGATCCGACTCGATTCTGGAACATCGTGGTCGGCAATTCGATTGTCCTGGTGGCGTCGATAGCCTTCCTGTGCGTTCTGTGCGTGCTAAAATCCCGTAAGCTCGGATGATCCGAGGCGACATACCTTTCACACGACGATAAGCAAAATTTCATCGGGCGCGGCTAAACGTGCTCCATGGACCGCAACAAGCACGACGCCGTCTTTGTCCTGGTGGCGGCACTCGCCGCCTTCGCCATCTATAACCTTGCCTACGGCCTCAAGACCGGCGAAATCCGGGGCAGGCTCAGCTGGATTTCGTGTGTAGACGACCCGGCGCGTTTTTGGAGCAACGTTTTCGGCAATGTCGCCGCTGTCGTTGCCTTGTTGGGCTTTCTCTGGCTGCTGCACCTTCGCCGTCGCAAATGACGTTGCGCCCGGCAATAATACCGGGCGCCGTCCGCTGCGGCGTGACTTACAGCGCCCTTGTGATGCCGCCGTCGACGCGGATGTTCTGCCCGGTGATGTAGGCGGCCCCATCGGAAGCCAGGAACGAGATCGTCGCGGCGATCTCTTCCGACGTGCCGTAGCGCTTCATCGGCACGCTGTCGCGACGCTCATTGGTCGTCGGCAGGCTGTCGATCCAGCCGGGCAGCACATTGTTCATGCGGATGTTGTCGGCGGCATAGGTGTCGGCGAAGATCTTGGTGTAGACGGCAAGCCCGGCGCGCGCCACGGCCGAGGTCGGAAACATCGCGCTCGGTTCGAATGTCCAGGCGGTCGAGATGTTGATGATGACGCCTGACTTCTGCTTCTGCATCACCGGCGTCACCAGCCGGGTCGGGCGCACGGCGTTGAGGAAATAAGTGTCGATGCCCTTGTGCCAGTCCTCGTCGCTGATCTCGATGATCTCCGCGCGCGGCCCGTGGCCGGCGCTGTTGACCAGCACGTCGATGCGGCCCCAGCGTTCCAGCGCGCCGTCGGCAAGGCGCTTCAGGTCTTCGTTCGACTGGTTGGAGCCGGTGACGCCGAAGCCGCCGAGTTCCTTGCCCAGCGCCTCGCCCTTGCCGGAGGAGGAGAGCACGCCGACCTTGAAACCGTCCGCCGCCAGCCGCTTGGCCGCGGCAGCCCCCATGCCGCTGCCCCCCGCCGTCACCAGAGCTACTTTTTCTACTGCCATGTCGCTGTCCATCCCGGGTGTTAGGTTGAAAGCGATCCTGTTAGCATGCGGAGCGCGGGGGATGAACCGGATTGGATTGCGCCAAGGCGTCCGCGATTGGCGGTTCGCGCGCTGGCTCACACCCCAAAGGCGCTCATCGCCATCTTCGACGGCCACGCGCCGGCCGATGCGAGATTATCCGAAGCGGTTGGCCGCAACGCCGCGCACGCCGGGCTTGAGCGCGAACAGGCCGCCCTCCGAGGGATTGGCGACAAGATGCTCCGCGCTCATCGTGAAGCGCGCTGAGGTCACGAACAGCGTGTCGAGACCCGCGCCGCCGAAGGCGCAGCTCGTCGGCCAGCTGCAGGGCAGTTCGACGATCCGGTCCAGCCTGCCGTCGGGCGCGATGCGGGCGAGGCAGCTCCCGCCCACCACCCGGCAGTTCCATACATAACCCTCGGCATCGAGACAGGAGCCGTCCGGCAGGCCGCGCTCGAAACCGGTGAAGAAGGGCAGGGGTTCGCCGAGCCGGCCGGCCTTCTCATCCCACTCATAGCTGTAGAGCGCGTTCTTCGTCGTGTCGGCGGTGACGAAGCGGCCGTCCGGCAGCCACGCCATGGTGTTGGTGATGCCGAAGCGGTCCTCGCTGAGCGACGCCGCCTTGCCGTTGGAACCGACCCGGTAGAGCCGGCCCTCGTCGCTTGCGATGGCCAAGGGCGCGTCGTCAGGTCCGATATTGTTGGCCATCGTGCCGACCCAGAACGAGCCGTCCGGCGCCACCACGCCTTCGTTCAGCCTTGTGCCCGGCCGGTCGGCCTCGATCGTCGCGAGCGTCCGGAACGGCCCGCCGAAATCCCACAGCGCAATCGCCTTGCGCAACCCGACGACGGCGCCGCCATCGGCGCGCAGGCCGACCGAGGTGACGAGGTCGTCCGTCGGCCAGTTCTCATGCGCTCCGGTCGACGGGTTCAGCCGATGGATCCGGCGGCCGATGATATCGACCCAGACCAGCCTGCCGCAGCGGTCATCCCACACCAGGCTCTCGCCGACCACGTCGCGCGCGTCGAAGATCAGGCCGGCTTCCGTTTCGTGCATGAGGCTTCTCCAGGGGCAGGGTTCCAGAAATCGGCTTGACATATAGCTTTTGCATGAAATATGAGCAATTGAATAACAACCTGTCATACAGGTTTTGAGGGAGCGGCATGCAGGAGCAGACAGATCCACCGGGCGAACCGAATCCCGGACTGGTCAGCACGGCGATCCAGGCGATCTCCCAGCACATCCGCTCGCAAGGCCTGGCGCCGGGCGATCCGCTGCCCAGCGAAGCCGCCATGACGCGCCAGCTCAACGTCTCCCGCACCGTCGTGCGCGAGGCCTTCCGCTCGCTGTCGGCGATGCGCCTGATCGACATGAGCGCCGGGCGCCGCGCCACCGTCGCCAAGCTCGATACCGGCGCCATGTCGATGGTCATCGAGCACGGCATCACCACCCAGCAGATAAGCGTCCAGCAGGTCTATGACGTCAGGCGCACCATCGAGATGCGCACGGTTGCGCTTGCCGCACTGCGCCGTACCGACCAGGAGGCCGAGGCGATCGCCCGGTCGGCCCGGCTGATGCGCGAGAATTTCACGAACCCGGAGGCCGTCATGGAACATGACATCGCCTTCCACGAGGCGATCGCGGCGGCCTCGCACAACCCGGTCTTTTCGCTGATCGTCACCGCCTTCAGCGGTGTCACGCGCCGCACCTGGGTGATCGGCTGGCGGACCCGCTCGTCCGGCGAGGCCCAGCTCAAGATGATCAAGGGCCATGAGGACATCGCCGACGCCATCCTCAAGGGCGATCCACGGCTGGCGGCCGAGCACATGGCCGAGCATTTCGACAAGAGCGTCAAGGCGCTGCTCGACGCGGGGATTGCCTGATGAAGATCCGCGCCATCGAAACCGTCCGCATCGAGGAGCGGCCCAATTTGCTCTGGGTCGAGGTTCATACCGACGAGGGCATCATCGGGCTCGGCGAGACCTTCTTCCTGTCGCGCACCGTCGAGGAATATCTGCACGAATATGTTGCGCCGCGGGTGATTGGCCGCGACCCGCTGCAGATCGACCTCCTGGCCGCCGACCTCGTCGGCTATCTCGGCTTCCGCTCCAGCGGCGCCGAAGTGCGCGGCAACTCGGCCTTCGACATCGCGCTGTGGGATATTTTCGGCAAAGCCACCGGCCAGCCGGTCGCGCAACTGCTCGGCGGCTTCAGCCGCCGTTCGATCCGCACCTACAACACCTGCGCCGGCACCGAATACATCAAGGACGCCAAGGGCCAGACGACGGCCAATTACGGCATCGGCGCCGGGCGCGACTATGACGACCTCAACGCCTTCCTCACCCGCGCCGGCGACCTGGCCGGGGAACTGCTGGAGGACGGCATCACCGCCATGAAGATATGGCCGTTCGACCACGCCGCGGAAAAGACGCGTGGCAACGACATTTCCGCCGCCGACCTGAAGGCGGCACTGGAACCGTTTGAAAAGATTCGCAAAGCCGTCGGCGACAAGATGGACATCATGGTCGAGTTCCACTCCATGTGGCAGCTCCTGCCGGCCATCAGGATCGCGGAAGCGCTGAAACCCTACGCCACCTACTGGCACGAGGATCCGATCCGCATGGACAGCCTCGGCGACCTCAGGCGCTACGCCGCGGCAAGCCCGGCGCCGATCTCGGCCTCGGAGACGCTGGGCAGCCGCTGGGCTTTTCGCGACCTGTTGGAGACGGGAGCGGCCGGCATCGTCATGCTCGACATCTCCTGGTGCGGCGGCCTGTCGGAAGCGCGCAAGATCGCCTCGATGGCCGAGGCTTGGCGGCTGCCGGTGGCGCCGCATGACTGCACCGGTCCAGTCGTGCTCGCCGCCTCGACGCATCTTTCGCTCAACGCGCCCAATGCGCTCGTCCAGGAAAGCGTGCGCGCTTTCTACCGCACCTGGTACCGTGATCTGGTCACCGCGCTGCCGGAAGTGAAGGACGGCATGATCACCGTGCCGCCCGGGCCGGGGCTGGGGCTGGCGCTCAGTCCGGACCTCGGCCGCGCCTACACCGTCCATCGCCGCGTCAGCGACGGGGCAAGCATTTGAAAAATCCAAAGGGAGGAACAGACATGAAGAAACTCACCGCAATGCTATTGCTCGGCGTCGCCCTGATCGGTGGCCAAACCGTGGCCCGTGCCGACGGGCTCAACATCGTCTTCACCCATCATTCGTCGGCCTCGAACACGTTCTGGCAGGCGGTGAAGAAAGGCTTCGACGATGCCTGCGCCAAGGTCGAGGCGAACTGCAACATGGTCTTCACCCAGACCGAGGGCTCGGTTGAGCAGCAGGTCGCGAACATGCGCGCCGCGCTTGCCGCCAAGCCCGACGCGCTTTTGACCTCCATCGTCGACGACCACGCCTTGGACGACGTCATCAAGGAGGCGCGCGACGCGGGCGTGCTGGTGATCGCCGTCAATGTCGACGACACCGAGGGCGCCAAGGGCAACGCCCGGCAGGCCTTCGTCGGCCAGGGTTTCAAGCCGGCCGGCTATTCGCTCGCCAAGGCGATTTCCGAGAGCTTCCCGAAGGACGGCCCGATCAAGGTGCTGGTCGGCATTTCGGCGCCCGGCCAGAACTGGTCGGAAAGCCGCGGCGCCGGCATCATGCAGTTCCTCGATGAGTACAAGGCCGCGCATAAAGACCGTGACGTGTCGTGGGAGCGCATTGACAGCGGCACCGATCTCGCCATCACCTCCGACCGCGTCGGCGCCTATCTGAACGCCCATCCCGACACCACGGCCTATTTCGACACCGGCTTCTGGTGCGCCGGCGTGGCGCGCGTGCTGGCCGATCGCGGCGTGGCGCCCGGCAAGGTGCTGCTCGGCGGCTTCGACCTCGTTCCGGAAGTGCTGCAGCAGATGCAGAAGGGCTATGTCCAGGCGCTGGTCGACCAGCAGCCCTACATGCAGGGCTTCATGCCGGTGATGGAGGCCTATCTGAACAAGAAGATAGGCCTTGCTCCGTCGGATATCGACACCGGCCAGGGCATCGTGCGGCCGAAGGAAGCCGACAGCATCATGGCGCTGTCCGCCCAGGGACTGAGATAAGCTCTCCAACAGCGAGACCCGCATCGGCGGCGCCAGCCGTCGCCGATGCGTCTTAATCCCGAACCCCGGAGCCTTTCGTTGAAGCGCCTGTTCAAGACCTATCTCGAAAAACCGGAGCTGGCCGGGCTGATCCTTCTGGTGCTGCTCATCGTCCTGTTCCAGGTGCGCTCGCACGGCGTGTTCCTGAACGCCGACAATCTGCGCGGCATCCTCGGCATCCTGCCGGAGGCCGGCCTCGTCGCCATCGGCGTCACCATCCTGATGATCAGCGGCGAGTTCGACCTCTCGGTCGGGTCGGTGTTCGCGCTGATGCCGATGTCGATGGCGGTGCTGATGGTGCATGGCTGGCCGTTCCCGCTGGCGCTGCTCGCCGGACTGGCGGTCGCGGCGGCGATCGGCTTCATCAACGGCTACATCGCCATCCGCTTCGCCATCCCCAGCTTCATCACCACGCTCGGCATGCTGTTCATGGCGCGCTCGCTGACAGTCGTGGTCTCGGGCGGTTTCCCGCCGCTCTTACCCGCCGACCTGCCCAACTGGCTGTTCACCTCCTTCGTCGGGCCGGGCAACATGTTCCGCATGTCCTTCCTGTGGTTCGTTGCGGTCGCGGTGCTGACCTCGCTGATGCTGTCGCGCACCAATTTCGGCAACTGGATCAAGGCCACCGGCGGCTTCCTGCCGGCCGCCGCCTCGATGGGCATCCCGACCGCCAGGGTCAAGATCGTCTGCTTCATGCTGTGCTCGGTGCTTTCCGGCTTCGCCGGCATGCTGCAGGTGCTGCGGCTGGGCTCGCCGTTGCCCTCGATCGGCGAGGGGATGGAGCTGCAGGCGGTTGCCGCCGCGGTCATCGGCGGCGCCTCGCTCACCGGCGGCATCGGCACCGTGATGGGCGGCATCATCGGCACGACGCTGATCCGCGTCATCGACAACGGGCTTGTGCTCAGCCACGTCGACGCCAACTGGTTCAAGTTCGCCATCGGCTTCCTCACCATCTTCGCCGTCGTCGCCAATGCCTGGATGCGAAAACGCGCCAAGGCGATCAAGATGGAGGGCTGAGCCGTGGGCGACGCGATCATCTCGGTGCGCGACCTGCACAAATGGTATTCCGGCGTGCATGCGCTGAAGGGCGTCTCGCTCGACTTCAAGCGCGGCGAGGCGCTCGGCCTTGTCGGCGACAACGGCGCCGGCAAGTCCACGCTGATCAACATCCTGTCCGGCGTCCACCGCGCCGACCAGGGCGAAATCCAGGTCGAGGGCAGGGCGGTCAGCATCGCCACGCCGCGCGACGCCATGGATCTCGGCATCGAGACCATCTACCAGTACAACTCCATGGTCCCCACCATGTCGATCGCCAGGAACCTGTTCATCGGCCGCGAGCCGACCCGCTTCTCGATCCTCGGCGTCGGCATCCTCGACCAGAAGAAGATGGCAGAGGAAAGCATCCGCGCCATCGCCAATGTCGATCTGCATTTGCGCTCGCCGGAGGCGCTGGTCGGTGAGCTCTCCGGCGGCCAGCGCCAGGGCGTCGCCATCGCGCGCGCCATGCATTTCAAGTCGAAGGTGATGATCCTCGACGAGCCGACCAACCATCTCTCGGTCAAGGAGACAAACAAGGTGATCGGCTTCGTGCGCGGCCTGAAGGAGCAGGGGGTGACGGGCGTCTTCATCAGCCACAACATGCATCACGTCTTCGACTGCTGCGACCGCATCGTGGCTATGGCGCGCGGCGAGGTGGTGCTGGACAAGCGTATCGAGGATACCTCGATCGACGAAGTCCATTCCGTGCTGTGAGGAATAGGCGATGAAGGCGCTCGTTGGTCGTAAGGTGCTTCTGACGGGCGGGCTGGGCTCGCTCGGCCGGGCCCAGGCGGTGGCACTGGCGCGAGCCGGCGCGCGCGTGCTGTTGCTCGACCGCCCTGATGCCACGGGCGCGGCGGAGATAGTCGCCGGGTTGGCCGGCGAGGCCGCAGGCGACATTGCCTTCATAGGCTGCGATCTCAACCGGCTGGCCGAGGCGGAAGCGGCGGTTGCCGCGCTTGCGGCGAAGGAAGGCGGCATCGACATCCTGATCAACAACGCGGCGCTGATCATCAACCGGCCGTTCGAGGAATTCTCGCTCGCCGAGTATGAGGACCAGATCCGCGTCAACTCTTCGGCCGCCTTCGCGCTGGCGCGGGCCTGCGCTCCAGGCATGAAGGCCAAGGGTCACGGCAAGATCGTCAACTTCTGCTCGATCACGCTCAACGGCCGCTGGGACGGCTACGTGCCCCTATGTCGCGTCGAAAGGCGCCATGCTCGGCCTCACCAAATCGCTGGCGCGCGAGCTTGGGCCGCATGGCATCAGGGTGAACGCCGTATCGCCGGGCGCGGTGGTCTCGGAGGCGGAAGAGCGCGTCTTCGGCGATCGGCTGAAGGAATACAATGACTGGATTCTCGCGAACCAGAGCCTGAAGAAGCGCATCGAGCCGGGCAACGTCGCCGATCTCGTGCTGTTCCTCGTCTCGCCTGCCTCCGACATGATCAGCGGCCAGAACATCGCCGTCGACGGCGGCTGGTGAGGGCTGGCATGGTTGAGCTTCGCGATGGCCGCGCGCGGCTCGTGCTCGCGCCCGACAAGGGTGGCGCGATCGCCCGTTATGATGCGCTTGTCGGCAGTGCGCGGGTTCCGCTTTTGCGGGCAGGGGACGGCGCCGGCGCGTCCGGTTGCCAACTCCTCGTGCCGTGGTCGAACCGCATCTCCGGCGGCGGCTTCACCTTCGACGGCCGCTTCCATGCCATCGGGCCGAATGTGCCCGGCGAAGCCTTTCCGATCCACGGCGACGGTTTCCAGAAGCCCTGGCGGCTTGCCCGCCATATCGACACCGAGGCCGAGCTGATGCTCGATGACGGCGCGATCGGTCCTTACCGCTACGCGGCCTCCGTTGTGTACTCGCTACACGACGGCGCTCTCGAGGCCCACCTTACGGTGGAGAACAGTGCCGGCATGCGCTTGCCCTATGGCCTCGGTTTCCATCCCTGGTTTCCACGCGGCGCCAGGACCACGCTGAAGGCGAAGGCAGGGCGGGTTTGGCTGGAGGATGAGCGCCATTTGCCAACGGGCGTCGCGCCGCTTGCTGAGCATCCGTGGTGGGATTTCTCGCGGCTCTCGCTTTTGCCGGCGGGTTGGGTAAACAACGCCTTTGTCGGCTGGGATCGTCGCGCTACCATCGTCCAGCCGGCGCAGGGGATTGTGCTTGAGCTGGCAGCCTCGCCCGAACTGGGCGTGTTCATCCTCTATTCCCCGTCGCATGATGCCGGCTTCTTCTGCTTCGAGCCGGTGTCGCACCCGGTCGATGCGCATCATGGCCAGGGGCTGACGGTGCTCGATGATGGGGCGACGATGAGTGTGACGATGCGGATGGATTGGGTGGAGGTGGGCGCAGGCCCCTTTACAACTCCTTCTCCGCCAGTTCCCTGAACCCGTCCGGCACCGAGCGCGCGCCTTCCAGCGCCACCGTCCCGTAGCCGACGGCCTCCTTGCCGAAGCGCTGCCGGATCTTGTCGATGGCGCGGTCTGCGCCGAAGCGCGCGAGACCTTTTCGGCTGCCGGGCCTGAGCTTCTCGTCCGCCAGGCCGAGCGGCAATTCGAGCTGCAGCTCGGCATGCTCCTCCAGATGCGAGACAGAGATGGCGAGCAGCGAGATGTCGCGCTCGCCCGGATGGGCGGCCAGCACGCCGCGCACCAGCTCTTCGGCGATCTCGGCCAGCATCGCGGTCGCCTGGATCGGCTGCTCGAGCGTAATCGAGCGGCTCACCGCGCGCATGTCGGCGAAGCGCACGCGCACCGTGACCGCGCGCCCGGGCCGGTCCTTGGCGCGCAAGCGGCTGGCGACACGGTCGGCCAGATGGAGCAGCGTCGGCACGAAGACGCGCGGCAGCGCCGGCTTCCTGCCCAGCGCCGATTGCGCGCCGGCCGAATGCGCGCGCCGATGCGTCTCGAGCTTGCGCGGGTCGCGGTTCCAGGCAAGCGCGGCAAGCTTCTGGCCGGCGGCATGGCCGATCAGCCGCTCCAGCGCCCCGCTATGCGTGCGCGCTAATTGCCCGATCGTCTCGACGCCGATTTCCGCGAGCCTGGCCTTGGTCGCGGGGCCGACGCCCCACATCAGCGTGACGGGCAAATCGTGCAGGAAGGCGAGCTCGGTGCCGGGCTCGACCACCACCAATCCGTCTGGCTTGGCGACCTGCGAGGCGATCTTGGCGAGATGTTTTGTCCGCGCCACGCCGATCGAGATCGGCAGGCCGAGCTCGATCTTCACCCGCGCGCGGATTTTTCGCGCGATCTCTTGCGGAGGGCCAAACAGATGCGTGCAGCCGGCGACATCGGCAAAGGCCTCGTCGATCGAGATGCGTTCGACCACCGGCGTGAAATCGTCGAGCACCTTGATCGCCGCATCGCCGAGACGCTGGTACTCGGAAAAATGGCCGCCGACGAAAATGAGCCGCGGGCAGAGCTCGCGCGCCTTGCGGCCGGACATGCCGCCGCGCACGCCGAAGACCTTGGCCTCATAGGAAGCCGCCAGCACCACGCCGCCGCCGACGGCGATCGGCTTGCCGCGCAATGACGGATCGAGCAATTGCTCGACGGAGGCGTAGAAGGCATCGAGATCGGCATGCAGGATGGTGGCGGCAGCGGCGTCCTTAGCGAGCATCCTGCGCTCCCGTCTGCAGCGCCCGCTTTGCCGCGGTGCAGTATTAGATTTCTCTGTTGGAAAAGGCTGATTTAGGGAACATAAAGAGAACAAAAGCAGTCTAGTGTCAAGGCCCCTATGAGCCTGCTTTCTGTGTCTTCATACAAATGAATGAGCCTGCCTCATTCATTCGAATGAGGCGGCGATCGCACCTGCGAACGGGATCAAGGTGACGTCGCCTTGATCCCGCAGCTTGGCTGGTGCAGCTTCATAGCCGCCCATCGGCTGGATCCGGCCTATGCTGGTTTGGCGTATTGCTCGGCGCTCAGCACCTCGATGCACTGGAAGGGCTGATTGCCTTCCACCCAGGCGTCATGGCCCGGCGGGATGGTATAGGACGTGCCGGCCTCGAAGGTCTTTTGCGTGCCATCGGTCATGCGCACGGTGATCGATCCGGACACGACGTAGCCGACATGCGAGACCTGGCAGCTGTCGGTCTTGACCACCGGCTTGACGCATTCGGACCATTTCCAGCCCGGCTGCATGTTCATTCGCGCCAGGGAATAGCCCGGCAGCCGGACGATTTCGACGCGCGTCTTGGCGGGCGCGCGGACCTCGTCGGGAGTGTTGTGCGATTTGGATTCGAGTTTTGTAACCTGCATTGCAGCTTCGGCCATGGTATCCCTCCATGCGTGAAGCGGCGCCTGACGTTGCGATCGTCGGCGACCGCGACGTTATTTATAAGCCTTATTATGAGTTATTGCTAATGTAATCGGAGCGAGCTCGGCCGGGCGCTTGGCGCGTCGTCGTGGAAGACGGATATGCCAAGCCCTCGGGCGACGGTCCGGGGCCATGCTCCGACCGAAGTCTCACCCGCCGAACGCAGAGGCCCGAGGTGCCGATTTCCGGGAAACAACAACGGCCCCATTTCATTGGCTAGCAAGCCGCCGGACAAAGTCCCTTCATCGGCGGTTGACGATGGGTGCCCGCCATTCCTGCGATATGGCGGGCATTCCTTTCGCCCTGGAAACTCTCTTGGAGTTGCTGGCCGTGCAACCCGGCAACGTGATCGCGAACCTGTTTGCCGCGCTGCTTTTGGCGGGATTGATCGGCGGCGTCTTCCTCCTCTTCGGAAGGCCGCTCTGGCCACAACGCCATGCCCAGATGGTGGTCCTTCTTCCGATCGACACGATGGCCACCAGATCGGTGCGCAAGGCCTGTGCCGAGCCATGCCTGCCTGCTCGCTTCGATCTCAAGCTTGCGCCAGTCAGGCCATCCGCCGAACGCAGGCGAGGGAACCAGTCCGCGCCTCGTACCGTTGATTGAGCGAAGGGATGGCGCAGGCGGAGGCCGCCATGCATAATTTCGAACTCATCGATCTTTTGTGCGTCATCGACGCATGTGCGAGCGACCTGTCTGCCGGGCGCCTGGTGCCGATGTCGAAGGCCGTCGAGGAATTTCGCGTCCTGACCGGCGATTTCGTCTCGTCGGATGCGGATGCGGCCAACGCCTTGACGCAGGTCGCGCTCGAGCGCGGCTGCGCGGTGCTCTTCGACGAGCAGGCGGGCGCGGATATCATAGGCGAGTTGTGATCTTCCCTAGAAGCAATTCCAGGAAAGGCGCGAGCGGTTTTCCGTCCGGAATTGCGTTCAAAGGGATGACGAGATTGGCGTTCATTTCGCCAGGGTGATCATCCGTCCCGCATACATAGCGCGGTTCCCAAGCTCGGCCGTGCAATCCGATTTAACGGCGGAGCTCCCCGTCATTGCGACAGTGTCGCCGACCAGCCGCAGGCAACTGCCCTCGGCGTTCATGTCCGAATTTCCGGCATAGGTGATGGCAGCGTCCGGGGCGTAGATGAAACCGCTCACCACCGAGCCGGATCCGCCGTTCAGCGTCAGCGCCTGGGTGTTGCCGCGCGCCTGGTAGATTGTGATGCCGGCGTAGGGGCCGCTGGCCGGCGGCGACAGGTTCACCTGCTCGTTGGCGTTGATGATGAGCTGCGAGTTCTCCATCAGGAAGATCGTCACGCCCTGGCCGCTCAGGCTGCCGTTGCCGCCTGGCTTTATGGTGACGTTGCGCATGATGTAGGTGCCCGGATTGAGGGTAATATTTCCCGACAGCGTCTTGTCGCAGTAGGTACCCGGCGAAAGCGTTATCGTCTTGCCGTTCGGCACGGGCAGGCAGAGCGTGTAGGGAGGCGGAACGACGTCGGCCAGCGGATCGAACGAGGCATACTGGTTTTCCTGCGGCGCGCCGCAGGAAAGGGTGGCGCTGGGCGGCGTCAACCCTTGCGTGCCGCCGACCGTCGAGACGCAGCCAGCGCTGACGATCGCCGAGCCACCCCGGCTGACGGCGTCGGCGGCATCCGAATTGGCCGCTATCACGCAACCGCTCATCGCTACATTGGTGGAGCCCTGCAGGCTGACCGCGCCGTCGGCATTCTGATCGAGCGCGAGCACACAGGCCTGCGCGCCGGGCTTGATCTTGACCGAGGCGGAGCGCGTCGCCGGCCAGGCCGGCATGCCGGGGACGAAGGCCGGTCGGCTGATGCTCGACGACACCGAAATGAAGTAGGCTCTCGGATCGCCGCTGGCCCCGGCCTGGAAGGCGGCGACGCTGCCCGCATATTCCTGCGCGTCGGCGGTGCTCATATTGGCCGCGAAGAAGGTCTGGCCGAGTTGCTGCACGTCGCTCGCCGACATGCTCGCCTGGTATTTCGTACCGATTGCAAGGTCGGCCGCGTCAAGCGAATTCTGCAACTGCGCGGCGTCGTCGCTGGTGCCGATCAAGTTGATGGACCCTACCAGGGCAAGCATCAGCGGCACCATGGCCACCGCGGTCGCGACCGCGAAGTTGCCGCGCCTCGAAGCCCAGAAACGTGCAAACATGGAAGTCCGCCCTCGTCGTATATTCGAGAGTGATAGGCACGCTGTCTCTACGGGCGATTTCCAAAAAAGATAAAATGCAGAAAGTGTTAAATTATATGGTTTTACTAATGGTTACACCTTAAGTCCGAGAGTTTTCTGGGCCTTAAGTCTTAGTGTGCACGGCGCAAGGCGGGGGTGGCGGCCCGATGCAGTCCTAACAGCGCAAGTCGAGCGAAATAATTAGGCATTCGTTCATATGACAATGATGACGTAACGGCTGGGATAGCTTGGGTGCGCTCGGCCATGGCCTTTTCAGGTCGGTTCATCAGAAATCTTTTTTCTGGACTAGTCTCTCGACGCTTTTGCGAAGGCAAGGGCGGCAATGTCGCGACCATCTTCGCGCTGACCCTGCCGGTCGTCATCGGCGGCGCCGGGCTCGGCGTCGAGACCTCCTATTGGTACTATTCGAGCCTGAAGCTGCAGGCGATCGCCGACGCGGCCGCCTATGCCGGCGCGTTGGAAAAGATCGCGGGGTCCGACACCGCCACCATCACCGCCGCCGCCACGACATCGGCCGCCTCGAACGGGCTGGGCGGCGGCACCATCGTCGTCAACACCCCGCCGGCGTCCGGGCCGAACACGGCCAAGAAGGCGGTCGAGGTGATCCTCAACCAGAACCTCGACCGCATGTTCACCTCCATCTTCACGCAGACCAAGGTGCCGGAGCAGGCGAGGGCGGTGGCACTGATCACCGATGCCTCCAAAGCTTGCGACATAGCTCTCAGTCTCACGGCTTCGCAGGCGTTGCTCTTCTCCGGCAACACCAACGCGAAGAAAATCGGCTGCGTTGACATGGCGAATTCGAACGCCTCCGACGCAATCAAGATCCAGGGCTCGGCGGCTGTCCAGACCGACTGTCTGATCACCGTCGGCGGCATGGTGCTGAACAATCCGCCAACGATGGTTTGCAAGTCTCCGATCACCCAAGCCCTGCCAGCGGCCGACCCGTTCGCCAGCTTGCCGGCTCCCGCGACCTCAAACCCATGCCAGAAGATCAACGGCAACAAGACGACGCAAACGATCCAGCCCGGGACCTACTGCAGCGGCATGAACCTCAACGGCAATATCACGCTTTCCCCCGGTGTCTACGTCGTCCAGGGCGACTTGAAGATCAATGCGGGTGCCGTCATCCAAGGCAGCGACGTCACGATCTTCATGGCCGGCAGCAACACCGTCAGCATGAACGGCAACGCCACCGTGACGCTGGCCGCCCCGACCACGGGCACCTATTCCGGCGTGCTGTTCTACGGCGACCGGACAGGGACGGCGGCGCAAAGCACTTTCAACGGCAACGCGACTTCGCTTTTGACCGGCGCAATCTATTTTCCCAGGCAGCAGGTCAATTACCTTGGCAATTTCTCGGGTAAGAACGGCTGCACCCAGGTTGTTGCCGACACCATTCAGTGGTCGGGCAACTCGACCATCAACCAGGACTGCTCGAGCCTCGGGATGAAGGACATCCCGGCCACCCAGTCGGTTGCGGTGGTCGAGTAGCGGCCATGCGGCTACGGGCAATCCGCTTCGGCAGAGACCGCGCCGGCATCGCCGCGGTGGAGCTCGCGCTGGTGATGCCGGTGCTGTGCGCCGCTCTTCTGGGCGTCTTGGACGGCTGGTCCTACGTCACCAGCTCGCTGGCGATGCGGGCCGGGGTGAAGACGGCCGCCAACCTTGTCATGGCAGGCGGCACCGACGACAGCGCCACCCAGGCCGCGGCGCTGGCGAGCTGGGAACACAAACCGGACGATGCGGCGATCGCGGTGAGCCGTGCCTACAAATGCGGAACGACCGTGGTCACCTCGACCACCATCTGCAGCGGGCCGAAAGTGCCCTCGGTCTTCGTCCAGATCCAGGCGTCGGGCACCTGGAAGCCGCCTTTCATCTTCGGCGTCTTCCCGCGCGACACGTCGATCGGTCATCTGCAGGTGGTCCGTGTCCGCTAAGCAAAGGCGTCAAGCATTTGTCGGCGACATCTCGGGTGGCGCCGGTCTCGAGTTCGCGCTGGTTGCGCCCTTCCTCATCATGCTGCTGTTCGGCATCTTCGCCTTTGGCTGGTCGATGAACAACATCTCCAGCGTACGCTATGCGCTTGAAGCCTCCGCGCGCTCCCTGCAGCTCAACAACACGCTGACGCAGGCCGACATACAGGCGGTCGCGACGCAGAAACTGCAGGCGCTGGGCCTGCAGAACGTGAACGTCACCATCACCACCGACCCGGCGAGCGGCGGCTTCCGCATGGCGCACGTCAACGCCAGCTACGCCTTCGTCATCAGCTTTCCTTATTTCAGCGATTATCCGATCAGCTATACCACCTCGGTGACCGTGCCGCTGGTCGGCGGCTAGAAGGTCGATCGCCGCCCGGTATCAAGCTAGAACATTAGCGATCTCTAAATCTCGTAAGTTTCGCGCCAGCCCGGAGTGCTAAACTAGAAATTTGCCTGTCATCCATATCGGAAGCGCAGCCATGACCTCTGTTGTTGGAAGCCAGCACGGCACCGGCTTGGTGCATCATCCGAGCAAACCTCCTGCGTCGTCGGAAGCCTTCCCGGCAAGAGTGGCGAAAGCGTTGGCCACCTTGCAAAGGCCTCGGTTTGCGAGACGGATGACAGCGAGCCGAATGCGCAAGGAAAAGCCGCGTCCCGCATAGCTCGGATGGATCTGACGGTCCTTTCCCCGACCGGTTCAGGTGAACGCCAGGAGCCGGGCGCCGCGGTACCCACGGATCAGGATGCAGGCGACACGCAAGCCTCGGATCCTTCGCTTTAGGCGCGTCGCGCCGGGCGCATTTCTGGCCGACCGGGACTGGTTCTCGCGCCGGGCGGACGTTCCGGGTTTGCACGGTTTCGCCCGGGCGGGAATGTCCTTGGGACCATGGTCTGGCGAGACAAGGGCCCTCATTGTTCCAAACGGCCCAAGCGCGCTCGGCCCTTTGTATTTTCATTAAATTTCAATGGGTTAACACGCTATCTGATGGAGATCGCCGGGCCGCGGCGGCCATGCTCTCATTTCGCGACCGCAATTGCTTAAAGTTTATCCGACGCCGTTAGGAAATTCTCATAAGAGGCTGCCTAGCGGTTGGGCCATGACGACGATTCATCTGCGGAGAAGCAAAATGACATTGCGAAAGACACTTCTGGCATCTCTTGCCATTCTGGCGCTTGCCGCGGCCCCCGCGCTTGCCGACGCTGGCGGCAATGGCGGCGGCAACGGCCATGGCGGCGGTAATGGCGGCGGCAATGGCAATGGCGGCAATGGAAACGGCGGCGGCAATGCCGGTGGTAATGGCAACGGCAACAGCGGCGCCTCGCACGGCAAGTCGGCTTCGGCTCCGGGCCACAACAAGGGCACCGACAGCGCCTCGGACGACAGCGCGTCCGACGACAGCTCGACCGACAACACGACCACGGCCGCCACGTCGAAGGAGAAGAACCTTCACGCCAAGCTCGGCCGGTTGAACTCGCTGAAGCGCAATCTGAGCGCCTACGAGCATTCCAAGAGCAAGAAATTCGCCGGCGTCCAAGCTTACGTGACGCAGGCCGCGGCGGCCAAGAACGCGCAGGCCAAGCTCGACGCCGCGAACGCCCAATTGACCACCGACCAGAGCAAGCTCGCCGACCTCACTCAGCAACTCGCCGATCTCAACGCGACCGACACGACCGGCTTCACGACCGAACAGCAGGCCGCTCTCGATGCGCAGGTTGCCGAGGTTCAGGGGCAGATTGACGCCCAGAACACGGCAATCACCGCCGACAATCAGGCGGTCACCGATGCCCAGGCCGCGGTTGACAACGCGCCGCCCCCCACTGACGCGTCCTTGGATGCGGCCCTTGCCGAGATGGCCAACAAGCCGGTCGACCCCGACGTCACCGCCTGGGCCAAGGACACGCTGGCGGGCAAGATCGACGCGCAAGCCGCTGCCACGGCGACGACAACACCGTAAGGCCGGGCGAACCGACCAGAGGGTGAACGAAAGGCCGCCGGGCCCGCCCGGCGGCTTTTTTGTCGGTATGTCGCCGGCCGCGCACTCGCGATTTCAGAAAGAAAATGGCTCGCCTCGGTCGAGACGAGCCAAAGCGGAGCACTGTTGGTGTCGGCTCCCGCTACAGGTTGCCACCTGATTTCACGAATGCTTGCTTTCTTGGACGATGAAAAGCATGGGCGCCGGCCCTGGCGGTGAGGATGTTCGGGTATCGCTGACGGCTTTCGCAAAATGTCGTGTTACGATACACTTATCGTCGGCATGACAGGCCGGCCACAACTTTTGATGTTCGAACGCCAGCCACGCGGGTATTGCTTCAAACAAGCTGTTGGCGGGGCGTCCTCGTAATCACCCCCGACGGGTCGGCACCGGCCCAATGCGTCGGCACGTCAGACCTCGGTCACCTTGTATTCGGCGAAATATAACGCCAATGTAACCCTGCACTCCTCGTCTTGCCCGTCATGGTGCATGGCTTAGACTCCGCCGCCCCGGCGAACCGAGCCCAGATATGGGGAGTTGAGAAGACGACAGTCGATTCCTCAGGGATGTAGCTGTTCCTTCATCGAGCCCGCCACTGGTTCAGGCGCCAGTCGGCGGGCTTTTGATGGTCGGCCTAACTCGCGTGATCGAGCAGGCGGGTGGCGTCGGGGCGATCCCGGCCCTGTTTGGTCCCGGCGTGATCGATGCCTTCCACGGTGATCGCGAATGTCCCGTTCTCGGTCCTGCCGATGAAGCCCTTCGCCTTGAGGTACCACAGGTGGAATTCCAGGTGCTCGCGAGGGCAGCCCGACAGGCGCTCGAGCTCGTCGTCGCCGATGCCCGGATTGTTGACGTCCCGCCGGCGCCTCACATAGAGGAGCGACAGCAGATTGGCCTGGATGACGGTATCCCTCTCCATGCCGCCGCCGTCGCGGGCTCCTTCCGTGAGTTCGTGACGAAGGCCAAGATGCTCCCGGTAAAGGATGTCGTACTGAGCCCGTTTGACTGGGTCCCGCAGCGTATTGTGGGCTTCCACGATCTCGCTGAAGCGCGCTTCGTTGCCTGTTTCCCGATTGTCGGGGTGGTAGCGCATGGCAAAGTAGCGGAAAATCCGCTCGATGGTCTCAGAATTGGCATTCGGGCTTATTTCCAGAAGTTCGTAGTAGTCAATGAACATGTAATCGTGCTTCCGAAATTACGGAAACCACCCCCGTCGCCAAGCATTGCTCAAATGCTGCGGACGTGCAAGGCGCATCGCCTTGCCGTGCTGCACCATCGGTTCTAGCAGAAGGATGGGACGCTGAAGCCCATGCTTTCACCCGCCGGCTGAAAAAGGGGCGACGTCCTGTCTGGTAGTGCCTTGGTTCCGATGGCCGATCGGCAAGGGCTTGCGCTGTTCAAGGTCGGAAAACCTTACCGTGTCAGTCCGCTATAGCGGTGGAATAAATTCCGGGTTCTGTTACGTTAGCGCCGTTTGAAATTCAGGTGGCAACCTGGATGGGGCCGACCTCAAGCCCGGCTCCTTTTTGGCTCGCCTCGAAAGAGGCGGGCCATTTTTTTGCAAAGCCGTCGACATCTCGCGGCTTTCGCCCGAAGCCCCACTGACTTAGGTACGCCATGGCTAATATGGCTTGCAGGATGTAGACTTCGCGGAGTCGGGTTTACAGAGGCATTGGGAGGACAACAAAATGCCACGGGTATCGGAGCTTTTCTTCAAGACGGCCATCGTCTTTCTTATTCTGGGCATCGCCGCCGGGCTGCAGATGGCGATTTCGGGCGATCACGGTGCCTTTCCGGCGCATGCCCACATCAACCTTCTTGGCTGGGTCACCAGCGCCATCTTCGGCGGCTACTATGCGCTCAACCCGGCCAAGGCCGAGCGCCGCATCGCAATGATCCATTACGGCCTCTATACGGTCGGCATCGTGATCATGCTGCCGGCGCTCTACTGGATGCTGGCGGCAGGCCATCCGGAGATCGAGCCGGTCGTGGCGATCGGCTCGCTGATCGTCGCCGCTGCGGTGCTGGTCTTTGGCTTCGTTGTCTTCTCGTCTTCGGAGACGGTCCGCTCGGCTTCGCCGGCCACGCGCGTTAACTCGGCGAACCACAGGATTGCAGCCGGCTCGGACCACGGTTCCGACGGCTGCAAGCCGGCCGTTTGCGTTGCGCCGCATTGACGTGGTGAAAGGCGGCCGGCCGGCGACAATACAAATTTGATGGCGCCTCGGAACTTTAGCACCGAGGCGTAGCCCGGTCCCTGCGTTCGAGCGGAGAATGCGGAGCGCCGGCTATTGTGGTGCGACGACCTCTCGAAAACGAAAAGACGGTCGGTCAGCAGCCCGGCCGCAAAGCGCCGCTCAAAGCGATTAAGGCAGCAGTTTCGGGAACAGCCACAAGATGAGAGCGTGGATGATGCCGTCGCGCTCGAACGGGCCGGGTATCTTGGCCGGTGCCGAGCTTGCGTCCGCCTTGCGTTCGTCGGTCACGCGGGTCTCGCCATGCACGAGCCAGAGCACGGCCACGAAATAGCCGGCCTGCAGAACCACTGCCGCCAGGAATGTCCAGCCGATCGCCATCCAGACAGATCCCGTGGAGGCGTAAGTCCAACCGAGGATCACCAGAAGCGTTGCCACCATTCCCACAAGAAACTGCGGAAAATACATCTGCCCATCCGAGCGCCGCGGCCACATTCGGTCGTCGACGATCTCGCCCATATCTCTACCCATCTCGACCCATGCACCTTTTCCTAGTGGACCGCAAGCTTGAACGATTTGCCGGCGGGCCCATCGCCCTTTCGTCCGATCCGATAGGGACTAGGGACGCAGGACTTCCGGTGTGACAACTGGGAATTGCGCCAAATCGTTCCCGAGGCTCAACATTCAACGCATGCCTAATGAACACGCGCAGGCGATTGCCCGTGTGTTCGGTTGTCTCTGCACGCAAAAAGGCCCGCCGCGTGGCGGGCCCCAGACTGCTGACTAACCCCGTCGATTTTCGGCGGGGTTTTGTTTTATGTGATTGAAGAGTTTTGAGAAGTTGGTG